>QKGH01000391.1 GCA_003250495.1 Marinobacterium sp.
AACGAGGTGGCGGCAATGGCGCCCGGATTCGACTGGCGCCGCAGAAGGATTGGGCCGTCAACCAGCCGCCGCAACTGGCCCGGGTGCTGCAGGTGCTGGAGGGTGTGCAGCGGGATTTCAACGCCGCGCAGACAGATGGCAAGCGGGTGTCGCTGGCCGACCTGATCGTGCTGGCCGGTGGCGTGGCGATTGAACAGGCCGCAGAGCGGGCCGGTGTCGCGATCGAGGTGCCGTTTGCGCCGGGGCGTACCGATGCCAGCCAGGCGCAGACCGATGTGGACTCGTTCGCTGTGCTGGAGCCGTTGGCCGATGGTTTCCGCAACTATCAGCGGCGGGTTTACGCGGTGTCCGCCGAGGAGATGCTGCTGGACCGGGCGCAGCTGCTGACGCTGACGGCCCCGGAGATGACGGTGCTGGTGGGCGGGATGCGGATGCTGAACACCAACCATGGCGGCACGGCGCTGGGTGTGCTGACCGCGCGGCCGGAAACCCTGAGCAACGACTTCTTCGTCAACCTGCTCGATATGGGCACGGTCTGGCGGCCGAGTTCGGCCGATGCCCAGACCTTCGAGGGGCGCGACGCCAGTAGCGGTGAGCTGAAATGGAGCGCCTCCCGCGTCGACCTGGTGTTCGGTTCCAACGCCCAGCTGCGTGCCATCGCCGAGGTGTATGGCGCCGCGGATGCGCTGCCGAAGTTCGTCGCCGACTTCGTTGCCGCCTGGTGCAAGGTCATGGACGCGGATCGTTTCGACCTGCGCTGAGCCGATCTGGCCTCTGCTCTCGGCGCTACTTGGGGCGAGGCCGATGCGCCGGCTTAACGCTGCTTTAGCAGCGTACTTGCCGCGATGCTGAAACCCCGATCCTCGGTGATCGGGGTTTTATTTTGCGCCAAACAGCGTCGATTCTGTCGTTTTTATCCCATGTCAGCGCGTGGCCGAGTCCAGTCCGCCGCTTCCAGTTTCCGATGCGGCGATGGCAGGGCGATCCGCAGCGGACCCCTCCGGGGCATCGGTGTCGGCGCGTAGCGCTATCGCCGCTTGGCCGATTTTCTGTTGACCGAGCTCCTGTTGACCGAGTTCATACCGACCTGGACCGCGTCGCGGTGCCGGTCGCGCCGTCCCGATCTCGCGCTCTTCCCGCTGCTGCTGTTGGAGCATCCGCTCCTGTCGCCGACCGCGGTACGGGCACGGAGTTCAATTTTGCTATTGATAATGTAAATACGAATATATAGCATTTGTAAAAATTGCGATGCCGGATGCGGACAGCGCGAACAGGAATGGATCGATGGAGAGTATCTCGTGAGTGATGGAGCGACAGCGCAGCAATTGGAGCGGACCGGGCCGGAAGTAGCTGGAGGGGCAGGCAGCGGAGCCGCGGGTGTCGGAGCGCAAACCCCTGTCGCTGAGGGTTCTGCACTGCAGACCAGCCTGCCGGCGGCGGATAACGGAGTACCTATGCCGGAGCCCGCGGCCGCGTCGCTGCAGGCGGTGCCGGGTAGCGCGAACGTTGGACTCGATGGCGCGGAAAACCTGCAGGCGGTGAGCGACCTGTCCGCCGCCGCCCAGCTCGGCACTGGAGCCGCACCGGCCGCAGAGGGCGTTATGCCGGAGACCCTGTCCGAGACCGGTGTTGGAGGCGGCGGGGAGCTGTTGGCGCAACCCGGTACCGATACGCTTGCCCAAACATTGCTGGATAGACTGGTCGAGTTCTTGGTCGTGGGCGGTCCGGTGGTCTGGATCCTGTGCGTTTTCTCCATCGTCGCGCTGACCATCGTGCTGGTGAAGATCGCCCAGTTTGCCCTGCTGCGTGCCGAGCGTTGCGACGATGTCGAGCAAGCGCTGGCGCTCTGGCGCGCCGGTAAGCGGGAGCAGGCCCCCGCTGCACTGCGCCCTAACCGGCCAGTATCGACCCTGGTCGCCATCGCCATGCAGGGGATGGGCGATCAGAGCCGGCTGGCGTTGCTGCGCGAGGAACTGACCCGCGTCGCCAACCGCCAGCTGCAGCAGTTGCGTGCGTTTCTGCGTCCGCTGGAGGTGATCGCGACGCTGAGTCCGCTGCTGGGACTGCTCGGTACGGTGCTCGGGATGATCACGGCGTTCCAGCAGATGGAAGCGGCTGGGAGCCAGGTCGATCCGTCGGTACTGTCCGGCGGGATCTGGCAGGCGCTGCTGACTACGGCCGTGGGGCTGGCCGTGGCGATCCCGGTGGTGACGCTGCACGCCTGGCTGGAGCGCAAGGTGGAGCGGGTTGCCGCGAGCATGAACGATGCCGTGACCCGGGTCTTTACCAGCGCCGGCCCCCAGGCCACTCCCGCCACCGTCGCTGCCGGAGCGTTGCGCGATGCTGCCTGACCTGTCGCTGCCGCGGCGGCGCCAGGCGATCAGCCTGACACCGCTGATCGATGTCGTATTCATCCTGCTGCTGTTCTTCATGCTCTCCTCCAGTTTCGTGCAGTGGCGCCGCATCGACCTGCCGCTACCGGCGCCGGGGAACGACGCTGCCCAGGAGCTGCTGGTGCTGCGTCTGCAGAGCGATGACGGCCGCGTTGCTGTCGCGGGGCGGACCCTGCAGCTGCACGATCAGGCGGCGCTGGCGCAGCTGGTCGCCGAGCAGGGCGACAAGATTTTCGCTATCGAAGTGGCTGCCGGGGTCACGACCCAGGCGATGATCC
>QKGH01000252.1 GCA_003250495.1 Marinobacterium sp.
CCACGTAGCGGGCAGGCGAAACGGTGCATACGCACATTTGCGGTCGGCGCTCCCAGATGGCGGCCCAGCTTCTGCCCATGCATGACACGCCCGGTGACCCGGTAGGGCCGCCCCAGCAAACGTTCCGCCAAGGCGAAATCGTGCCGCTGCAGGACCTCACGGACGCGTGTACTGCTAACCCGCTCGCCCTCCACCTCGTAGGTCGCCGTCTCTTCGACCGCGAAGCCGTAACGCTCGCCGGCGTCACGCAGCAACGCGTAATCACCGCGGCGATCGCAGCCGAAGCGGAAATCGTCCCCCACCACCAGGTGGCGGATATCGAGCCGTTCGCGCAGCAACTGGTCGATAAACTGGTCGGCCGACATGCTGCGCAGGCGCGCGTTGAACATCAGGCACAACACCCGGTCGATACCGGTGGCGGACAACAGCCGCACCTTCTCATCAAAGCGGGTTAGCCTGGGCGGAGCATTGTCAGGCGTAAAGAACTCACGCGGTTGCGGCTCGAATATGATCGCCACCGCCGGCAGGTCCAGCTCGCGCGCCTTCGCCTGCACCTGCCGCAACACGGCCTGATGTCCCAGATGCACGCCGTCGAAATTGCCGATGGTCGCAACGCACCCCTGATGGCGGTCACGCAGGTTATGTAAGCCGCGTATCAGTTCCATAGCAAACCGGCGGTGCTCCCCAATAGGACGGCACTCCCCAATAGACTCCCCTATGGGAAAATACCCCAATGAAAATTCAGCGCCATAGTATACCGTACAACCAGTTGTCGGATTAAGCCCTGAGATGACGTAGCCTCAGCCCCGCCGCCAGCAGCACGCCGGCATACACCGCCACGCCCGCCAGCACCAGTACCAGCATCCACTGCACCCGCAACCAGAGCCCCGCCTCCAGCCACTGCTGCAGCGGCCTGCCGAGCCACAGCAACAACCCGGCCAAGGCCAGGTTGGCCAGCGCCAGACGCAGACCAAACAGCGCCCAACCCGGTTGCCAACGGAACACTCCGGCCCGCATCAACCCCAACGCCAGCATGCCCGCATTCATAAAGGCGGACAGCGAGGTCGCCAGCGCCAACCCGGCATGGGCCAGCGGCCAGATCAGGATCAGGTTCATCACCATATTGGCCAGCATCGCCCAGGCCGCGATCTTGACCGGCGTCGCGGTGTCCTGGCGGGAGAAAAAGCCCGGCGCGAGCACCTTGATCAACATGAACGCCACCAGCCCCAGGCCATAGGCCCGCAGACTGCGCGCCGCCATCGCCACGTCGTGCCCGCTCATCTCCCCATACTGGAACAGCGTGGTCAACAGCGGTTCGGCCAACAGGATCAGCGCCAGTGCCGCCGGGATGCCGATCAGCAGCACCATGCGCACCGCCCAATCCAGCGTCTGCATGAACTGCAGTGAAGACTTTTCTGCATGTTTACGCGACAGGCTGGGCAGGATCACCGTGGCGATGGCGATACCGAATACGCCAAGCGGCAACTCGGACAGCCGGTCGGAGTAGTAGAGCCAGGAGACACTGCCGGTTTGCAGGAACGAGGCCAGCACCGTATCGAGCAGCAGGTTGACCTGCGCCACCGACACCCCGAACAGGGCCGGCAACATCAGCTTCAGAATCCGGCGCACCCCTTCATCGCGCCAGCCGACCTGCGGCACCGGCAGCAGGCGCATCCGCGCCAGAAACGGTAACTGGAACAGCAACTGCACGCAGCCGGCCATGAAGACGCCCCAGGCCAGCGCCAGGATCGGCGGATCGAACAGCGGGCTCAACACCACGGCCGCCAGGATCAACACCAGATTGAGCAACACCGGCGTGAAGGCGGGTACCGCAAAGCGCTCGTAGCTGTTCAGGATCCCGCCACAGAAAGCGGTCAACGAGATCAGCAACAGGTAGGGGAAGGTGATCCGCAGCATCTGCGCCGCCAACTCGAACTTCTCGCCCCCGGCCAGGTAGAAACCGGGCGCGAACAGCGCGGCCAGCAGCGGCGCGCCCAACACCCCGATCAGGGTCACCAGCAACAGCACCGATCCGAGGCTGCCGGCCACGCGTTGCACCAGCAAGCGCACCGCCGCCAGATCGCGCTGACTGCGATACTCCGACAACACCGGGACGAAGGCCTGGGAGAAAGCCCCTTCGGCGAACAGGCGGCGTAAAAAATTGGGGATCTTGAAGGCGACGAAGAAGGCATCGGCGCTGCCACTGGCGCCAAAATAGCCGGCGATCACCACATCGCGCACCAACCCCAGCACCCGCGACACCAGGGTCATCACACCGACCACCCCCGAGGAGCGCAACAGACTCACCGACTTTTTCTTCTCTGCCATATCCATCCAGGTTCCAGTTGGAGTTCCAAGCGGGGCACCGCCAGCCCCGGGTCCGGCTTGGGCGTTCAGCACCGATCCGGGCTTTGGGCCGCGGCAAATCATACGCTGCCCTTTTTCTTTAGGAAATCCGCCAACCCGAGCGGGCCTCGCCGGGGAATTCCCGCCGCCGCCTTGACATCTACGCACCGAGCAGGAATAATCTCGCGTCTAATTTTCGGCACCGGTCTCGATAGCATCTGGATCACGCCGAGACCGTAAACCGATAACCTTAAAATTTTAAAGGAGCCAGATCGTGGCGAATTCCGCAGGATCTCGTAAACGCGCTCGCC
>QKGH01000291.1 GCA_003250495.1 Marinobacterium sp.
GGGCAAATGCCAGTCCCAGGTCGGCGTTGCCGCTGATGATCATCTCCGGGATCGCGGTGGAGCCGAGGATCGAAACGCCGATCGAGACCTTGGGGTAAAGTTTACGCATCCGTTCGATCGCCACCGGCAACAGGTCGACGGTGACCCCCTCGATGGTGGCGATCTCCACATGACCGCTGCGCAGGCCGTGTAGTGCGTCGAGCTGGGAGCGCACGCGCTCGGTGTCCTGCAGCACGGTGATGACGTGGCGGGCGAAGATCTCGCCGGCGGCGGTCAGCTGCAGCCCGCCGGGCAGGCGCTCGAACAACGGTGCGCCGATCTCCTCCTCCAGTTTCAGGATCTGTCGGTTCACCGCCGACGAGGCGACGTTCAGCGTGCGCGCCGCCTCACGGAAGGAGCCGCAACGACGCACGCGGTCGAAATAGACGATGGCCGGGGCGTGGATGCGCAGCTTGGGTCGGGACATGGCAGTTTACAGCGGCTCCAGGCGGGCGAAGCCGACCACCAGCCACTTGCTGCCCTCGTCGTCGAAGTTGACCTGGACCCGCGCCTTCGGCCCGCTACCCTCGAAATTGATCACCGTGCCTTCGCCGAACTTCGGATGGAGCACGCGCTGGCCCAGGTTCAGACTGGTGTCGGGAACGGCGCTGGCGCTGAGGCTGCTGCTGCCGAACAGCGAGCTGGATTCCTGCTGGCCGTAGCCGCCGCGGTTGTAATCACTGCCGTAACCACTGCTATAGGGGCGGCGTACGCTGGCGTTCAGGCGCACCTCTTCGACCAGCTCGGCCGGGATCTCCTGGATAAAGCGTGATGGCCGGTTGTAGTTCTCCTGGCCGTGCAGGCGGCGCGACTCGGCATAGGTCATATACAGCTTCTGCATCGCCCGGGTGATGCCGACGTAGCAGAGACGGCGCTCCTCCTCCAGCCGGCCCGGCTCCTCTGCCGACATGCTGTGCGGGAACAGACCCTCCTCCATGCCGGCCATGAACACCAACGGGAACTCCAGTCCCTTGGCCGAATGCAGCGTCATCAGTTGCACGCTGTCCACATGCACGTCGGCCTGCGCCTCGCCGGCATCGAGCGCGGCCTGGTCGAGGAAGGCGGACATCACCGAGTTGAACCCCTCCGCCTCGGCCTGCTCCTGCTGCCACTGGTTGGCGAACTGGCGTGCGGCGGTGACCAGTTCCTCCAGGTTCTCGATGCGCGACTGCGCCTTCTCGCCCTTCTCCTTCTCGTGGTGTTCGATCAGGCCGGAGTGTTTGATCACATGTTCGGTGCGTTCGTGCAGCTCGGTGTCGCGGGTATCGGTGTCGAGGCGGTTGACCAGGTCGAGGAACCCCTGCAGCGCATTGCCGGCACGGGCGGCCAGTTGGCCCAGCTCGATGATCTCATTGGCGGCGCGCCACATCGATACCCCTTCGGCACGGGCGTGCTCGCGCACCAGCTCGATGGTGCGGGTACCGATGCCGCGGGTCGGCACGTTGATGACGCGTTCCATCGCGGTATCGTCGTCGCGGTTGGCGATCAGGCGCAGGTAGGCCAGGGCGTTCTTGATCTCGAGACGGTCGTAGAAACGCTGGCCGCCATAGATGCGATAGGGGATCCCGGCGCGGATCAGGGTCTCTTCGAGCACTCGCGACTGGGCGTTGGAACGGTACAGAATGGCGCTCTCGTCGCGGCGGTTGCCGTCGTCCACCCACTTGGCGATACGGTCGACGATAAAGCGCGCCTCATCCTGCTCGTTGAACGCCGCGTACAGGCTGATCGCTTCGCCATCGCCGAGGCTGGTCCACAGCTCCTTGCCGAGGCGGCCGAAGTTGTTGCGGATCACCGCGTTGGCGGCGCCGAGGATGGTGCCGGTGGAGCGGTAGTTCTGCTCCAGGCGGATCGTTTCGGTGCCGGGGAAGTGCTCCGGCAGGTGCTGGATGTTCTCGATCCGCGCGCCGCGCCAGCCGTAGATCGACTGGTCGTCGTCGCCCACCGCCATCAGCTTCTCTTCGCCTTCGCACAACAGGCGCAGCCAGGCGTACTGGATCGCGTTGGTGTCCTGGAACTCGTCCACCAGCACGTAGCGGAAGCGCTCACGATAGTGGCGCAGCAGCGCCGGGGCGCGATCGCGTAGCAGTTCCAGCGCGCGCAGCAGCAGCTCACCGAAATCGATCATGCCGCCGCGTTCGCAGGCCTGCTCGTAGGCTTCGTAGACGCGCACCATGGTGTCCTGGAACGGATCGCCGCTGCGCTCGATATGGGCGCTGCGCA
This sequence comes from Marinobacterium sp., assembly GCA_003250495.1. Classification (GTDB taxonomy): domain Bacteria; phylum Pseudomonadota; class Gammaproteobacteria; order Pseudomonadales; family Balneatricaceae; genus Marinobacterium_D. Next base: position 2,260 of record QKGH01000291.1, read on the forward strand.
GTCCCTCATCCTTCTGCGCATTGATGTACCACTGGATCTGCCGCGGCGGCCAGCGCGTCTCGTCCAGGTTCATCTCCTTGCACAAGCGCTTGATCAGGCGCAGCTGGTCCTCGCTGTCCATGATCTGGAAGTTATCGCGCAGCCCGGCGTCCTGCCAGTGGGCGCGCAGCAGGCGGTGCGCCAGGCCGTGGAAGGTGCCGACCCACATGCCGTGGGTGTTCAGTCCCAACAGATGCTCGATACGCCCGCGCATCTCCCGCGCCGCCTTGTTGGTGAAGGTCACCGCCATGATCGAGTAGGGCGAGATCCGTTCGACTTCGATCAGCCAGGCGATGCGATGCACCAGCACGCGGGTCTTGCCGGAGCCGGCGCCGGCCAGCACCAGCAG
>QKGH01000271.1 GCA_003250495.1 Marinobacterium sp.
ACCTGTACATAGCCAAGCTTATCCTCGAAGGCGTGGGCGTTCTGGAATCCCATCAGGATGCCGGTCTTGCCCTGTGCCTTGGCGCGGCGGATATCGTCCGTGGTACGCACCTTCAGCACCAGGTCGGCATTCTGCTCGATCAGGTTGTTCATCTCGACGATGTTGTTGACGGTGTTCTGAAACCCATCCCAGACCGAGACCGTACAGTTGGCCGCGGTCAGACCACCGCGCCGCATATCCTCAAACAGATCCCGATCCCATTTCGCGATAACCAGGCCATCAATGACGATGGCATCGTTGTGTAATTCGGCTGCGTTCATCTTTCACCCTTTGTGCGTGAGACGTTCCTTGATGTCCGACAGCATAGGATTAACGGCAAAGGTAAATTGTTCTGAAAACGGCACTGGACTGACCCGGAGCGAAATGCTTTGCGACGCCGCGACGCGTTGTGACAAGTGAAGAAAGTAAAAAACCACCTGCTAAGCAGGTGGCTTTGATTAGCCCCCGAGAAAAGAGAGTGTGGCCCATGAGCCACCCTCATTATTGGCTGGTCTAAACCAAGGCAGTTTCTGGCATGGCCTCTCTACGGGCATAACGCCGACGGAACCTTCACCACCTGGAGATGGTTTAGGAATGACAACAAAAAGCCGCCCATCTTTGCAGATGGGCGGCGATCAGGCTTTCAGGGTAACAACGTCTACGCCACTGCTACCGATCCGTAGCTGGGCTCGAACTTGGCCTCACTCAGCGCACGCATCGATATCGGTGCCGGTACATGTTCATTCATGCTGCCGAGCACAGACAGCGCCGCGGTGGCCAGCTGAGTCATGGTATTGCCGCGCGCCTGACTGCGCATATCGCTGCGCTCTTCGCGTGGGGGAATACCAATATGTTCGCGGTAACATTTGCTGAAGTGGGGGGTGGATACAAAACCGCAGGCCAGGGCAATCTCGATGATCGACATGGAGGTCTGCTTGAGCAGTTGCCGCGCCCGGAACAGGCGCAGCTTCATGTAGTACCTGGAGGGCGAACACTGCAGGTACTTCTGGAACAGACGTTCCAGCTGACGACGGGACAGCCCCACGTAACCCGCCAACTCATCCAGTTCAATTGCCTCCTCGATATTCGCTTCCATCAACGACACCGCCTCTACCAGCTTGGGCTGAGTGGTTCCCAGAATGTGGCGCAGCGGTATCCGCTGATAATCGGTCTCGTTCCGCACCCTGTCGCAGATAAACATTTCCGAAATGCCGGCCGTCAACTGAGAACCGACATCCTGCTTGATCATGTTGAGCATCATGTCCATCGGCACGGTGCCGCCACTGCAGGTCATGCGGTCGCGCTCGATGACGAACAGCCGGTTGGTACAGCTCACCCTCGGATAGGCCTCCTGCAGGGAGGCGAGACACTCCCAGTGAGCGCTGCAGTGATAGCCATCCAGCAAGCCAGCTTCCGCCAGCAGATAGGGGCCGGTGCAGACACCGCCGATCAGAATATCCTTGCGAGCCATCGCCTGCAGCCAGGCAATCTGACGGCGGCTGAAGTTGCGGGTTATGTTCACCCCACCAACGACGATCAGGACATCCAGCGACGAGGATTCGGCCATGGAGCAGTCCGGCGTTATGTGAATACCGTCGCTGGCTATGACCGCGTTACCGTCCTCGCTGAACGTATGCCAGTCATACAGTTCCCGACCGCTTAGCTGGTTGGCCATACGCAGCGGCTCAACCGCCGACGCCAGCGCGATCATGGTGAAGTTATTCAACAGCAGGAACCCGATGTTACGGGTCTTGTGTTTCTCGGCAGAGCCTTGGAGCACTACGGTCATTTCGGACATATGCACTAACCTCATTGCGGCTTGTCAAGGGAAGTTACAAAGAGGTCTGAAACCCTCTCGCGTTTCCACATACAACACAAAAGCAACAGCTGTGCCATGTCTTGATCAAGATCAAACTAGCTGGGTGACATATCGCAAACAGTTCCTAAGGTGGTGAATTTAAACGAGCAATGCCACCAACATTCGAGAATTACTGGGCCTGCATGTCAAGCAGGCCTGTAGCGCAAATGTAAATTCCGCAGCGTTAAGCTGTACCGCGCACGCATCTTTTTGTTGCACGAGTGCCCCATAATGAGCAACCGCAGCTGGCGGGTTAACATTCGATGGCATTGACCGCCAGTCCGCCACGGGAGGTTTCCTTGTATTTGTCCTGCATATCCCGCCCGGTGTCGCGCATGGTGCGGATCACCTTATCGAGCGAAATAAAGTGCTCGCCATCTCCACGCAAGGCCATCTGAGCGGCATTGATCGCTTTCATCGCCGCGATGGCGTTGCGCTCGATACAGGGCACCTGTACCAGCCCGGCCACCGGGTCGCAGGTCAGGCCCAGGTTATGCTCCAGCGCGATCTCGGCAGCGTTCTCCACCTGCTCCGGCGAGCCGCCCAGCACCTCGGTCAGCCCCGCTGCAGCCATGGCACAGGCAGATCCGACCTCGCCCTGACAACCCACTTCGGCGCCGGAGATGGACGCGTTTTTCTTGCACAGCGCGCCGATCGCCGCCGCCGCCAGCAGGAAGTCCACGACATCGCCCTCGCTCGCCTGCTCCTTGTAACGCATGTAGTACATCAACACCGCCGGCACGATGCCGGCCGCGCCATTGGTGGGCGCTGTCACCATGCGTCCGCCCGCCGCGTTCTCCTCGTTGACCGCCAGCGCATAAAGGTTGACCCAGTCCATCGCCGACAGCGTCGTGCTGATGACGTTGGCGGCACTGCCCCGCATCAGGGAGCGGTAGAGTCCAGGCGCGCGGCGTTTCACATTGAGACCGCCCGGCAGTACGCCCTCGTTTTCCAGACCGTGGGCGATACATTCCTGCATCACCTGCCAGATGCTGGCAGCACCGGCCCGGATCTCGCTGTCGCTGCGCCATACCTTTTCGTTTTCCAGCATCAGTTCACTGATCCTCATGCCCTGGGCACGGCAGAGCTCAAGCAACTCGGCTCCGGTATTGAAGTCGTAGGGCAGTGCAACCTGAGGGACCAGATGCGCGCTCGCTGTCGCCTCGCTCTCATCAAGCACAAAGCCGCCCCCCACCGAATAGTAGGTGTTCGAGAAAACCACGCTCTGATGATCAAAGGCGGTCAGGCGCATGGCGTTGGGGTGATAGGGCAGCACCTCGTCAACGAAACAGAGGTCATCTTTCCAGTCGAATTCAATCCCCTCCCCCCCGGCCAACGCCAGAAATCCGGTTTCACCCACCGCTTTTATCGCAGGCTCGATCACCCGCGGATCGATGGTGTCCGGCGATTTCCCCATCAGCCCCATCAGGGTCGCCTTATCGGTGCCGTGCCCCACACCTGTGGCGCTGAGAGAACCGAATAGCTCCACCTTGACGCGGCGTACCCTCTCGCGAGCCCCCTGTTCGCACAACTGCTGAACAAATGTCAACGCCGCCCGCATCGGTCCGACGGTGTGTGAACTGGAGGGGCCAACCCCGACCTTGAACAGGTCAAATACACTAATACTCATGACGCTCTCCGAGGCACTCGCCTGCAACTTGAGGATTATCCGAGTGACCATTATCGAGCGCGGATCAAAGGACCATATGCCGAATAACGACGTTTTTGGGTGCCAGATCGACCGAGGACTTGGTACAGAGGCAAAGAAAGGTAACTCCCGCTACGGGGACTACACCCGCCGCTCCCCCCAAAACGAAAAACCGGACTCAACGGCCCGGCCAAAACAACAACGGAAAATCAACAACCTCCTCAGTTGCTAAACACCACCGTGCGTTTGCCACTCAAAAACACCCGTTTCTCCACGTGATAGCGCACCGCATTGAACAGCGTGATGCGCTCGATATCCTGTCCCTTGGACACCAGATCTTCCGGATAGTGGGCGTGGTCCACGCTCTGGATCCCCTGGCTGATGATCGGGCCTTCGTCCAGATCGTTGTTGACATAATGGGCGGTGGCGCCAACCATTTTTACACCTTTCTCCCAGGCCTGGTGGTAAGGGCGTGCGCCCTTGAAGCCCGGCAGCAGGGAGTGATGGATATTGATCGCCCAGCCATCCAGCTTGTCGCACATCTGCGGTGACAGCACCTGCATGTAGCGGGCAAGCACCACCAGGCTAATATCGTACTGCGCCAGCAGGTCGAGTATGTGAGCTTCCTGCTTCGGCTTGGTCTCCGGCGTGACCGGCAGGTGGTAATAGGGGATCCCATGCCACTCGGCGAGCGATCTCAGATCCGGATGGTTGGAGATGATCAGCGGCACGTCGATATTGAGCTGTCCGGTACGATGACGGAACAGCAGGTCATTGAGGCAGTGGTCGAACTTGGAGACCAGGATCGCCACCCGTTCGCGGTGATGTGGCGGGGTCAGGTTCCATTGCATATCGAATTCGGCGGCTCGGGGCGCAAAGTGGCTATCGAAGTTCTCGGCACTGAAGTCGTCGCCCTGGGGCTGGAATTCGATGCGGATGAAAAAGCGTTTGCCGACACGGTCGTCGAAGGAGTGGATCTCATCGACATAGTTCTTCGACTCCGCCATGAATCGGGTAACCACATCGACGGTGCCTAGCTGGCTGGGACAGCTGGCAGTAAAGATCCAGGAATCGGGCAGAGAGCTCATGGCCATCTCCTACTACAACAGAAAAAGGTGCGCCGGCTTGTATCTACCAGCCGGCGCACCTGAACGATTTAGCTCTTGATCACCAGACCATACTCGCGGCTGGCATCCTGCAGCCAGAGCCAGACGTAATCGGCAAAGCTGCGGCGGATCACCAGCTCCCAGCTGGCTTCTCCGCTGCGGCGGACCAGCGCCGTGCTCTTGGCGAACACGGTACCGGCCACCTTACCCACCGGGAACTGGCTCGGGTGCACGTCCAGCACTGTGCTCTTCTTCAGCACGTCGCAGGCGTTGGGGCCGGACAGTTCGAGAATGGTCTGGCCTCCGCTGACGTTGACCACCGAGAAGTGGCCTTCGATGGCGGCACGCAGACCACGTTCCACTTCATAGGCCTGATCGGCCGGCAGCACGACGAGCCATTCGTCGGGGCTGATCCAGCGAATCGACACGCCGCCCTTTTCCACCGAGGTCAGCGGCAGGGTCGGCAACGCCAGCCCCAGCACTTCGGCACAACCGTTCATGAAACTCGCATTTTTCTGCGAGCCGCGCAGGGTCAGGTGACCGAGCAGCTTGAGCTCACGCAGCAACACGCCACCGGCGCGCGGGTTGAGCGCAGACAGTTTATCAAGTCCAGCGTGGTAAAGCGGGGACTCGGCGCGCACGCCACGTCCTGCCAGCTGGTTCATAACCGCCACGTTTTCAGTGGCCACTTTTTCAGGTGCTAGTGTCTCAGACATTCTGACGCTCCCCTTTCGGATCGAGGAAGATCGGGCTGCAGATTTCAGCTTCGATCACGCGGCCATCGGCCAGCGGGTAGTAAACTGTTTCGCCCATACGATCATGGCCGCCCTTGATAAAGCCCATGGCGATACTGCGATTCAGGTTCGCACTCCAGTAGCTGGAACTGATGTGGCCAAGCAGATCCATCGGGATCGGCTGTTTCGGATCGGCCACCGCCTGGGCGCCCTCCGGCAGCACCACACTCGGATCCTTGGTTTTCAGACCCACCAGATGCTTGCGCTGTCCACGAACACAGTCTTCGCGAGCCATACCGCGCTTGCCGATGTAGCTGAACGGTTTGTTGTTGGATACACACCAGCTCATGCCCAGATCGATCGGGGTCATGGAGCCATCAGTGTCCTGACCGGCGATGATGAAGCCCTTCTCGGCACGCAGTATGTGCATGGTTTCCGTGCCGTACGGTGTCAGATTGTACTTGGCGCCGTGTTCGAACAGTTTTTCCCAGACGTGCAAACCGTAGTTGGCCTGAACGTTGACCTCGAACGACAGCTCACCGGTAAAGGAGATCCGGAATACACGGGCCGGAACACCCGCCACGGTACCTTCACGCCAATCCATGAACTTGAAGCTGTCTTTTCCAAGATCGATGTCATCACACAGCTCTGCCAGCAGCTTGCGGCTGTTGGGACCGGATATGGTCATCGTCGCCCAGTGATCGGTCACGCTGGTGAAGTACACTTCCAGCTCCGGCCATTCGGTCTGGTGGTAGAACTCCAGCCATTCCAGTACGTGCGCCGCACCGCCGGTGGTGGTGGTCATCAGGAAGTGGTTATCGCCCAGGCATGAGGTCACGCCGTCATCGAACACCATGCCGTCTTCACCACACATCAGACCGTAGCGGCACTTGCCGATCGCCAGCTTGGCCCAGGCATTGGTGTAGACGCGACCGAGGAATTCGCGCGCATCCTTGCCCTGGATGTCGATCTTGCCCAGGGTGGAGGCATCGAGGATAGCCACGCTTTCACGGGTCGCCTTACATTCGCGGTCCAGCGCCTGCTGCATGGTCTCGCCCGCCTTCGGGTAGAACCAGGGGCGCTTCCACTGACCCACGTCCTCGAACTCGGCGCCGTGCTCCACATGCCACTTGTGCATGGCACTGAAACGCTTGGGAACGAACAGTTCTTTGCAGTTGCGACCGGCGATGGCACCGAAGGCAATCGGGGTATAGTTTGGACGGAAAACGGTGGTGCCGGTTTCCGGGATCGTCTTGCCCAGCACCTTGGCGGTGATCGCCATGCCGTTGATGTTACCCAATTTGCCCTGGTCGGTACCGAAGCCCATGGCGGTGTAGCGCTTGACGTGCTCGATCGCCTCGAAGCCCTCGCGGGTCGCCAGCTCGATACCGGCGGCGGTGACATCGTTCTGCAGATCGACGAACTGCTTCGGAGCACGACTGGTCGGCTTGGTGTGCGGAACATGGAACAGCGCCATCGGCTTGCCTTCACGTACACTGCGCACGTTCGGCAGCTTCACCGCAGCCGGGCTCAGGCCCAGACGGGAGGCCGCATCCTGACCCGCTTTAATACCCTCACTCAATACCTTGTCCAGGGAGTAGCTACCATTGATACCACCGGCGGTCAGCTGCTTCTGAATGGTCGGCCCCGGTACGAAACCGATGATATCGTCGTTCCAGACCGGGCGGCTGCCGGCATGACAGGAGAGGTGAACCACCGGGCTCCAGCCGCCGGAGCTGGCAACGGTATCGCAGCCCAGCTGCTGCGGCTTGCCGGTCACCTTGTCGCGCTTGGCATCGATAGCGGCCACGATCACGCCGCTGACCCGCTTCTTGCCCTTCACATCGATCACGGCGCTGCCGGTGATGACCTTGATGCCACGGGCGCGAGTGGCCGCAATCAGATCGCCATTCGGGTTGGCACGGGTATCAACCACGGCCACCACTTCACGACCGGCATCGGCCCAGTCCAGCGCTGTCTGGTAGGCACCGTCATTGGTGGTCATCAGGACCAGCTTGCTGCCGGGTACCACACCGTAACGGTTGAGGTAAGTAGATACGGCGGACGCAACCATGCAGCCCGGCACATCGTTATTCCCGAAGACCAGTGGGCGCTCATGTGCGCCGGAAGCCAGCACCACCCAGTGAGCACGTACGCGGTGCATACGCTGACGAACCTGACCATCCGGTGCCTTGTCGCCCTTGTAGTCAGTACGGTTCTCGTTGATGGTCAGGAAGTTGTGATCGTGATAGCCGTTCACGGTAGAACGCGGCAACATCTGCACGTTCCGCAGCTTGGCCAGCTCCGCTACGACATCAGCAACCCAGTCTGCAGCCGACTTGCCGCCTATCTGTTCGCGGCTGGACAACAGATGCCCACCAAACTCGCTCTGCTCATCGGCGATGATTACGCGGGCACCGCTACGGCCTGCAGTCAATGCGGCCATCAGGCCGGCAGGACCCGCTCCTACGACCATCAGGTCGCAGTGCTGATTCATGATATCGTATGCGTCCTGGTCCCTCTCCTGCGGTGCACGACCAAGGCCTGCCGCCTTACGGATGAACTTTTCATAGGTCGGCCACATGGACTGCGGATACATGAACGTCTTGTAGTAGAAGCCCGGAGGCATCATCTTGCCACCGATACTTCCCATGACGCCCATCAGGTCGGACTCAACGCTCGGCCAACCGTTGGTGGCACTGCAGACCAGACCGTCGTACAGCTCTTGCTGGGTCGCACGCACGTTTGGAACCTGAGTCGCTTCTGTTGCGCCCAATTGCAGAACTGCGTTCGGCTCCTCAGCACCTGCGGCGACAATGCCGCGCGGACGGCTGTACTTGAAACTCCGACCAACGATATCAACGCCGTTGGCCAGCAATGCCGAGGCGATGGTGTCGCCTTGGTAACCCTTGTATCGACGACCGTTGTAGGAAAAGGTCACTGCCTTGGAACGGTCGATGCGGCCTCCGGACTGGAGGCGGTTTTTCTGGCTCATACTTTCCGCTCCTTAACCCTTATCAGCTGTTACTTCTGGCTGCTCACCAATTTTGTAGATCTCTTTGATCTCGTAGGTCTGGGTATCACGGGTCAGGTTGAAAAACTTGCGACAACCCGCAGTGTGGTACCAGATCTCGTGATGCAGACCGCGTGGATTTTTACGGAAGAACAGGTATTCGCCCCACTCTTTATCAGTGCAGGCATCCGGGTCCAGCGGGCGGGCGATATGTGCCTGCCCCTTGGCGTGAAACTCCTCTTCTTCGCGAAGCTCGCGGCAGTGCGGACAATAGATATGCAGCATTTCGTCAGTCCTCAGTGAGCAACGCCAGCAGCGCCATGTTCATCAATGAGTGCGCCGGTGTGGAAGCGGTAATAGGAGAAAGGTTCGGCGATCGGATGCGGTTTGCCATGCGCCAGCGTGTAGGCAAACAGGTTGCCGGAGCCCGGAGTCCCCTTGAAGCCGCCGGTACCCCAACCACAGTTGAAGAACAGGTTCTTGACCGGCGTCTCGGAGATGATCGGGCTGGCATCCGGACAGGTGTCAACGATACCGCCCCACTGACGGTTCATGCGCACGCGGCTGGTAAGCGGGAACAGTTCGACAATCGCCTGGATAGTGTGCTCGATGATGCCGTAGGAACCGCGCTGGCCGTAACCCACCCAGCCGTCGATACCGGCACCGATGACCAGGTCACCCTTGTCTGACTGGCTCATGTAACCGTGTACGTGGTTGGACATGACGACGGTGTCCAGGAACGGCTTGATCGGCTCGGATACCAGCGCCTGCAACGGATGCGATTCGACCGGCAGTTCAAAACCCGCCATCTTGGCCAGCACACCGCTGTTACCGGCCACAACGCAGCCCACGCGGTCAGCCTTGATGACGCCGTAATCCTTGGTTTTGACACCGGTGATCTTGCCGTCGTTGATCTCCATGCCGATCACTTCGCAGTTCTGGATCAGGTCGACACCGAGACTGTCGGCTGCACGGGCATAACCCCAGGCCACCGCATCGTGACGTGCGTTACCACCGCGGCGCTGAACAGACGCGCCCAGAACCGGGTAACGGGCATCCTTGGAGCAATCCAGGGCTGGAATCTCTTTCTGCAACTGGTCGGCATAGACCATTTCGTTGTCGATTCCCTGCAAACGGTTGGCATTCACCAGACGTTCGTTGGACCGTAGGTCCTGCAAGGTGTGGCAGGTATGGTAAACACCGCGCTGAGAGAACATCTGGTTGTAGTTCAGGTCCTGAGACAGCCCTTCCCACAGCTTCATGGAATGCTCATACAGCGCGGCCGACTCATCCCAAAGGTAGTTGGAACGGACAATAGTGGTATTACGGCAGATGTTTCCACCACCCAGATGTCCCTTCTCCAGTACCGCCACATTGGTGATACCGTGCTCCTTGGCCAGGTAGTAGGCGGTAGCCAGACCGTGGCCACCGCCACCGATGATGATGACATCATACTTTTTCTTAGGCGTCGGGTTGCTCCATACCCGCTGCCAGTTTTCGTGAAAGCTCAGACTGTGTTTAAGCAGTCCAAATCCTGAATAACGCTGCATAGTATCAGCTCCACAACATGCCGCTTGCACGGATTGAAACTACGGGGCAGCTGCGAGATCTATCGAGCTGCCCATCGGATTAGCGGTAAACCGGGTAGTCGGCGCACAACGCCTTCACCTGCTCTTTTACCTCGGCGATCTTCACTTCCAGCGTCTCCTGGTCGTTCAGTACGTCGAGGATATCCGCGATCCAGCCGGCCAGGGTTTTGCACTGGCTCTCCTTGAAGCCACGGGTAGTGACTACCGGCGAGCCGATGCGCAGACCGGAGGTCACGAACGGTGACTGCGGGTCGTTCGGTACCGCGTTCTTGTTCACGGTAATGTTGGCCCGCCCCAGTGCCGCATCGGCTGCCTTACCTGTCAGCCCCTGCTTGATCAGGCTGAGCAGGAACAGGTGGTTGTCGGTCCCGCCAGACACCACGTCGTAGCCGCGCTCGATAAACACTTCGGCCATCGCCCGGGCGTTCTTCACCACCTGGGTCTGGTATTCGATGTATGCCGGATCCAACGCCTCCTTGAACGCGACGGCCTTGGCCGCGATAACATGCATCAGTGGGCCACCCTGCCCCCCCGGGAATACGGCGGAGTTCAGTTTCTTCTCCAGATCTTTGCCTTCGGAGGAGGGATTGGATTTGCACAGGATCAGGCCGCCACGCGGACCGCGCAGCGTCTTGTGGGTAGTAGTAGTGACCACGTCAGCATAGGGCAGCGGGTTCGGGTAGAGGCCAGCCGCAACCAGACCGGCCACATGAGCCATATCGACAAACAGGTAGGCGCCCACCTTGTCGGCGATCTCGCGGAACTTGGCCCAGTCAACCACGCGCGAATAGGCGGAGAAGCCGGCCACGATCATCTTCGGCTTGTGTTCCAGCGCCAGCGCCTCGACCTGGTCGTAGTCGATCTCGCCGGTCGCTTCGTTCAGACCGTACTGCACGGCGTTGTAGATCTTGCCGGAGAAGCTGACCTTGGCACCGTGGGTCAGGTGACCGCCGTGAGCCAGGCTCATGCCCAGCACGGTATCGCCTGGTTGGCACAGTGCCATGTAAACCGCGGCATTGGCCTGGGAACCGGAGTGCGGCTGCACGTTGGCATAATCGGCACCGAACAGCGCGCAGGCACGCTCGATGGCGAGCTTCTCCACCACGTCGACATACTCGCAGCCGCCGTAGTAGCGCTTGGCCGGATAGCCTTCGGCGTATTTGTTGGTCAGCACTGTGC
>QKGH01000146.1 GCA_003250495.1 Marinobacterium sp.
TGGATAAGTACCTCCCCTATCTATGCGGTTTCATATCGTCTATTGAGTGCGGCATCTCCACGATGCTCGGCTTACCACCCGATCGTGCTCATTTGCTATTGGCAACACGAGCGAAATTGATCCAATATCAATCCATTATGGAAAGGCTGTTGTGGAATACCGCACACGGCAAAGCAGAAAAACGCGCAGGTTTGGAGTCAGCTGTGATGTCTTAGGGATTGAATCTATACAGTCACTTAACAGTTATTCACATCCACACTGCCTGTGCATAAAGAGGCATACGCAGTATTAAAAATGTTACATAATGAAGCCAGTACTATGATTTCGGTGAAACTGAGGGATCTTCATCAACAAGACAAAGCGGCTGTCGTTGCCATGCTTCAAGATCCTCAAGTAATGAGATTTCTTGGGCCTCGTCGGGCTCTGAGCGACGATGAGGCAAATTCGTGGTTCGAGAGTACGCTCGCCCATCCGTCTCGCTTTACTATTGCCGAATCTGATACAGATAAATTCATTGGGTTTTGCGGCATTAAGCAGATCGATGGTATTTTTGATTTCGGCTATTTCATCAGGTCGGAGTTTTGGGGTAATGGAATAGCAGCAAAGGCATGTGAATTAGCCGTTGAAAGACTATCCACCGAGATCGATTTAGAGACTGTTGAGGTCTTCATTGCAGATGGCAATGTGGCTAGCCAGCGAGTAGCTCAAAAAATGGGCTGGCAGACAACGCATAGTGGTTTAAAAGATGGAGAGTATGGCCAATATTACCGAATCACCCTGTAACGGGCGCCAAAAGCGTGCCGCTTTTAGTTCCCTCCGGCGTGTTCCTGCACCGATTACCGTCAGCGTTAAATTTCCAGTAAAAGGGGATAGCCCTTTTTTAAAAAAATTTCGGCATAGGCTGATCTGTTCATTGATACAACTGATCAGACATTATTTAATACTCTGCCGTAAAAGCTATCGATACTCCTAGGAAAAGCCATGACTGCGTTTGAACAACTGGTTGTTGAAGATCTGACCGAAGGCACGGGTACTGAAGTGAAAAAAGGCGGTGCCCTGATCACTGCTCACTATCGCGGCTACCTGGAGAATGGAACAGAGTTTGATTCATCGTACGACCGAGGTCAGCCGTTTCAGACGGTCCTAAGTCGCAAAAAAGTTATCGCCGCGTGGGTCGAAGGCCTCAAAGGCATGAAGGTGGGTGGCAAACGGAAACTTCTGGTACCTGCGGAAATGGGGTATGGCGAGCACGGTTTTGGTGAGAAGATCCCGCCCAATTCGAATCTGATATTTGAAATAGAACTGCTGGAAGCGCTGAATCGGGACTAAATCCCCCCCCTAGTGGAGACCGGGGAGACCCAGCGCGCCGGACAAACAGGGCAATATCGATTCCTTCGAGTAGCGATTAATCTCAAGCCGCCAGACTACCTGGGCAGGATGGGCTCGGTTCAGTGCCTGTGGCGCTGCCGTGGTAAAATCCCAGTCGCGGCAGGCGTCTTACCCATTACGATACAGCGTCTTTATCAGATGGTAACCGAAGCGGGTTTTTATCGGACCGTGGACCTTGAGCAACGGACGTTTGAATACAACGTCATCGAACGCTTTTACCATATCGCCGCGGTGGAACTCGCCCAAGTCGCCACCCCGCTTGCCGGAGGGGCAGATCGAGTAACGCTTGGCTAGCGCCTCGAATTTTTTACCTTGCTTCAACTGGTCGAGAATATCCAGTGCTTCCTTCTCTGTCTTGACCAGTATGTGTAACGCCGCCGCTGTCGCCATATCGTCTCTCACCAATCGGATAGAGTACTTGCCGTTCCCCCTATAATAAAAGGGAGTCGCTCTACTTTATTTCCGGGATTAAATCTTAACGTAACAAGCAAAAAATAGGGCATCACGGGTATGTTTGACACCTGCGTAGCCCATCGTAACCAGGACGACGTGTGATCTGCCCTCGATTAAGGTTCTACTGCTCCCCGCCCTGGAGATCGTCTCTAAGGCGTTCACGCCGCTTCTCCTCGTCGCGCAGGATCTGCTGGATCTCGGCCATCACCGAATCCACATCGGCACTGTGTTCATCCTCAACGACCAGGCCGGTCAGCTCTGTGTCGTGGGTCAGCTCGCCCGCTTCGAACAGATGCCACATCTCGGCGGCGTAGCGGGTTTCCAGCAGCTCTTCGGCGTACTGGGCGTAGTAGCGGGTCATGTTCTCCACGTCGCGCTCCAGCATGCTGCGAGCGTTATTGTTGGCCGCCGCGTCCACCGCCTGGGGCAGGTCGATGATCACCGGGCCGTAGTCGTCCACCAGTACATTGAACTCCGACAGGTCGCCGTGGACCAGCCCGGCACAGAGCATCCGCTTGACGTACTCCATCACGATCAGGTGATCCTCGCGGGCCTGTTCGGCGGACATGGAGACATCGTTCAGGCGCGGCGCGATACGCCCCTCCTCATCGGTGACCAGCTCCATCAGCAGCACACCGTCGAAACAGCCGTACGGCTCGGGCACCCGCACGCCATTGGCGGCGAGCCGGTAGAGCGCATCAACCTCGGCGTTCTGCCAGGTCTCTTCGGTCTCTTTGCGGCCGAAGCGCGAGCCCTTCTCCATGGCGCGGGCGCGGCGCGAGTTACGCACCTTGCGCCCCTCCTGGTACAGCGCGGCCTTTTTGAAGCTACGCTTCTCCGCGTCCTTGTAGACCTTGGCGCAGCGGATCTCATCGCCGCAGCGCACCACATAGACCGAGGCTTCCTTGCCGCTCATCAAGGGGCGCAGGACCTCATCGATAAGGCCATCTTCCAACAGCGGAATAAGGCGTTTAGGGGCTTTCATGGTACTCCTGCATTAGGGCCAGTCCGTTACGACTGGCTAGATAGGCGTAGGGTAACACTCTCCGCGTCCCAGTTTTACCAACGCCGCGTCGTCGCCCCCAAATCGTTTACATACCCTATCTATCGGTCTGACCAGCCTGGTTCCCGCCGCAACGGTTAAAAGCGGCGGAATAGCAGTCTACGGCTCTGACGGCTTTCGATCTCGGCGGCGTGCGCGCTGGATCGAGTGGCCTAAGCAGATGCGATAAGCAATGAGATAAGGGGAGCCTGGGCTCCCCTTGACTGTGCTCATCTTGATCGGTACGTGCCGACGATGCAGCTGACGACGGTTCCGCTGACTAGGATGCCGGCGGCAAAACCGCTGATCCCTTCGCCGCCCTACTCCACCCGCTTCTTGAACTCGCCGAGCATATCCTGGATCTTCAGCGTCGCGTCGCGGGTGCGCCCTGCCAGCAGTTTGACCTCGTCGGCCACCACCGAGAAGCCGCGGCCGCTCTCCCCCGCCCGCGCCGCTTCGATCGCCGCATTCAGCGCCAGCAGGTTGGTCTGGTCGGCGATGGAGCGAATCACGTCGACGACGCCGGAGATCTGCTCATAGGTGCCCTGCATCGCGCTCATCTCGCGCTGGTGCAGCACCTCGGCGCGCTTCTCCTCGCTGATATCGCAGGTGGCGCCCACCACCCGGCAGAGCCGGCCACGTTCGTCGCGCAACCCCAGGCCGCGCTCGCGGAACCAGATATAGCCTTTACTCTTGTGCTTCATCCGGTATTCGATGACATAGTTCGCGTCCGGATCGGTGGCGGCAACGAACTGGCCGAACACCTCGAACACGCGCTTGTAGTCGTCGGGATGGGCCACCCGCTCAAAAGCGTCCCAGCCGTCGGTGAACTCCTGCTCGGAATAGCCGATCAGATCGCGGAACTGCTTGGACCAGCGCAGGATGTTATCGGGGTGGTCAGGGTCGCCATCGACCACCAGGTAATCCCAGGTGCCCTCGACCATCGCCCGCTTGATCAGCTCCCACACCTGCTGCTCCTGGCTCAGGCTCTGTAGCGCACTGTCGGCCTCGGCGAGCCGAGCCTGGGCCTGTTCCAGCTGCAGCCGATAGTTCTCGCGCTGGTCCGCCACATCGCGCAGCTCGCTCTTGAGCTCCTCGAGCTGACGCTGCAGCCGCGCCTGCTCGCGCAACGGCGCGTCGATCTGCCCCTGCAGGTCGTTCCAGCCGTCGTTCAACCGCTGCAGGGCGTTACCGAGCACCGGATAGGCTTCCGCCTCCTGCAGCCGGCCGGGACGCCCCTCCACGATCCGGTCGATCCCGTCGGCGATCCGCGTCGCCATCTCCTGAAGTCGTTTTCCGAGAAACATCTACCCCTCCCACTACACGATGAAGGTATGTCAGGTCGCAGCGCTCTGCTCCATACGAACGCCATCCCGCTACCGCTCGCCGCGGCCCGGTTTCGTCGAAGAGGATTAAAGGAGCTGCGCTCGACCCACGGCTTAGGTTGAAAGCCCGGGCGGCACGTTATTATTTTTCAGACCTGAACATCGTATGGATACCGGATCCCGCCTATCGGAACCGGGCCCGGCAGGATACGACGAAGGCCTGCGACACTGACGTTAATTAGTCACATCGAGGGGACTTCAACGATGCCCACATCCGCTGACTTTGTAAAGAGAATCAGCAAGATAGCGCCTTATCTCCATAGAGATAGAATGGTTTTTATCTGCCGCGGGCAGGCTTCCACTATCCTCTGAGACAATATTCCAGCCATATTTAACTCGGCGCTATCGCTTATACAGGAAAAAGTTCAGTCATTTACACGAGTATTTGTAAATGTCTTCAACCTTTATTTTTCCCAAATTGTAAGAGTAAAATAACCTGTCATAGGGATATTTATCGATAAGTATTTATTGAATCGAATGGAGTTGAGATGAGAAAACTACTGTTGCTTAGCCTCCCGCTATTCCTCTATGGGTGCTCTGATATGGCGCAGAAGGGGGCCATAAACCTGGCCCACTCCAACTACAAGGCGGGGGATTACCGGGACACGCTGGAAGCTATAGGTCGTGCCGAGCGCAGGGGCGATATGGACCCGGAGACGAAAGCCGAACTGACCTATCTTAAAGCCCAGACATACGAAAAATTGTCTGAATATAGTAAAGCCAAAGGACTCTATGAATATTTACGCGATCAGCATAGCGAGTCCGAATATGGCTACCTGGCGCAGCAACGTCTTGAACTGGGTTTTTATTAAATAGCACTGGCAATTTTAATACGCCGGAACCAAGCGCTAAAAACCTCGGCATACTCACCCGCTAGCGCTGAAACAAGGGCGTGAATATCAGTTTTACGTCCTTCGTGCCCGCCGGCAGCAGCGCCGCAGCGCGCGTTCTGTCCTGCGGCAAACCCACCTCGGCAGCCCGACAGCATCCGGGCGCTCCGGGGCTTGCCCTGCTGCGCCTATTTGCCGACTATGAGGCACTAGCCTACTGGATATAAGCCGAGAGCCATGGACAACGTTATTCCCTTTCCCATCAAGGACCGGCGCGGACTGCGGGGCGTGCTGGACCTTATCCATGAAAGCTACCTGCAGAGCGGCATGGCGCCGGAGCTGGCCAGCGCCGCCTTGCAGGAGCTGGAGCCACTGCTGGAGCCGCTGATCGGCGGCTGCGACTCGGTGTTCGAACTGCCCGGCGATCTGGAGCTCAACGAGGAGCAGCTGGACGCGATCTCCGCCGCCCACAGCCGTGCCGCCCAGGCGCTGTTCGATCACTATGCGCCGCGCCTGAACCGCGCCATCGCGACCATCGCCAGCCTGGTGCGACGCGAGTATATGCAGCGTTAAAGCGCGCTATTTCCCCTCCGAACGGCGTTCCGCCCGCTCCAGGTCCTGCTGCATCTCCTCCATGATCCAGTCGCGGAACGCCTGCATGCCGTAGGTCAGCGCGCGGTTTTTCTTGTACACCAGGTAGAAGCCGTTCTGGGTGTCGAACGCCAGGTCGAACGGCGCCACCAGCTTACCGGTCTCGATCTCGCGCTGTACCAGTACCCGGTCGGCCAGCGCGATCCCTATCCCCTCGGTCGCCGCCGACACCGCCAGTGAGGTGCTGGAGAACGACATGGTACGGGTGGCGTCGGACAGGCTGACATCGATCTGGCGCAGCACCCGGTGCCACTCGTGGCGCCGCCCGGTGATGTAGATCAGCGTGTGTTTGACGATATCGGACGGCACCTGCAGCGGGATGCTGCTGTGCAGCAGCGCCGGGCTGCACACCGGCGTCTGCACGATGTTACGCAGGCTATGGCTCTCCACGTCGTTCCAGTTACCGCTGCCGTAGTAGACCGCCATATCGGTATCGGAGTGTTCGAAATCGATATAGCCCATGGTGGAACTGAAACGCAGCTCCACATCGGGATGACGCTCCTGGAAGCGGGTGATCCGCGGCACCAGCCAGCGGGTCAGGAAGAAGGGGGCCACGCTGATGTTGACCGCGCTGGTGTTGGTCGACGTCATCAGGCGCCGGGTCGCGCCCTCCAGCTCATCCAGCGCCAGCTGCACCGAACCAAGATAGCGTTCGCCGGCACCGGTCAGGTAGACCTGGCGTTTCTCCCGGCGAAACAGCTTCATACCCAAGAATTCTTCAAGCGACTTCAGTTGATGACTGATCGCCGAGGGGGTCACGCACAGCTCCTCGGCAGCTTTATTGAAACTACCGTGTCGTGCGGCCGCTTCGAAGGCGCGCAGGGCATTGAGGGGGGGCAAGCGTCTGATGACCGGCTCCTTAAATACTTTAGTTTTTCTCAACTATAGACTGAAAAAGGGTCGTTTGCCCAGATAGGGTTACAACTTTAGTATGAACCTATCGAATCAAGTTACGGATTCGCCTAAAACCCAAGGAGTTATCCCGATGAAAGACTACCGCTTCGAACTCAAATACACCGCCGACAACCAGGTCGACATCGACTACTACATCGAACAGGCCCGCGTCGAACGCGCCAACTACATCGCCAACCTGTTCCGCAAAGCGTTCTTCAAGAAATCCGAGAAAGGCAACAAAGCACGCGTCTCCTTCCTGCAGCAATCGCCGGCCCACTAAGCCAGCGATTGCCGCACGGGCTTACACCTCCCCCGCTCCCTTTCCGCACTGCCTCGCTACACCCTTCCGCTCCAACGACCAACGAATACTCAAGCCGTTATAGCCGTTAACCCGACCCGCCGTTACGCTCAGTTCGAGTCCACCCGGTGCAGCAGCGCATAGCAGACCGGCACCAGCAACAGCACCACCAGCGTCGAAAAGCTGAGCCCGAACACGATTGCCACCGCCAGCGGTTGCAGCATCTCCGCCCCCTCGCCGACGCCCACCGCCAGCGGCAACATACCGGCCACCGTGGTCAGCGTCGTCATCAGGATCGGCCGCAGCCGCAGCCGCGCCGCATCGAGGATCCCCTCCCGCACGCTCGCCCCGCGGCCACGAGCCAGCTCGATATACTCCACCAGCACGATGGCGTTGTTGACGACGATACCAGCCAGCATGATCAACCCCAGCCACACCGGCATCGACAGCGGCAGCTGCAGCAGGTTGATGCCGAGCGCGACGCCAATCAGGCTGAACGGCACGCTGAGCATGATCACCAGCGGGTTGCGCAGCGACTCGTACTGCACCGCCATCACCACGAACACCAGGAACAGCGCCAGCGCCAGTAGCACGCGGCTGGTCTGCTGGCCCTGGGTCAGCGCTTCGCTGGCACCGCCGTCATACAGGGTATACCCCTGCGGCAATGCCAGATCGGCGGTGGCGGCACCGATCCGCTGCATCACACCGCCCAATGTCGCCCCCTCGGCCAGCGTGGCACTGATCTCGACGATACGCATCTGGCGATCGCGCAGGATCGTGGTCGGGGCTTTCCCCAGCTGCACGTCGGCGATGCTGCCGAGGTAGATCGGCGGCCGCCCTCCCGCCTGCGGGAACAACAGGATCGACTCCAGGTCCTGCGGCGTCGACGCTTCGGCCCGCGGCAGGCGCAGGCGCACGTCGTAGGTACTGTCGCCATCGATGAAATCGGTTACGACCCGCCCCTCCAGCGCCACCTCCAGCGCCGAGGTCAGATCGCCAACCTCGAACCCCAGCGCCGCCGCCCGCTCGCGGTCGATGCGGATATTCAGCTCCAGCTCCACCTCCTCGCTGGACCAGGTCAGGTTGCGCATGCCGTCGACCCCGCGCAGGCGCTGTACCACCTGCTGCGCCAACTCGTCGAGGCGATCCAGGTTCGGTCCCTGCAGTCGCAGGCTGATATCGTCGTCGCCGCCGCTGGTACGGATACCGCGGATACCGCGCGCCCGCATCCGTACGCTGAAGCCGGCCAGTTGCAACGCGTCGATCTGGCGGCCGAGCCGCCCGATCCACTGCCCGGCACTGACGCTGCGCGCCGTCAACGGGACCAGTTGCACGCTGATCGAGGCGCGGTTGGAGATCTCGCGCGAGGAGCCGCCATACACCGCACCGCCGGTGGTGGTGAACAGCGAACGGGTCTCCGGCTGGTTCCGTATCAGCTGTTCGATCCGCTCCACCTGGCGGTCCAGTTCGTCGAGCCGGATACCGGGGTCGGCGGTGATCCGCACATCGATCTCGCCACTGTCCAGCTCCGGCAGGAACGCCTGCTTACCGGTGGTGAAGGTGGGTACCGCCAGCACCAGCGCGACCAGGAACAGCGCCACCACCAGCCAACGGAAATGCAGCACGCGGTCGACGACGCGGGCATAACGCTCGCCGAGCCACTCCATCGAACCATCGATGGCGCGCCGCAAGCGCCCCTCGCCGACACCGTGGACCCGGGCCGCCAACGCCGGCACCAGGGTCAACGCGATCACCATCGACGCCAGGATCGCCGCCGAGATGGTGAAGATCAGCTCCCGGAACAGCAGCCCGACCAGGCCGCCGATAAACAGGAACGGGATGATCGCCGCCAGGTTGGTGGTGGTCGACGCCACGATGGCGCTGTTGACCTCCGCCGCCGCCACCGCGGCATCCTGCCCGCGCTGCTCGCCCCGGCGCTGGTGACGATAGATGTTCTCCAGCATGACGATGGTGTTATCCACCAGCATGCCGACGCCGAGCGCCAGGCCGCCGAGGGTCATGATATTCAGCGTCAGCCCGCCGAACCCCATCAGCACGAAGGTCACCATCACCGCGATCGGGATGGCGCTGCCGATGATCAGCGTGCGCCGCAGGTTACCGAGGAACAGGTAGACCACCGCCATCGACAGCAGCGCACCGCTGATCACCGCCAGCGTCGAGTTGCTCAACGCCTGGCGCACATAGACCGACTGGTCCGCGATCGGCTGGATCTCCACATCCTCGGGCAGCAGTTTGTTGGCCTGCAGCCAGGCCAGCTGGGCCCGCACCGCATCGGCCACCGCCACGGTGTTGGCGGTGGGCTGTTTCTGGATCGACAGCTTGACCGCCGGCACGCCATTGGCGCGAATCCGGATCCGCTCCTCCTGGTGCGTATCGAGTACCTGCGCCACCTCGCTCAGGGCGACGGTGGTGCCGTCCGCCAGTCGCAGCGGCAACGCCGCCAGCTCGGCCACGGTGGCGAAGCGACCGCTGATCTGCCCCGCCAGCTCCTGCCGGTTCATCCGTAACCGCCCGGCTGGGTCCTGGCGGTTGCCACGCTCCAGCGCCGCGACCAGGTCGCTCATCTGCAGCCCGAGCCCGGCCAGGCGCTGCTGGTCCGGCAGGATCTGGATCTCGCGCACCAGGCCGCCGCCCACCTCCGCCGCCGCCACGCCGGGCAGGTTGATGAACCACTTGGTGAACACGTCGTCGGTCCAGCTGCGCAGCTCCACCGGATCGCGCAGCGGCGAGCTGATGGCGAACTCCAGCACCGGGATCTGCGACGGGTCGAGCTTGTAGATGGTGGGGTTATCGATCGAGTCGGGCAGCGAGCGCCGCGCCCGGTCCAGCCGCGTGCTCGCATCGCGCAGCGCGATATCGATATCCTTGCCGTAGGGGAAGGTCAGGTCCACCGAGGCCCGTCCCAGGGTCGTTTCCGAGCGCACCGAGATCGCGTCCTCGGTGACCGACAGTTGCTCCTCCAGGTCGCGCGTGACGCGCTCCTCCATGACCCGGGCCGGCACGCCGTTGTCGGTGATCCGCACGCGGATCTCCGGGTAGATCAGATGCGGCAGCAGGTCCACCGACAGCCGCCCCAGCGCGAAGGTACCGAGCACGATCACCGCCAGCGACAGCATCACCACGCCCACCGGATGGCGGATCGACCAACCGGCCAGGCCGCCGCCGTGTCTCAACTCCTGCTCCCGATCACCGCCACTCATGATCCGGCTCCCTGCTCGGGGGCCGGTTGCGGCTCAGCGGCCTGACCGACGATCTGCACCGCCTTGCCCGGCGTCAGGCCGAGGAAACCGCGGGTCACGACCCGGTCGCCGCGGGACAGGCCCTCCAGGATCTCGATCTCGTCGGCCAGGCGGCTGCCGGTCACTACCGTGCGTTGTTCCACCCGGCCGTCAGCCTGCACCACGTAGAGATAGGTCCCCGCCTCGAAGCGCAGCGCGCTGAACGGTACCAGCAGCCGTTCGCGCTCGGCGGTTTTCAGCTCCACGCGCACGAACTGCCCGGCCCGGGCGCCGTCGGGCACCGGTTCCAGACGCACCTCCAGCGTACCGCGCCGGGTCACCGGATCGACCTGCGGGTAGATCCGGCTGATATGCGCCCGATGCGGC
>QKGH01000382.1 GCA_003250495.1 Marinobacterium sp.
CGACTTCTCTGCCCCGGGGTACTCGATGTTGTCCGCCTTGGTGCGGCCGTAGGTGTCCTCCTGCTCCTTCAGCGTCTGCCGGTTCCACGCCTCCAGGTCGTGCTCGTAACGCTGCAGATGCAGGTAGCTGCCGCCGGCGAAGGCCGGATCCTCGTCGCCCACCAGCGCCACTTCGAGGCGGTCCTCCCCCTGCGGGTTTTCGGTGCCGTCGACGAAGCCGGTCATATCGCGCATATCGCGGTAACGGAAACCGTGCACCTCCTCCACCAGCGTCGCCGCCGGTTTCAGCGCCTCGATAATCTGCCCGGCCAGGTCGAAACAGGCGTCATGCTGATCGGCCCGGACGATGAACAGCAGGTCGGACGGCGTCGACGGCGCGATCCGCTCGCCATGCTCCAGCGCCGGGAACGGACGCAGCAGCGCCGGTCGGCTGGCCGGGCTCAGACGGTCCCAGTAGGCGGAACCGATGCCCGCCACCAGGTGCAGGTTGGCCGCGGGAAACTGGGCCTGCATCTGCGCCAGGCGCTCGGGCAGGCTGGCCAGCAACGCCCGCACCGCATCGGCAGCGCCGGGTTCGTGGTTCTGATTAAAGCTCAGAAACAGAGCGTCGCGGTTCGCTTCGGCGATCACACCGGACTGATAATCTTGGCTCATCCATCGTCTCCTTGCAGGGGCTCGGTAGCAGGCTGGCGGCAGGCAAAAGTGCCGTTAAACCCTGGCAGCCCGGGTAGTATCCTTGGTTTCGATCCTGGCCTGGGGCTTGCGATTGGTCAGGTAGACACCGGTGATCACCAGCGTTCCCCCCAGTATCTGCGGCAGGCTGATACTCTCCCCGACCAGCAGGCTGAGCAGTGCGGTAAACACCGTCAGCAGGTTCAGGAAGATCCCCGCCCGGCTCGCGCCGACCACCCTGATCGCGCTGTTCCAGAATACGAAGGAGCAGACCGATGGAAACAGGGCGATATACGCCAACCCCAGCTTGGCTTCAGTCGATAGAGTAAAAGAGAAATCCGAGCTTAGAAAGAACGGCAGCAACACGATCAGCCCCAGCGTGGCCGAAACGGCGGTGCCGGCGATCGGCGGGATCCCCTGCACCCGGCGTCCGATCAGGGTATAGAAGGTCCACACCGTGATCGCCAGCAGCATCAGCAGATCGCCGGCGTTGTAGTCGATCTGGAACAGCGCCAGCAGCTGGCCGCGGGTCAGCACCAGCAACACGCCGAGCAGCGAGATAGCGAGCCCCAGCAGGTTCAGCGCGGTCAGCCGTTCCTTCAGCAGCCAGAACGCGAACAGCGCAATCACCGCCGGGTTGATAGCGTTGACCAGCGCGGCATTCAGCGACGTGGTGTGGCGCAGCGCCTCGTAGAGCAGGATGTTGTAGCCGAGAATCCCCAGCAGCGAGAGCAGCAACAGCTGTTTCCAGGCGCGCCAGACGCGGCGCCAGTCCGGCTTTTCCAGCCACTGGGCCAGCGGGAACAGCAACAGCAGCGCCAGTGCCCAGCGCACGAAGGTCATCTGCACCGGGGTCATCTCCGCCACCACGAAGCGGCCAAACACGTAGTTGCCGGCCCAGAACAGGTTTGCCAGTACCAGGAACACCGGTACCTTGTATCGCGTCAGATCCACCACTCGCCATCCACTCCCGCTTACGCCCAAGCAGACCTGGCCCTTAAATACCGGCCTGCCGATAGAGGCGCAGAGGATACTCCTTAAACGGACCAATGTTCATAGCCGGATCCGCTGAAATACCCTCTGCGGATAGCGTAAAGCGATCAGTTACCCCACAGGGTCTTCAACAGCTTGGTGGTCTGCGCCACGGGATCCTTGCGGATCGCCGCTTCCTGCTCGGCCAGCTTGGTGAACAGGCCGTCCAGCGCCGCCGATGTGACATAGTCGCCGAGGTCGGTATTGACCTGCTGGCCGACGATCGGCAGTTGTGCGGCCTGGGTAGCCACCACCTGGTAATAGCGCGTCGCCTCGGTGCTGTTCAGGGTCTCGTCCACCACCGGGCGGAACAGCTGGGCGATACGATCGCCCGACTTCTCGCGCAGATAATCGGTGGCGGCGTGCTCGCCGCCGGAGTAGATCGCCTGGGCATCGCTGAAACTCATCGCACCGATGGTATCGGCCAGGATCGAGGCCGCTTCCGGCGCCGCCTGTTCCGCGGCCCGGTTCATCGTGGTCTCGAAACTGTCGACCTGGTCACCATAGCCGGACTTACGCAGCACCGAACCCAGCTTATCCAGCGGCGACGGCATCGGGATGCGGATTTCGGCATCGTTCAGGTAACCGCCCTGCGCCGACACCTGCTCGATGGCCCGCTGGCTGCCGACCTTCAGCGACTCCTTCAGGCCGTCGATCAACGTGGCGTTATCCAGCTGCTTGGTACCAGTGCTGCTGGTACTGTCGCTGCCGAGCGCTTTTTCAACCAATGCCTTGTTGTCATCGGTAAGCGCCTTGTCGAGCAAACCGCCAAGACCCGCCTGGGCCAGCGGGCTGCCGACCAACAGGGCACCAAGCAGCAGCACACGAGGGGATGAACGAAACATGGAAAACTCCTTTTCTTTGGCTCGGTGAGGACAGGCAGTATACCTGCTGCGCCAAGGCTGCGCCT
>QKGH01000432.1 GCA_003250495.1 Marinobacterium sp.
ATGGTATTATTTCAAAAAGCGGGTCGGGACAGAATCTTCACTATGGGACTCAGATACATCCTGCTCGGACTGGCCATGTGGGGAGGCTATCTGATCGTTCGCCACCTGGCCCGCCAGCGAAAACAGCAACAGGGCACACAGCGGCCGCTCGCCAAATCGGTCGACAGCGTCCAGTGCGCCCGCTGCGGCCTGCATCTGCCCCGCGAGGAGGCGCTGCGCCGTGGCGATCGCTACTTCTGCTGCCAGGCCCATCTCGACGCCCCGGATTCGGACGCGGGCTCCGCTGACGGAACATGACCGATCTGCGCACCCGAAAGGATTCACTGCAACAGAAAACCATCATCGAGCGCCGCAGGCTCGATCAGGCCGAGGCGCTGCTGTGGAATTCCCTGCGGCTGTTTCTCGTCTATCGCGTCGTCATCGCCATGGGGTTGCTCTACCTGTTCTACAGCGGTTCGGGGCCGGATTTTCTCGGCCAGTCCGCACCGGAGCTGTTCGGCTTCGTCAGCATCCTCTATCTGGCGCTGACCATCCTCTCGGCCCTGTTCTGGCACTGGCGCGTGCCGGGACCCGAACACCAGGCCTATATCATCGTGTTCGTCGACATTGCTTCGATCACCCTGATGATGCACGCCAGCGGTGGGGTGCACAGCGGCATCGGCATGCTGATCGCCGTGTCGATCACGGGCGGCGCCCTGATCATGGGCGGCCGCGCCGCCCTGCTGTTCGCCGCGCTGGCCTCGCTGGCGGTGATCACCGAACAGCTGTTCAGCCACTTCACCAACATGCCCAGCGTGCGCTTCACCCATGCGGGATTTCTGGGGACCGTCTTCTTCGCCACCGCCCTGCTCACCCTGGTGCTCAGCAACCGGGCGCGCGCCAGCGAGGCGCTGGCCAAGGCCCGGGCCGACGAACTGGGTCACATGGCCAAGATCAACGAATACATCATCCAGCACATGCGCACGGGGGTGCTGGTGCTCGACGCGGAACAGCGCATCCTGATGATGAACAATCCGGCCTGGCATCTCCTCGGCATGCCGGAAGCCTCCGTCGGCAGCACCCTGCAGGCCGCCTCTCCGGAGCTGACCCGACGCCTGAGGCAGTGGCGGCGCGACGTCACCTACGACCCGGAACCTTTCCAGGCCTACCATCAGGGACCGGAGCTCAAGGCCCAGTTCAATCCCCTGGGAAGCCGCAATGAAGGCGACGTGCTGATCTTTCTCGAGGACACCTCGCAAATCACGCGCGAGGCGCTGCAGCTGAAACTGGCCTCGCTCGGACGTCTCACCGCCAGCATCGCCCACGAGATCCGCAACCCCCTGGGGGCCATCAGCCACGCCAGTCAGCTGTTCGGCGAATCCCCCGAACTGAACCCCGCCGACCGCCGGCTGACCGAGATCATCCGCACCAATTCGGCCCGGGTGAACCAGGTGATCGAAAATGTCCTGCAGATCTCGCGGCGCAACACCGGCAACCCGCAGCCGCTCAGGCTCAAAAGCTGGTTTCAGGAGTTGGGCTCGGAGCTGGTGAAGAATCAGGGTTTCCACCCGGGTTCGCTGACGATTCACATCGAACCCGAATCCTGCAGTGTCGTCGCCGACCCCGAGCAGCTGCGCCAGGTGGTGACCAATCTCTGCAACAACGCCCGCCAGGCCATTGGCGATCCCGCCCGACTGCAGCTTCAGATCGTGGGCGGGCTGACCCAGGAGTACGACCATCCGGTGATCGATATCCTGGACAACGGTCCCGGCATCCAGCCCGAGGTCGCCAAGCAGATCTTCGAGCCCTTTTTCACCACCCGCAACAAAGGCACCGGACTGGGTCTCTACCTGGCCAAGGAGCTCTGCGAGATCAACCGCATCCGCCTGGAGTACATCCCTGGCCCCACGGGCGGCAGCTGCTTTAGACTGCACTTCGAGCGATGGACTTCAGAGGAACATAACCGATGACGCAACCGCTGGCGCTGGTCGTCGACGACGAACCCGACATCTGCGAGCTGCTGGAGATGACCCTGATGCGGATGGGCATTGACGCCCGTTCAGTGCTCGATCTCGAAAGCGCCCGGCGGGAGCTGGAGGCGGGCCACTTCGACCTGTGCCTGACCGACATGCGACTGCCCGACGGCAACGGCATCGACCTGGTGCGACATATCAGCCACCAGCATCCGAACCTGCCGGTGGCCATGATCACCGCCCACGGCAACATGGAATCGGCCATCGAGGCGCTCAAGGCCGGCGCCTTCGATTTCGTCTCCAAGCCGGTGGATCTGGATGTCCTGCGCAAGCTCGTCGAAAAGGCGATCCGATTGGGCAAGCCCCAAGAGCCCGGCACCGCAGCCGGTCGCAGCCAGACACCCGAGCCCGCCCTGCTGCTCGGCCAATCGGAATCGATGGAACGGGTACGCCGCCTGATCGCGAAACTCGCCCGCAGCCAGGCGCCCGTCTACATCAGCGGCGAGTCGGGTACCGGCAAGGAACTGGCCGCCCGGCTGATCCACCAGCAGGGCCCCCGTTCCGACCATGCCTTCGTGGCGGTCAACTGCGGCGCGATCCCCCAGGAGCTGATGGAGAGCGAACTGTTCGGCCACAAGAAAGGCAGCTTCACCGGCGCCGG
>QKGH01000423.1 GCA_003250495.1 Marinobacterium sp.
GGCCGGCGGCTGACCGTAACCGCCCTGCAGGTAACGCTTCACCTCGTTGGTGATGCTCTTGTAACGCTCGCCGGTCAGCACGTTCAGCACCGCCTGGGTGCCGACGATCTGCGAGGTCGGCGTCACCAGCGGCGGATAACCCAGGTCGTGGCGGACGCGCGGGATCTCGGCGAACACCTCGCGAATACGGCCCAGCGCGTTCTGCTCCTTCAGCTGGTTGGCCAGGTTGGACATCATGCCACCCGGTACCTGGTTGATCTGTACGGAAACATCCTCACGGGTGAACTCCGATTCGAACTGGTGGTACTTCTTGCGCACGTCGCGGAAGTAGTCGGCGATCTCGCCAAGCAGCTCCAGGTCCAGCCCGGTATCCCAGGGGGTACCGCGCAAGGCGGCGACCTGGGACTCGGTGGCCGGGTGGCTGGTGCCCCAGGCAAAGGAGGAGATCGCGGTATCGATATGTTCGGCCCCGGCTTCAATCGCCTTCAGCTGACACTGCGCGGCCAGACCGGCGGTGGCGTGGCTGTGGATGAACACCGGCAGATCAACGGCTTCTTTGATCGCCTTGACCAGGTCATAGGTGGCGTAGGGGGTCAGCAGACCGGCCATATCCTTGATCGCGATGGAGTCCGCGCCCATCTTGCGCAGCGCCTTGGCCTGTTTCACGAACAGCTTCTCGGTATGTACCGGGCTGGTGGTGTAGCAGATGGTGCCCTGGGCGTGTTTGCCGGCTTTCTTCACCGCCTTGATCGCCACCTCCAGGTTGCGCAGGTCGTTCAGCGCATCGAATACGCGGAACACGTCGATGCCGTTTTCCGCAGCCTTGGCGACGAACGCCTCGACCACGTCATCGGCATAGTGGCGGTAGCCGAGCAGGTTCTGACCGCGCAGCAGCATCTGCAGACGGGTGTTGGGCAGCGCCTGGCGCAGTGCCCGCAGCCGCTGCCAGGGATCCTCTTTCAGGAACCGCACGCAAGCATCGAAGGTCGCGCCACCCCACACTTCCAGCGACCAGAAACCGACCTGGTCGAGCTTGTCGCAGATCGGCAGCATATCTTCGGTCCGCATCCGCGTGGCGATCAGTGACTGGTGCGCGTCGCGCAGGATGACGTCGGTAACTTTAATCTTGCTCATCTATATTCTCCTGTTCGCGATCGGTTAGATGCCGGCGTAGGCGGCAATGGCGGTGGCGATCGCCAGGGCGATCTCGCTGGGTTCGCGCTTGTCCGAGTAGTTCAGCAACTGCGGGTGGTTCGGCACAAAACTGGTGTTGAACTCGCCGCTACGGAAATCCGGGTCCTGCAGGATCTCCTGATAGTAGCGGGCGGTGGTCTTGACCCCCTGCACCCGCATATCCGACAGCGCACGGGCGCCGCGGTCCAGCGCCTCCTCCCAGTGCAGCGCCCAGACGATCAGTTTCAGGCACATGGAATCGAAATAGGGCGGAATGGTGTAGCCGGTGTAGATCGCCGTATCGGTGCGCACACCGGGGCCGCCCGGCGCATAGTAGCGGGTGATGCGGCCGAAGCTGGGCAGGAAGTTGTTCTTCGGGTCCTCGGCGTTAATGCGGAACTGCAGTGCGAAACCGCGGTAGCTGATGTCCTGCTGGCGGTAGCCGAGCGGCAGACCCGATGCGACGCGGATCTGCTCACGCACAATATCGACGCCGGTGATCTGCTCGGAGATGGTGTGTTCCACCTGCACCCGGGTGTTCATCTCCATGAAGTAGATCTCGTTGCCGGTGACCAGAAACTCCACGGTACCGGCGTTCTCGTAGCCCACCGCCTGGGCTGCACGCACCGCCAGATCGCCAACATAGTTGCGCTGCTCGGGGGTCAGCTGCGGACTCGGCGCGATCTCAATCAGCTTCTGATTACGGCGCTGGATCGAGCAGTCGCGCTCGTAAAGGTGGATCGCATTGCCCTGGCTGTCGGCCAGCACCTGCACCTCGATATGTTTCGGATCGACGATGCACTTCTCCAGGAACACCTCGGCCGAACCGAACGCCTTCGTTGCCTCGGAGATCACACGCGGATACTGCGCCTTCAGCTCCGCCGCGCTGTCGCAGCGGCGAATACCGCGCCCGCCACCGCCGGAAGTCGCCTTCAACATCACCGGGTAACCGATCCCCTCGGCGACCTGGAGCGCCTCATCGAGATCGGCCAGATTGCCGTCGGAGCCCGGCGTGACCGGCACCCCGGCGGCGATCATGCTGGCGCGCGCCGCGGTCTTGTCGCCCATCTTGGCGATCACCTCGGCCTTCGGGCCGATAAAGGTGATGCCGCGTTCGGCGCAGATGCGGGCGAATTCGCTGTTTTCGGACAGGAAACCGTAACCCGGGTGGATCGCGTCGCAGCCGGTCTCCACCGCCAGGTTGACCAGGCGGCGTGCGTCCAGGTAACCGGCCAGCGGATCCTCGCCGAGGCTGTAGGCCTCATCGGCGCGCTTGACGTGCAGCGCGTGGCGGTCCGGCTCGGTATAGATCGCCACCGAGCGGATATTCATCTCGGCGCAGGCCCGCACGATGCGGACCGCGATCTCGCCACGGTTGGCGATCAGAATCTTTTTCAGCATGGATCTTCTCCCTGAAGAGTGCATCGATCAGTATCGATCAGTCCAATCCACACTAGTACACCGGGGCAAAAAGGATAAATTGATATTCTTTCTGAACCCTATAATGTTTACCTTATGGACAAAAAATTGTCCGCCTTTTCAAACGCCTGACAGCGGGAGCCGGCCATGCCGTACAGCTTTGCGCAGCTACTTAATCGTCTGTCGTTCCGACAACTGCAGGTTTTCAGGACCGTCTACCGACGCCAGAGCTACAGTCGTGCGGCGGACGAACTGGGGCTGACCCAACCGGCGGTCAGCGCGCAGATCCGCCAGCTGGAACAGGCATTGGGGCAGCCGGTGTTCGAATATGTCGGCAAACAGCTGTTCGTCACCGCCGCCGGCGAGCAGCTGGCGCGGGCGGTACGCTCGATCTTCGGCGACCTGGAGCGGCTGCAGATGGAACTGGCGGAGCTGGAGGGCCAGGTACGGGGCGAGTTGCGCCTGGCCGCGGTCAGCACGTCGCAGTATGTCGTGCCCTATATTCTCAGCGGCTTTCTGCAGGAGTACCCCCAGGTCGAGGTGCGGCTCAATGTGGTCAACCGCGCCCAGGCGGTGGAACGGGTGACGCTGAATCGGGACGACCTGGTGATCATGGGGATGGTGCCGGAGTCGCGTTCGCTGACCTCCTTTCCTTTCCTCGATAACATCATGGTGCCGGTGGCCAACATCGACGATCCGTTGCTGCTGCGACCGACGCTGAGCGCGCAGGAATTTCTCGATGCCAACCTGTTGATCCGCGAGCCGGGCTCCGGTACCCGTCACGCGCTGGAGGACTGGTGCGCACGCAACCGCCTGAGCCTGCAGCCGCGGCTCGAGCTGGGCTCCAATGCCGCCATCAA
>QKGH01000103.1 GCA_003250495.1 Marinobacterium sp.
GCCTGCAATCGGTCAGTCCGCTGGCGACACTGGAGCGCGGCTACTCCATTTTACTGACCCCGCAGGGACAAGCCGTCACCTCGGCCCAGCAGGTCAGCCCGGGCGAGCGGCTCGAGGCACGTCTGCACCGGGGGCGCCTGGCCCTGATCGTCGACCACAGCGAAACCGGAGAATTCTGATGCGATGGCGCCTTTGGCTCAGCCTGCCGCTGCTACTGCCCACACTCTGCTTTGCCCTGCCGGAGGAGGCCCGCATTCCCGGCGGCGTCGCACTGATTCCGTTGCCGGACGCGAGCGCCCAGGCACCGCAGGTGCGTTATGGCGAGGAGCGGGTGATGGTCATCCCCGCAGCTACTGGCGCAAACAGTTGGCAAGCAGTCATCGGCATCCCGCTAGACGCGGACCCAACCCAGCCGCAACGGTTGAAGTTGGATCGCGGCGAGATCAGCTTCGCCATCGCGGATAAAGCCTATGAGAGCCAGCACCTGACGGTGCCCAACAAACGCCACGTCGACCCGGATCCCGAGGATCTCAAGCGTTGGCAACGGGAGAGCGCCGAGATGAAGGCCGCCTACCGCAACTGGTCGGAGCCGGCAACGCCGGTGAGTCGGTTTAGCCTGCCGGTACAGGGGCGTTTCAGCAGCCCGTTCGGACTGCGCCGCTTCTTCCACAGCGGCCTCGATATCGCCGCCGCCAAGGGTACACCGGTGCTCGCACCAGCCGCCGGCAGGGTGGTCGCCGTCGGCGACTACTTTTTCAACGGCAACACGGTGATCCTCGACCACGGCTACGGCCTGACGACGATGTACTGCCACTTGAGCCGTATCGACGTCAAACTGGGCGAGCACCTCGACCCCGGCGACACGCTGGGTGCCGTCGGAGCGACCGGGCGGGTCACCGGACCGCACCTGCACTGGAGCGTCAGCCTCAACAATGCCCGCGTCGATCCGCTGCTGTTCCTCGATGAGCATTGATCCGGGAGCTGTGCTAACCTCGGGGCCCTTAAAAGAGCAAGAAGCAAAGGGTCAGGCAGCGTTTTGCCCGACCACCTTATCTGTAACCTATTGGATAGTGTAATGACCGATCTGATTCTCGAGACCGTCGAACAACGCGCCAGCTACGGCATTGGCCGCCAGATGGGCGATCAACTGGCCCAGAACGGCTTTGCCGGCGTCGATATCGAAGCCGCCGCCGCAGGCCTCAAAGATGCATTCAATGGCGAAGCGCTGCGTGTGCCGCCGGAAGCGCTGCAGGCCGCCTTTACCGAACTGAGCAAGCGACTGCGCGAGAAGCAGGAGCAGGAAGCCCAGGCCGCGATGCAGGCCGGCCTGGATTTCCTGGCTGAAAACGCCAAGCGCGAAGGCGTGGTGGTACTCGAATCCGGCCTGCAGTACGAAGTGATCGAAGCCGGCGATGCCGACTCCGCCCGCCCGAGCCGCGAATCGAAAGTGCGTACCCACTACCACGGTACCTTCACCGACGGTCGCGTGTTCGACAGCTCCTACGAGCGCGGCCAGCCGGCGGAATTCCCGGTCGGCGGCGTGATCGCCGGCTGGACCGAAGCGCTGCAGCTGATGAACACCGGTGCCAAATGGCGTCTCTACATCCCCTACCAGCTGGCCTACGGTGCCCAGGGCTCACCGGGCGGCATCCCGCCCTACTCCACCCTGGTGTTTGATGTCGAGCTGCTCGACATCCTCTGATCGCCGCCCGGTTGACCGTCGCCGACGGTCAACCTCTGCCCACGGATTCCAACCATGCAGTTGTACTACCACCGCACCGGCGAGGGCTCCGCACTTCCGCCGCTGATCATCCTGCACGGCCTGTTCGGCACCTGGGAAAACTGGCGCGCACAGATCAAGCTGTTCGCCGAGCAGTTCGATGTGATCGCCGTCGACCTGCGCAACCACGGACTCTCCCCGCACAGCGAAGCGATCGACTATGCCCTGATGGCAACGGATGTGCTGGAGTTGATGGAGCGGCTACAGATCGAGCGCTGCGCGCTGCTCGGCCACTCCATGGGTGGCAAGGTGGCGATGCAACTGGCACTGGAGCAGCCGCAACGGGTCGCACGACTGGTCGTGGTCGATGTCGCACCGGTGGCGTATGAACACCATCATCGCGACACCTTTGCCGGCCTGTTTGCCGTCGATCCGAGCCAGGTCAGCAGTCGGCGCGATGCGGACCTGCAACTGCAGGCCCATATCGACGATGCCTCGGTACGCGCGTTCCTGCTGAAAAACCTGTACCGCAATGAAAGCGGCCAGTTCGCCTGGCGCATGAACCTGCCGGCCCTGCACGATCAGTACGACAACATCTCCGCGGCGCCGCCGGCCAGCCTGGAGCCTGAGGCCCGCTATAGCGGTCCGGTACTGTTTATCAAGGGGGGTAACTCGATCTATCTGCAGCCCGAATACCAGGAGGCTATCCTGCGGCTGTTCCCGGCGGCGCGGGTCAAGATCATCGCCGGGTGCGGACACTGGCCCCACGCCGAAAAGCCGGAGCTGTTCAACAAACTGGTGATGCGTTTTCTAGCGACTGCAGGCTGACCCGGTCAGGCCGCCCCGTCAGGCCGTGGCATCGATCACGCTACCGGGAACCGGGCCTGCGAAGACACCGATACGCTGCAACTGCCGCGTGACCGGACTCTGCTCGGTTGCCGGCGCGCTCTTCTCGGACGCCAACGAATCCACCGGAATCGAGGTAGCGTTAC
The DNA here is from genome assembly GCA_003250495.1 of Marinobacterium sp. GTDB lineage: Bacteria > Pseudomonadota > Gammaproteobacteria > Pseudomonadales > Balneatricaceae > Marinobacterium_D. The sequence goes on from QKGH01000103.1 coordinate 2,713, forward strand.
CGCCATCGCCTGCGGTGTTACTGACCTGCGACTCCCCTTCCGTCTGCTGAGCCCGCTGCACGGCGACCAGTTCCGCCTGCGCCACGGTCAATGCCGCCCGCGCCTGAGCCGCCACCCGATAATCCTGTGCCGACGGCTGTACCGGCGCCAGGGCCGCACCAATAATCGTCTGCGCCCGCTGAATCGCGGCCCTGGGCTCCTCCGGCATCGAGGTGTCGATACTGACCTCACCGCCGACCGCGTAACGCTGACCGTCCGGACCATCTTCATACTGGTAGCTGACCGCCCCGGTCAGACCGCCGCCGGCGGTCTGATGCGCACGCTCGTGATTACGCACCTCGCGATCGCGCGCCTGCAGCTCATCGACCAGCTGCAGCTCCTCTTCACTCA
>QKGH01000247.1 GCA_003250495.1 Marinobacterium sp.
CACGAAGCGGGGGTTACCGAGCACGTCATCGTCGTGCGCGGCGAGATGGAGCTGCTGGTCAACGGGGAGTGGTTAGTGCTTGGCGAGGGTAGTGCGGTACGTTTTGCAGCGGATCAGGCACATGGTTACCGCAATCGCGGTAGCGCGCCGGCGGTGTTCCATAACCTGATCCACTACCCGCAGCGCGCTTGAACGCCGGGTTGTCGTCTCACCCCAACGCCGGCTGCGGCTCCCGCGGCTGCGCCGAGAGCGGCAGCCCAAACACCCGGTCGAAGCCGAGGTTGAACAGGAAGGTGTAGACCAGGAACATCAGCGTCAGCCCGGCATCCAGTGCCAGCGCCTCCCACCAGCGGATCTGCAGCCACCAGGCGATCAGCGGCACGATCAGCACCGTCAGCCCCAGTTCGAACCCGACCGCATGGCCGACCCGGCGCCAGAAGCCGCGCCCACGCTTGACCTGGCGCGCCTCCCAGCACTCGAAGCCGGAGTTCCACACCAGGTTCCAGACCACCGCCGTCGCCGAGGTCGCCAGTGCCATGCTCCCGGCGTGTAACAGGTCGAAGCCCACCAACATCACCAGCGAACTGGTCAACACGATGGCCAGCGCCTCGAACAGCGTGACATAGACCAGCTTGCGTTTGATTCCCTGCATGTTCTCACCCAATCGCCATCAATCCACTCGGCCCTGCCGCCATCCCGGGCGAAAGAGCTGCTCAACGCGCGCACTTTATGTTTGAAATACTGACAAAGAAAGTTAAATACTTTCAGAAATTCTGAAAGAAAATAGATAACGAACCGTTCTGACTTCTCGAACTAACCTTCCGAATCTTAGGAGCGAACTTGGCCTTTACCTCCGATACCGTCGGCGTCTTCCTCGCCGTCATCGATTGCGGCTCCTTCTCGGCGGCGGCACGCAAGCTGGGCCGGGTCCCCTCGGCGATCAGCATGACCATCGCCCAGTTGGAGGCGGAGCTGGACCTGCAGCTGTTCGATCGCCGCGGCCACCAGCCGGTACCCACCGCCGCCGCCCGCGCGCTGGAACCCCAGGCCCGCCAGCTCGCCAGCCAGCTGCGTCAGCTGCAGGCCCAGGCCCTGGCGCTGCACCGCGGGCTGGAGAAACGGCTGTCGCTGGCGATCGCACCGGAGCTGCTGTCGGCACCCTGGTGCACGCCGCTGACGGTGCTGGCACAGGAGTATCCGACCCTGGAGGTAGAGGTGCTGTCGGCACCACAGGACGACGCGGTGCGGCTGCTGCATCAGGGCAGCGTACAGTTGGCGCTGCTGTTCGAGCGCCCGACGCTGGATGAGCGGGAAGCGTTTCAGGAGCTGGGCAGCGAAGTGCTGATCCCGGTGCTCGCGCCAAGCCATCCGCTGTGCCGACAGGGCCGCGCACGCCTGAGCCAGGAACAACTGTTCGACCTGCGCCAGATCGTTGTCGCCAGCCGCGACGCCCGTCTGGTCGATCCGCGCCTGGTGCTGTCGCGCCACACCTGGCGCAGCGACAGCCACCTGACCACGCTGAGCCTGGTGCAGTCCGGCCTCGGTTGGGCCTTCCTGCCGCGCACGCTGGTGCAGCCGCTGCTCGACAACGCCGCGCTGGTGGAACTGGAGTTCGACAATATGAGCAGCGAGCTACGACTCTGGGTCGATGTGGTCTGGCTCACCGAGCGCCCGCTGGGACTGGCGGCGCAGCGCTATATCGAACTGATGCGCAGCCGCACGCCGATACAGCCCTAGCGAACCCGCCGCAGCAGCAAAACGGCGCGCCCCCTAATGCCCACTCCGGCAGGCGCAGCGCTGCAATCGCCAGCTCCCAACGCAAAAAGGGGGAGTCACCTCCCCCTTCCGTGCCGCTCGAAATCGCCTCAGGAGGCGGTAGCGAGTGCCGCGGCCACCGCTTGGTGGCGCTGCTTGGCTTTCGCCAGCGGTACCGATACCAGAATCAGCGTCAGCAGCACCGCCGCGGCGATGGCCCAGCCGGTCAGCACGTAACCGCCGGTCGCGATCAGCGCACCGGAGATCGCCGGACCCACCGCGATGCCAAGGGTCAGGAAGCTGCCGCAGGCCGCCACGACCCGCCCTTCACGGTCCAGCGAAGCCGCCAGCGCGGTCAGGTAGGCCAGGGTGTAGAAGTAGCTGGCCGCGATCATCATCACCGCCACCGTGTACAGGGTCTTGGACGACTCACCGAGCACATAGCCGAGGCTCGATCCGCCGCACAGCAGGATGCCGATGGTCACCGGCGTGCTCATGCCGAAGCGCTTGCCGATCACCGCGGCCAGCAGCGGCCCGACCAGACCGACGAACGCTTGCAGCGAGAACAGCAAGCCCAGCTCCTCGCCGCTGTAACCGACGCGTACACCGACCTGTTCGACGAACGCCCAGCCCATGGTGTCGCGGGTGGAGAACAGGAACATCGCCGCCATCATGCAGATCCCCACCGTCGACAGCAGTTTGCTGTCCGGGGTCAGGTGATGGTGCGGGTGGTACTCCACGGTCGGCTTCTGCTGCATCAGCAGGATCGGCAGCAGCATCAGCGCCTGGGTGATCGCAATCGCGTAGTAGAGACCGGACAGGCCGTACTCGCCCATGACGCGG
>QKGH01000486.1 GCA_003250495.1 Marinobacterium sp.
CTTCAGCTGCGGAAAGGTCTTCAGCATCTTCGGCCGGATGATCGCCTCGATATCGGCCGGATCGCGGGCACCGTAGACCACGCCGCCGCCGTAGATCATCCGCTTGTCGGCGGAGAGGCGGTAGTAGTCGAGCAGGTAGTTGCAGTCCTCGACGCAGTAGTCCTGCGGCAGCAGTTCGTCGGCCAGATCGCCCAGCGGCTCGGTGGTGATCACCTGGGTGCCGCAGGGCATCGACTTGGCCGCCAGTTCCGGAATCAGCTGACCGAGGTAGGCGTTACCGGCGACGATGACGAAGCGCGCCTTGACCCGGCCGCCGGCGGTGTGGACCACCGGGTTGGCGCCGCGCTCGATCTTGAGCGCCGGCGACTGCTCGTAGACGGTCCCACCCAATGCCTCGACGGCATCGGCTTCGCCGAGGGCCAGGTTCAGCGGGTGGATGTGGCCGCTACCCTTGTCCAGCATGCCGCCGACGTAGCGCTCGGTGTTGACCACGTTGCGGATGCCGGTGCCATCGAGCAGCTCCAGCTGGTCGGTATAGCCGTAGCGCTCCCACAGCGCCTTCTGCGCGCGCAGGTGGCCCATCTGCTTTTCGCTGAAGGCGGCGAATACGCCGCCATCCTTCAGGTCGCACTGGATCGCGTGTTCCGCCACCAGTTCGCGGATGATCCGGCCCCCCTCGAACGCCATGGCGCCGAGCAACTGCGCCGACTTGGCATCGACACTCTTCTCCACCGCGTCGATATCGCGGCTGTAGCTGTTGACGATCTGGCCGCCGTTGCGCCCGGAGGCGCCGAAGCCGACCTTCGCCGCCTCCAGTACCACCACCTTGAAGCCGCGCTGCAGCAGGTGGATGGCGGAGGAGAGACCGGTGAAACCGGCGCCGACGATACAGACATCGGTCTCCACCTCGCCCTGCAGTGGTGGGCGCGGCGGTGCCGGGTTGGCCGAGGCGGCGTAGTAGGAGGTGGGGTATTCGGTAACGGTCATCTCAGACCTCCTTCATCTGTTGCTGCAGGCGCTTCTCCGAGCGCCGCGCCAGGTACCAGGCGATAAACGCGGTCAGCGAGACGGCCAGGATGATCAGCGTCGCCAGCGCGTTGATCTTCGGCGACACGCCGAGGCGTACCGAGGAGAACACCACCATCGGCAGCGTGGTGGAGCCCGGACCGGAGGTGAAGCTGGCGATCACCAGGTCGTCCAGCGACAGGCTGAACGCCAGCAGCCAGCCGGCGGCCAGGGCCGGGGCGATCATCGGCACGGTAATCAGGAAGAACGACTGCAGCGGCGTGGCACCCAGGTCCAGCGCCGCCTCTTCGATGGAGCGATCGACCTCGCGCAGACGCGAGGAGACCACCACCGCGACGTAGGCGGCGCAGAAGGTGGAGTGGGCGATCCACACCGTGGTCATGCCGCGCTCCAGCGGCCAGCCGATCAGGTCGGCCATCTGCACGAACAGCAGCAACAGCGACAGGCCGATGATCACGTCCGGCATGACCAGCGGTGCGGTGATCATGTTGGACAGCGTCATCTTGCTGATGGAGTGGCGGAAACGGGTCATGACGAAGGCCGCCATGGTGCCGAGGATCACCGCCATGCTGGAGCTGAAGAAGGCGATACGCAGGCTGGTCCAGACCGCATCGAGGATCTGGGTATCCTGAAACAGTTCCACGTACCACTTGCCGGACCAGCCGCCCCAGACCGTGACCAGCTTGGAGGCGTTGAACGAGTAGATCACCAGGATCAGCATCGGCGCGTAGAGGAACAGCAGGCCGATCCACAGCATGACGCTGGAGAAAGCGGGCTTTTTCATGCTCATTGTTCGGCCTCCATCGTGCGGGACTGGTACCGGTGGAACAGCGCGATCGGGATGATCAACAGCAGCAGCATGACGATGGCGAGTGCCGAGGCGACCGGCCAGTCACGGTTGTTGAAGAATTCCTGCCACAGGATCTTGCCGATCATCAGCGAGTTGGGGCCGCCGAGCAGCTCCGGGATGACGAACTCGCCCACCGCCGGGATGAACACCAGCATCGAGCCGGCGATGATGCCACCCTTGGACAGTGGCAGGGTGATGGTCCAGAACGTATGCATCGAGCGCGAGCCGAGGTCGGCGGCGGCTTCCAGCAGGCTGCGGTCCAGTTTCACCAGGTTGGCGTACAGCGGCAGGATCATGAACGGCAGGTAGGAGTAGATGATGCCGATATACACCGCCGTGTTGGTGTTCATGATGCGCAGCGGCGTGTCGATGACGCCGAGCCAGAGCAGGAAGTTGTTGATCAGGCCGGTATCGCTGATCAGTCCCATCCAGGCGTAGACGCGGATCAGGAACGAGGTCCACGACGGCAACATGACCAGCAGCAGCAGTACGGTCTGCAGCCGCGGCGGCGCCTTGGCCATGGCGTAGGCCATCGGGTAGCCGAGCAGCAGGCAGCCCAGGGTGGAGAACAGCGCGACCTTCAACGAGTTCAGGTAGGCCGACACATACAGCGAGTCGTCCAGCAGTAACAGGTAGTTGCCCAGGTTCAGCGAGATCTGCAGCATCTCGTCGGCGTAGCTGACCAGCGCCTCGTAGGGGGGAATC
>QKGH01000118.1 GCA_003250495.1 Marinobacterium sp.
GCCGGCGGCGGTTCCGTCGCCCATTTCGACCGCATGTACAACGCCGTCGCCGTGGGTCCGAAGAGCGCCGGTTCCGACCCGGGCCCGGCCTGCTACGACCGCGGCGGCATGGAGCCGACGGTCACCGATGCCGACCTGCTGCTGGGTTATCTCGATCCGACCAACTACGCCGGCGGCAGCATCCCGCTGAATCCGAAACGCTCCAATTTCGCCATGGAGGAAGCGCTCTGCGACTACCTGGATGTGGAGCCGGTGGAGGCCGCGCTGCTGATCAAGGAGAAGGTCGATGCCAACATGGCCAACGGCCTGCACACCGAACTGCGCGTCCGCGGTTACGATCCGGAAGACTTCACCATGCTGGCGTATGGCGGTAACGGCCCGCTGCACTGCTGCGGTATCGCCGGCAATCTGAATATCGACAAGATCCTGGCACCGCCCATGAGTTCGGTATTCTCCGCCTGCGGCGCCGGCAATATGCATCAGATGCATATCCACGAATCGTCGCTGTTCATGGTGCTGTACGATTCCAACAGCCGCCAGCTGTTCAACAACTACGGGCGCTTCAACGACATCGTCAAGGAGCTGAGCGAGCGCGGCAGCGCCGACCTGCTGCGCCAGGGCGCGCACGCCGAACATATCCGCCACTCCCTCGAACTGGATATGCGCTACGGCAACCAGTTGGTACAAACCACCGTCGTCGTAGCGAAGCACATGCTGAACTCCGTGGCCGATGTGATGGAGATTCTGCAGCAGTTCTCCGATGACTACGGCAAACGTTTCGGCGAAGGCAGCCAGGCCCCCGAAGCCGGCATTCGCATCAACACCATTCGTGTCGCCTCCTATGTCGAGCACGACACCGTTCACTTCAAGCACATCAAACCTATCCCCGAAGCTGATCGCATCGCGCCCCCGGAGCCGAAGGAGTTCCGTAACTGTTACTTCGTCGGTGGCGGTGGCAAAGCGGTCGAGACACCGGTCTGGCGAAAGGCAGATATCCCGCCGGGAACCGAAATCATCGGGCCGGGTATCGTGGCCTCAGAGGTCACGACCTACCTGATCGAGCCGGGCTGGAAATACGTATCTGCTGAACAGGGCTCCGTCTGGTTCTTCCGCGTTGAAGCAAAAGATTAAGATTGAGGGATAACAAAAATGACTAAGGCAATCGACACCAAGCAGCTGCAAGAAGACCAGGCCCTGATTCAGAAGTTTCTGAAGGAAACCACCCTGTTCCGCGGTCCCGATCCCGAGATCATGCGCGACCACAGCATCATGCCGCGCACCGAGCTCGAAGAGCAGTGCATGGCGAAGTACACCGACCTGCACCAGATCTCCTCCATCCGCGACCGTCTGCAGTCCGCCTGCGAAGAGGGCTTCGAGATGGTGGAACAGATGGGCGCGGCGCCGGGGGCGAAATGGGGCGATATCATCACCGGTATCTACTCCGCCTCGGGCGACCTGACCATCGGCAGCGCCGGCGGCGTACTGATCTTCTCGGCCCTGGTGCACCACCCGATCAAGTACATCATCAAGAACTGGATCGACGAGCCCACCGTCGGCGTCAAAGAGGGCGACGGTTTCATCCACAACGACTCCCGCTACGGCAACGTGCACAACACCGACCAGAGCATGATCCTGCCGGTGTTCCACGAAGGTAAGCTGGTGTGCTGGGTCGCCTCGACCGTACACGAAGGCGAAAACGGTGCGATCGAACCGGGCGGCATGCCCTCGATGGCGGAAACCTCCTTCGACGAAGGCCTCAAGATGTCGCCGTTCAAGGTGGTGGAAGGCTACGAGATCAAGAAGGACCTGCTGACCTTCCTGCAGAACTCCGTGCGCGAGCCGAAGCTGCAGTATGAAGATATGAAGGTCAAGCTGTTTGCCTGCATGCGCCTGGAAAAGCGTATCAAGGAGGTACTGGCCAGCGACGGTCCCGAGGCACTGACCGCCTGCCTGCGCTACACCAACGAAAGCGTGGTCAACGAGGTCAAACGCCGTGTCGCCGAGTGGCCCGACATGACCGTGCGCACCCATGTCATCATGGACAGCACGCTGCGTGAAAACGCGCTGATCAAGGTCAACCTGACGCTGACCAAGAAGGGCGACCGGCTGATCTTCAACTTCGCCGGCTCCAGCCCGGAGATCACCAACCGTGCCATCAACACCGCGCTGCCGGGGATGAAAGGGATGGTGGGCCAGGCGTTCATGAACCACATCTGGCCGGACCTGCCGCGCGGTCAGGCGGGGCTGTCGCCGATCGAGTTCATCACCACCCCGAACTCGATCATGGACAGCAGCTATGCGGCACCCAACTCGCAGAGTTTGATGTCGATCTTCACCGCCTTTACCGTCGCCCAGCATGCCACGGCCAAGTTCCTGTATAGCGTGCCGGAGAAGTACACCCGCGTCCTGGCGCCCTGGCACAACATGATCAACACCTTCATCTGGGGCGGCGTGAACCAGCATGGCGAAACCCTGGGTAACCTCTGTGCCGACCTGAACGGTATGGGCGGCGGCGCCCGTATGGACCGTGACGGCGAACACGCCCTGTCGCCGATCTTCGCCACCATGG
>QKGH01000286.1 GCA_003250495.1 Marinobacterium sp.
TGAAAAAACTGGAGTAGACGCAACAGTGCAACGCCAATCGGCGCGCTATTTTCTGCTAGAATACGCGTCCGATTGGCCATTTCCCCCTGTACGCACGCATGAGTTTTCCCGGTAAAGAGATCCACCGCCACTACGACCGCTACGGCGTTATCCAGGTGTTCGACGACGGCACCAAACGCTACCTCTCCTTCGGCTCAGAAGACGAACAGAGCTGTATCCTGAAAGCCGCCCCGGCGGTCCCGCAACTGGATTACGTGCGCGCCATGCTGCTGGTACTGATGTTCACGGTACCGCGCAAGGCATTGTGCCTGGGGATGGGGGCCGGTTCGCTGAGCCACTGTCTGCACCTGGCGCTGCCCGGGTTGAAGCAGCAGATCGTCGAGCTGCGCCAGGGGGTGATCGACGCCGCCTACAAGTTTTTTCAGTTTCCCCGCAGTAAGCGGATCGATGTCTGCGAGATGGATGCGCATAACTACCTGATGAGCAGCGACAGCGATGAGCAGCGACAGCAAAGCCGTGGATATCATCTTCAGCGACCTGTACGACCAGTATGGCGTAGCCGAACAGCAGCTGCGCAGCGACTACCTGTTCGAGTGCGCGCAGCGCCTGACCCCGACCGGCTGGCTGGTGCTGAACTGCTGGAAGGAGCACCGCGGCGACGGTCTGCTGCAGGAGCTGGCGGAGCAGTTTTCCGAGATACATACCTGTACGACACAGGATGGCAACTGGGTGGTGCTCGCCGGCAAGAAAGCCAGCGCCCTGAGCAGCGCACAGCGCAAGCAGACGCTGCGCGATCTGAGCAACACGCTGGGCTTTTCGCTGACCCCCTACGCCAGCCGTCTGAATGAAGCCTGAGTGAAAATCCGCGGCTGCCGGACTAGCCTGTCCCGCTGCCGAACCGCCCCTTACTGCGATGCCCGGAGTCTGGCATGAACCTGATCCTGCTCTTTGCCGACGATTTCACCGCCCCCAATATCGTCCGTCTGCAGGGGCGGCGCCTGCGCCATATGAGCGAGGTGCAGCAACCCGCGATCGGTGACCGGCTCCGCGTCGGTCTGCTCGACGGCCGCGTCGGCAGCGGAACCCTGCTGACACTCGACGACCAAGCCGCCGAGCTGCAGGTCGAACTGGAGCGGGAACCGCCGCCACGCCTGCCGCTGCGGCTGATCCTCGCCCTGCCGCGGCCGAAGATGCTGAAACGTACGCTGCAGACCGTGGCGACCCTGGGGGTCGATGAGCTGTGGCTGATCAACGCCTACCGGGTCGACAAGAGCTACTGGAGCACCCCGCTGCTGGCACCGGAGGCGATCCGCGAGCAACTGATCCTGGGGCTGGAGCAGGCCGGCGACACCCGCCTGCCCGAGATCCAGCTGCGTAAACGCTTCAAGCCCTTCGTCGAGGATGAACTGCCCGCCCTGTGCGCTGGGCGCCGCGCGTTGGTCGCCCACCCCTACGATGCCCAGCCCTGCCCCGCCGCCGAGAACACCCCGAGCGTACTGGCCGTGGGCCCCGAGGGGGGCTTTATCCGCTACGAGGTCGACAAGCTGATCGAAGCCGGCATGCAGCCGATCCATCTCGGCCCGCGTATCCTGCGCGTCGAAACCGCGGTACCGGTATTGCTGTCCCGCCTGTTCCCAATTTGAACCTCATCGATCGCGCCATCGCACCCTATATCAGGCATAACTAAAATAAGAATCATATGCATCTGCATTGACTCTGCCAGCAAAACTGATAACAATTCGCATTAAGCCTAGGAGCCGGACCCCAGGTCCGCCCGCAATCCATTGCCGCCACAACCGGGAGCGTCCTGATGACGATGCGAAACGTTCTGCTGTCTGCCGCCGTACTGAGTGCAAGCTTCACCACCTTGGCCCAGGCCGAAGAGGTCAACATCTACTCCTTCCGTCAGGAGTTCCTGATCAAGCCGCTGCTGGACCGCTTCAGCGAAGAGACCGGGATCAAGGTCAATGTGGTGTTCGCCAAGAACGGCCTGCTCGAGCGTATCGAGCATGAGGGGCAGAACACTCCGGCGGACCTGCTGCTGAGCGCCGACATCGGCCCGCTGTACGAAGCGGCCGAGCGCGATCTGGTCGCCCCGATCCACAGCGACGTCGTCGAACGCAACGTCCCGGAACAGTTCCGCGACCCCGATGGCAAGTGGGTCGGCCTGACCTCCCGCGCGCGTATCATCTACGCCTCCAAGGAGCGGGTAAAACCGGGCGAGATCACCCGTTACGAGGAGCTCACCGACCCGAAATGGAAAGGCCGCATCTGCACCCGCAGCGGCAAACACACCTACAACCTGTCGCTGATCGGCGCGATGATCGCTCACCACGGCGAGGCCGAAGCGGAGAAATGGCTGCAGGGTCTGAAGGCCAACCTGGCACGCAAACCCCAGGGCAACGACCGCGCCCAGGTGAAGGCGGTCAAGGAGGGGGTCTGCGACCTGGCGCTGGGTAACAGTTACTATTTCGGTGCCATGATCACCAACGACAAGGAGCCGGAACAGAAGGAGTGGGCCCAGGCGGTGAACCTGGTGTTCCCGAACCAGGCCGATAACGGCACCCACATGAATATCTCCGGCGCCGCGCTGATCAAGCACGCCCCGCACCCGGAAGCGGCGGTCAAGCTGGTCGAATTCCTGACCCGCAAGGAGGCGCAGGAGATCTACGCCCAGGCCAACTTCGAGTTCCCGGTGCGTCCGAAAACGCCCTGGTCGCCGCTGCTGCAACAGTACATGAGCGACTTCAACGGCGACCGGATCAACCTCGGCGAGATCGGCAAGAACCGCACGCTGGCCGCGAAACTGGTCGATAAGGTAGGCTTCGATAACTGACCCTCAGGCCGGTCCGCGTATTAACGCGACCCGGCCGTTCGACTGGAGCCGACCGATGAACGCCCCCGCCCCCGCCCTCAACACCCCAACGCCCCGGCGCTTTGCGCTGCGGCGCCTGCTGCCGGGCTGGTACGGGCTGGGCTGGGGCACCGCACTGCTGGTGATGCTGCCGGTGCTGTCGGTGTTCTGGCTCGCGCTCTTTCCCACCGAGAACATCTGGCCCCACCTGACCACCACCGTGCTGCCGGTCTATATCCAGTCCACGCTGATCCTGCTGGCCGGGACCGGTGCGCTGTCGGTGACCATCGGCGTCGGCTGCGCCTGGCTGGTGACCCTGTGCCAATTCCCGGGCCGGCGCCTGTTCGAATGGGCGCTGCTGCTGCCGTTTGCGATCCCGGCCTATGTCATCGCCTATATCTACACCGACCTGCTGGAGTACGCGGGCCCGGTACAGAGCCTGCTGCGCGGACTGTTCGGCTGGCACACCGCCCGCGACTACTGGTTCCCGGAGATCCGCTCCATCGGCGGTGCGATCCTGATGCTGACGCTGGTGCTCTACCCCTACGTCTACCTGCTCGCCCGCGCCAGTTTCCTGGAGCAGTCGATGAGCATCCGCGATGCCAGCCGCATGCTCGGCTGTACCCCCTGGCAGAGTTTCCTGCGCGTCTCGCTGCCGATCGCCCGCCCCGCCATCGCCGTCGGCCTGTCGCTGGTATCGATGGAGACGATCAACGATTTCGGCACCGTCGACTACTTCGCGGTCAAAAGCATGTCCGCCGGCATCTACGACGCCTGGCTCAACATGGGCAATGTCGGCGCCGCCGCCCAGATCGCCAGCCTGACACTGGTGTTCGTGGTGCTGCTGATGACGCTGGAACGGCTGGCGCGGGCGCGGGTGCGCCAGTTCACCAGCCCCGACCGCTTCCGCTCCATCGACCGCTACCAGCTGCGTCCGCTGCAGGCCTGGCTCGCGCTGCTGGCCTGCGCGCTGCCGGTGCTGTGCGGCTTCCTGATCCCGTTCCTGACGCTGATCGAGTTTTCCAGCGCCCATCTGGAACAGTTCGCCGACAGCCGCTTTATCGGCTTCGCCGCCAACAGCTTCACGCTGTCGAGCAGCACCGCGCTGCTGGCGGCGCTGATCGCCATCGTCATCAGTTACAGCAAGCGCCTGCACGCCCGCAGCCGCTCGCTGCAGACCGCCGCCCGGCTCAGCAATCTCGGCTATGCCCTGCCCGGGGCGGTGCTGGCGATAGGCGTCATCGTACCGCTGGCCGCGTTCGACAACGGTATCGATGCCTTCATGCGCGCCCACTTCGGTTTCGGCACCGGCCTGTTGCTGAGCGGTACCCCGGCGGCGCTGGTGTTTGCCTACTGCGTGCGCTTCCTGGCCGTATCCGGCGGCGCCGTCGACGCCTCGCTGAGCAAGGTCACCCCGAGCATGGATATGGCGGCCCGTTCGCTGGGCGCCAACACCCTGCGTACACTGCGCGAAGTGCACCTGCCGCTGATCCGCGGCGGCCTGCTGACCGGCGTGCTGGTGGTGTTTGTCGACTGCATGAAAGAGTTGCCGGCCACGCTGATCCTGCGCCCGTTCAACTACGACACGCTGGCGACCTACGTCTACCAGTATGCCTCGGATGAGCGCATCGAGACCTGCTCGCCCGGTGCGTTATTGATCGTGCTGGTCGGCATAGTGCCGGTGATCCTGCTCAGCCGCACCATCACGGCGACGCGCGACAGCCACTGAGGCCCTATCGGGCGATAGCGGCCTCCCCGTTCGGGAAACCGCTATCAGGAAGCATGGAGTACTGGGATCGGATAGGGGATCTGCGGTAGAGAAGTCCGCGCCCCATCAGCGGTCGAAGAAGACGATCGGCCGGTGCGGCGCCACATGCAGCGCCAAACGTTCGCCTATCGGATAACGATGCATGCCGCTCTCCACCGCTTCCAGCTCGCGTCCGGAGGTCAGACGCAGACGGTACAGCGTCTGACTGCCCTGAAACTCGCAGCTGAGCACCTCGGCCGGCACCCCGCCTTCGTTATTCAGCTGCAGGTCGCAGGGACGAATGAACAGGTGCAGCCCCGCCCCCTGGCAGCCATCGGTTCCGAACGGCTCGGCGAACTCCAACAGCCCCAGCTCGCACTCCAGGCTGTCCGGTCCCAGCGCCCGCCCCTCCAGCAGAACGCCCTTACCGACGAAGGCGGCGACCTCCGGTGACGCCGGCCGATAGAACAGCTCCTCCGGCGTACCCCACTGCTGCACGCGCCCGGCGGACAACACACCGAGCCGGTCGCCGAGGGTGAATGCCTCCTGCTGATCGTGGGTCACCATGATCGCCGCGATCTTCTGCTGTTTCAGGATCCGCCGCATCTCCGCCGACAGCTGCCGGCGCAGATCCGCATCCAGGTTGGAGAACGGCTCATCCATCAGCAGCAGGCGTGGCTTCGGTGCCAACGCCCGTGCCAACGCCACCCGCTGCTGCTGACCGCCGGATAGCTCATGCGGATAGCGCCGCCCCAGATCGGGCAGTTCGACCAGCGTCAGCACCTCGTCGACGATCCGAGCCTTGTCGGCCCGACCCAACCCCTTCAAACCGAACGCCACGTTATCGGCGATACTCAGGTGGGGAAACAGCGCGTAGTCCTGGAATACCATGCCCATGCCGCGCCGCTCCGGCGGGACGATCTGCCGCGGCGAACTGATCTCCTGCCCCGCCAGCTGGATGCTGCCCTGTAGCAACGGGATGAAGCCGGCGATGGCGCGCAGTACGGTGGTTTTACCGCAGCCGCTGGGACCGAGCAGGCAGGCGATCTCCCCCTCTGCGATCGAAAAGCTGACCGAATCCAGCACCGGCTGGGCCTGGTAGGCGCAGCCCAACTGGTTCACTCGCAAAAGCTCACTCATCCTCACCCCTTCATCGTCGCCAACAGGCACAACTCGCTGTTATCGCAGGGCTAATAATAAGTGAAAATCATTCTTAATTACCAGCCAGTAGCGTCCGGAAGCGCTCCCAGTCGAAGCGGGGACCGGGGTCGGTTTTACGGCCCGGTGCGATGTCGCTGTGACCGGTGATCCGCTCCGGCTCCAGCCCCGGATAGTGCGCCAGCAATGCGCCGACCACGGCGCTCAACACCTCATACTGGCGGTCGCTAAAGGGGGTATCGTCCGTCCCCTCCAGTTCGATGCCGATCGAGAAGTCGTTACAGTTTTCCCGCCCCGCGTAGCAGGAGCGCCCGGCGTGCCAGGCGCGCTTATCGAAGGGCACGAACTGCGTCACCCGCCCCTCCCGGTCGATCAGCAGATGGGCCGACACCTCCAGCCCGGCAACTTCGCGGAAATAGGGATGGGCACCGGGATCCAGGCAGTTGCTGAACAGCTCGCCGATATGGCCGCCGCCGAACTGTCCCGGCGGCAAGCTGATGTTGTGGATCACCAGCAGCGAGATCTCGGCGTCCGGACGTTCGTTGTAGTTAGGCGAGAATAGCTGGACGGCCGGCTGCAGCAGACCGTCGATGACGGAAAACGCGGGTTGGGATTTCACGGCAAACGCACTTCACACTCGTTGACGGGGTTAGCTAACGGCGAGCATAGCACATGCCGCTCAGGCCGCCGTGGCCATGTTCGCAACTGCGAACATTGGTTAAACTAACGCCTCCCTGAACTGGACCGGAACGATCATGCTGACCCTGGCTGAGCTGCAACCCACTATCGAACAGAATGTACGTACGGCACTGGCCGAGGATATCGGCAGTGGCGATATCACCGCCGAGCTGATCCCGGCCAGCGACCGGGCCCAGGGCCGCGTCATCAGTCGCGAAGCCGCGGTCATCTGCGGTTGTGCCTGGGTCGATGAGGTGTTCCGCCAGATCGATCCGCAGGTGAGGGTGGAGTGGCTGGTCAAGGATGGCGACAGCGTGCAACCGGACCAGGTGTTGTTCCGCCTCGAAGGTGCCGCCCGCTCGCTGCTGACCGGCGAACGCGCGGCGCTGAACTTCCTGCAGACCCTGTCCGGTACCGCCACCGTCAGCGCGCGCTACGCCGAACGCGTGGCCGGCACCCCGGTGACCCTGCTCGATACCCGCAAGACCCTGCCCGGCCTGCGTCTGGCGCAGAAATATGCCGTCAGTTGCGGCGGCTGCCGCAACCACCGCATCGGCCTCTACGACGCCTTCCTGATCAAGGAGAACCATATCCTCGCCTGCGGTGGGATCGCGGCGGCGATTGCGACGGCACGCCGCAACCACCCCGGCAAACCGGTGGAGGTCGAGGTGGAAACGCGGCAACAGCTGGACGAGGCGCTGGCCGCCGCCGCCGATATCGTCATGCTCGACAACTTCAGCATCGCCGAGATGCGCGAGGCGGTCGCCCATACCGCCGGGCGCGCCAAGCTGGAGGCGTCGGGCAATATCACCGACGAGACCCTGGTCAGCTTTGCCCAGACCGGCGTCGACTACATCTCGATCGGCGCCTTGACCAAGCACTGCCGCGCCATCGACCTGTCGATGCGGCTGCTCTAAGGCGTCCCGGTAAGGCGTCCCGGTTCAGAGATAAGCAAACAGATACCTAAACAGCGATAAACCGACGGGGATAAGCGGGTCAGCGATGGGGCCCCGGATCGCGGACCCAGATTGCAGCCTTAGCCGAGCCCGCGAAGGCTGGTGCGCTGGCCACCCCCGCGATAGACGGGTTGAGCGCGGCGGATCCGGGCAGCGGGTCGTCGGAAGGCAGAACCCCGGGCGCCAGCCCCCGCGATACACGAAACCGCCCAGCGCCCGGGCAAGTATGCCCAACTGGGGACTTAGCCCCCGTTGCGTGCCGCCTCGACCTCCCGCTGGATGGCGACGGCCGCCTGCGCGGGGTTTTCGGCGCGGGTAATAGGACGACCGACCACCAGATGGGTCGCGCCGGCACGAATCGCCGCGGTCGGCGTCAGGATGCGGCGCTGGTCGCCCTGTTCGGCACTGGCCGGCCGAATGCCGGGAGTCACCAACGCGAACGCCGGCCCGACCAGTTGCCGCAGCGCGGCGGCTTCCTGGGCGGAGCAAACCACACCGTCCAGCCCCGCGCTCTCGGTCAGCCGGGCCAGCCGCTCGACCTGTTGCAGCGGTTCGATATCGAGCCCGATCTCGGCCAGATCGGCACGTTCCATACTGGTCAGTACGGTCACCGCAATCAGCAGCGTGGAGGAGTGGCTGACCTGCTCCAACTCCTCCCGCGCCGCTTCCATCATGCGCCGACCGCCGCTGGCGTGCACATTGACCATCCACACGCCGAGCTCCGCCGCCGCCCGCACCGCCTTGGCCGTCGTATTGGGGATATCGTGAAATTTCAGGTCCAGAAACACGTCGAACCCTTGGGTTTGCAGCCGCTCCACGATCGCCGGACCGGAGCGGGTGAACAACTCCTTGCCAACCTTGACCCGGCACAGCGTCGGGTCGAGCTGTGCCGCCATGTTGATGGCGGCTTCGGCATCAGGGTAATCCAGTGCCACGATCAGCGGCTTCTCATCGATAGACATAACAACGCTCTCCGTTTTTGACGCTGGGCGGATTACTCCCCCTCCAAGCCCTGTACCGGGCGAATCACATTCCAACGACGACAGGAGGGGCACTGCCAGTGCAGCGTGCGTGCGACGTATCCACACTGCACACACTGATAGCGGGCTTTGCTCTGCTCCAGTTGCCCGGTCAGGCCACGCAGCACCGTAAGGCTTTCACGGGCGCTGGGAGAGCCATACTCCAGATACAGATCGATCAGCCGATTCAGGCCGCGGATCGAGGGCCGGCTCTTCAGTTCATCCGACAGGTAGCGGCCCGCGGCCACCACGCCGTTACGCTCCTGCACGCGCTCGGCGCGCGCGAGCATCACCGTCGTCGAGGGCGAGCGCACCATACACTGATCGAGATAATTTTCATACTGCTGCAGATCGCCCAAGCGCTGATAGCAACGCCGCAGCAACTCGACGCTCTCACTGATGAAGATCGGCTCCTGCTCCCGCACCCGCTTCAGCGCCTGTATCGCCGCGGGCCAACGCTCCTGCTCCATCGCCACCCGGGCGATCAGCAGACTGGCCCGAACCGCCGCGGGGTCCAGCGCCAGCGCATCCCTGGCGCAGGCGGCCGCCTCGCGCAGGCGCTGCCGCGGCAATAGGCCATCGGCGATTTCACAACAATAGTGTGCCGCGGCGACCCGCAACGCCTGATCCCCCTCTGCGATCAGCCTGCGTGCCTGCTCCAGCGCCTTCTGCCACTCCCCCTCCTTCTCATAGAGTTTGACCAGCAACGACTGGGCATCCTGGCGCAGCTCGCGTCCGGGGTTATCGCGGATGATCTCGAGCAACAGATTTTCCGCCCGGTCCAGCAGCCCGATGGCGTCGTAATCCCGCGCCAGCGCAAGCTGGATCTGCAGAAAATCCTGGTGGGCCAGCCCCGGCCGCGCCAGCAGGGTCTGATGCACGCCAATGGCACGCTCCACTTCGCCTTTGCTGCGCAGCAGACGTGCCAGTGAGAGATGAGCAGGGAGGGTATCGGAGTTGATCTCCAGGGCCTGGATGAAGCTCTCGATCGCTTCGTCCGTACGCTCGTTCAGCAGATGGTTGAGCCCCTGGAAATAGGCTCGGTTCAGCTTCGGATCGCTGAAAGTGCTGCCCTGCGAGGAGCGCTTAGTCTCACGACGGCCGAGCCACCAGCCGATCGCCAGCGCCAGTACCAGCGCCAGCAGGAGCAGAAGATCACTCGCCATTTCAGGCGTTTTGTTTCAGTGCCGCCGTACGCAAGCGATCGATCTCCTGACGCGAAGTCGAGACCTGACGCCGGGCCCTGCCAAGACGCGTGCGCAGTGCGAAGATCGTCACCGCACTGAGCAATACGCCACAGACACCGCCGGTTACGAACGCCAGAATCAACCACAGCGACAGGGTCGCCTCCGGTAACCGGAAGAACACCAGGTCGATGCTCACCATCTGGGTATTGTGCACGGTAAACAGTATGCCTACCGCGATGACCAGCAAACCGATGACGGTTGCCAGTAAGGTTTTAAGCCAGTTCACCTGCCAGCACTCTCCTGTAGCTGTTTCAATTTGCGCAGCACTCAGTAGTCATCGTTGAGACTGTCGTTGACCTGATCGCGCAGCTCCTTGCCCGGCTTGAAATGGGGGACGAACTTTTCCGGTAACGGTACCGACTCCCCGGTCTTCGGATTGCGTCCGATACGCGGAGCCCTGTAGTGCAGAGAAAAGCTGCCGAAGCCACGAATCTCGATGCGCTCACCGTTAGCCAATGCCTCGGTCATATGGTCAAGCATCGTCTTTACCGCAAGCTCCACATCCTTCACCGATAGTTGGGGATGTGCGTCTATCAGGTGCTCAATCAGTTCTGACTTGGTCATATCAGCTCCTTGCCGGAGGTTCAGGCTGACCAGCCGGCCGTCGCCGGCCGACTGGCTCCCAGGCCGATCAGCTATCGCGCTTATCCATTTGCGCCTTGATCAGATCGCCTATAGTCGTCGGCCCGGCCGTTTCGGGCGTATGTTCCTGTACGGATTTCAGGGCCTCTTTCTGTTGCTGCATCTCCACCTGGCGTACCGACAGGTTGATCACGCGGTTACGGCGGTCGACGCTGATGATCGCCGCTTCGATCTCGCTGCCGACGCTCAGTTCGGTGGTCAGATCGTCGATCCGGTCGCGCGACAGCTCGGATACTTTCAGCAAGCCCTCGACCCCTTCGGTCAGCTCGACGGTAGCCTGGCGCGGCGTTACCTCAACCACTTTCCCCTGCACCAGGGCGCCCTTGCTGTTCTGATCGACATATTCGATAAACGGGTCGGAGTTCAGCTGCTTGATACCCAGCGCGATGCGTTCCCGCTCCGGATCGACGGACAGGACCTGCGTATCGACCTCCTGCCCCTTGCTGAACTGTTTGACGACCTCTTCGCCGGCCTCATCCCAGGACAGGTCGGACAGATGAACCAGCCCGTCGATCCCCCCTTCCAAACCGACAAAGATACCGAAATCGGTGATCGACTTGATGGCGCCGCTGATACGATCGCCCTTCTTGTAACGCGAAGCAAAAGCCTGCCAGGGGTTCTGCTGGCACTGCTTCATCCCCAGCGAGATGCGGCGCCGCTGCTGATCGATATCGAGGATCATCACCTCGATCTCCTGACCGATCTGCACCACCTTGGAGGGGTGAATATTCTTGTTGGTCCAGTCCATTTCAGACACGTGCACCAGGCCTTCGACCCCTTCGCCGATCTCGGCAAAACAGCCATAGTCGGTCAGGTTGGTGACCCGCGCCTTGACCCGGTCGCCGACGTTGTACTCCTTGGTCAGCTGCGTCCACGGATCTTCCTGCAGCTGCTTCAAGCCGAGCGATACGCGGCTGCGTTCGCGATCGAACTTGAGTACTTTGACATCGATCTCGTCACCGATCTTGAGCACTTCACTGGGGTGTTTGACACGTTTCCAGGCGATATCGGTGATGTGCAGCAGACCGTCGATGCCGCCCAGGTCGATAAAGGCGCCGTAATCGGTGAGGTTCTTGACCACACCCTTGACGACCACACCCTCTTCCATTTTTTCCAGCAGCTTTTCGCGCTCTTCGCTGTAGGCGGCTTCCAGCACCGCACGTCGGGAGACGACGATATTGTTGCTACGGGCGTCGAGCTTGACCAGTTTGAACTCCAGCTCCTGCCCCTCCAGATGGGAGGTATCGCGCAACGGCCGGACATCGACCAGCGAACCCGGCAGGAAGGCGTTGATGCCGTTGACGTCGACCGTCAAACCGCCGCGCACCTTGCCGGTGATATGACCGGTGACGGTCTCTTCCGCGGCATAAGCCTTTTCGAGGACCGCCCAGGCTTCGGCGCGCTTGGCCTTTTCACGTGACAGCAGAGTTGAGCCGAAACCGTCTTCGAGCGCTTCCAGCGCCACCTTGACCTCATCGCCGACCTTCAGGGTGATCTCCCCGTTGTCGTTGCGGAACTGCTCGACCGGGATGACCCCCTCCGACTTCAGTCCCGCGTTGACGATCACGAAATCGTTCTCGATCGCCACGACCGTACCGGTCACAATGGAGCCAGGCGCCATATCAAGCTCTTTCAGGCTCTCTTCAAACAGCTCAGCAAAACTCTCGCTCATCACCATCGGTCCTCAAAATGGAGCCGCTTAGCGCAGCCCTCTGTGTCTGGCTTCGTCCAGCACCGCCTGTAGCACCTCCTCAATCGTCATTTGGGTGGTGTCCAGAATCACCGCGTCTGGCGCCGGCTTCAGGGGCGCCACAGCGCGGTTCATATCGCGGGCGTCACGCACTCGGATATCGTCTAGTATTTCACCAAGGCTAGCACCCACACCCTTGCTAATCAACTGGTTATATCGACGCCTCGCGCGCTCTTCTGCACTCGCATCGAGATAGATTTTCAGATCGGCGGCGGGAAACACGACAGTCCCCATATCCCGGCCGTCGGCAATCAGCCCCGGCAGATGGGCAAAGTCGCGCTGGCGGCTCAACAGCGCATCGCGAACCGGACCGAGAGCGGCCACCACGGACGCTTCGGAACCGGTCTCCTCGGTACGGATCGCCTGGGTCACCTCCTCCCCCTCGAGGACGATCTGCAACTCATCGCCATCGCCGCTGACAAAGCGGACATCGAGGTGGGCGGCCAGTACGACCAGCGCCTCCACATCGTCCAGTGCCACGCCGTGATGGCGTGCTGCCAGCGCCGTCAGGCGATAGAGCGCTCCGCTATCGAGCAGTTGCCAGCCCAGTCGCTGTGCCAGCAGCCGACAGATCGTTCCTTTACCCGATCCTCCCGGTCCGTCGACAGTGATGACCGGGACCTGTTGTTCGCGGCTGACCATCAGCCCTCCTCCTTATATATATCGATACCTAATCGGCGGGCCTGTTCGACGAACTCGGGGAACACCTGAGCCACGGAGCCGCACGCGCTGACTTCGATCTGGCCCTGGGCAATCGCGGCGGCCACCGTCGCCGCCATCGCCACCCGATAGTCGCCGCCGCAACTGATACAACCGGCGTGCAAGCGCCCGCCCTCGATCGCCAGCCCCTCGGCACCGCGCTCGATACGCGCCCCCAGGGCACACAGCAGCTCGACCATCCGCTCCACCGAGGGATAGCGGCTGCCGGCGTCGAATCGCAGGAGGGTACGCCCGCTGGCCGCGACGGCGGCGACCAGCAGCAACGGCAACTCGTCCCGCATCGTCGTCCAGTGCTCGGGCCCGAATTCGCCCCCTCGCAACGGGGCATAACGGATCTGCAGATCGGCGACCGGCTCCCCGCCCTGCTCCCGGCATTCGAGCAACTGGATATCGGCGCCCATCGCCGTCAGCACCGCCAGCAAGCCGTTCCGGGTCGGGTTGACGCCGACCCCCTGTAGCCGGATCTCGGAGCCCGGCGTGATGCTCGCCGCAACGATGAAATTGGCCGCCATCGACCAGTCGGCCGGCACCCGCAGGCGCTGCGCCTGCAGGCTGGAAACCGCGCTGACACACAGCTGGCCCGCGTCATCGACCGGGGCACAACCGAAGCTCGCCAGCATGCGTTCGGTATGGTCGCGGGTCGGCGTCTGCTGCGTCATGCAGATCGGCTCCTGGCTGTAGAGCCCCGCCAGCAACAGCGCCGACTTGACCTGGGCACTGCGCAACGGCAATGGCGCCGTTACGCCATGCAAGGTCTGTCCGCCGCGGATACGTAACGGCGGTCGCCCATCCTCTGCACCCTGGATATCTGCACCGATCCGGCACAGCGGCTCGATCACGCTGCGCATCGATTCGCACATCAGCCCGTCATCGCCATACAGCTCGGTATCGAACGGCTGCGCCGCCAGCAACCCGGCCAGCAGTCGCATCGAGGTGCCGGAGCCGCCCAGATAGAGGGCACCCGCCGGGCGCCGCAAGCCGTGCAGTCCCACCCCATAGACCCGCACCATCCCCAGGTGCGGTCCCTCGATCACGACGCCGAGATCACGCAGTGCCTGCAGTGTCGCCAGGCTGTCCTCGCTCTCGAGGAACCCCTCGATATCGCTGATCCCGTCGGCGAGCGCCGCCAGCATGATGGCGCGATGAGAGATGGAACGGTCGCCGGGGACCTCCGCCCGTCCAGACAGTGCGCCGGCGGCGCGGACGATGAAGCGTAACGGATGTTTGTGTAGATCGGGTGAATAGGCCGAGCGTGCCAGGATACGCGAGAAGTGTTCCCGCGACGCCTTGGCACGGGTGAAGATCCCCAGCAGCGACTGGCTGTCGCCCGCGGCGATCGCCGCGCGCAACCGTCCAACACCGGCCGTGAAGCGATCGATCTGCGCCAGCAACTGGTCGCGATTGGCAAAACAGATGTCGTGCCACATGGTCGGGTCGCTGGCCGCGATGCGGGTAAAGTCCCTGAAACCACCGGCGGCATAGCGGAAAATATCGGTATTCTCCGCCTCCTGCGCCAGCGTATCGACCAGCGAAAACGCCAGCAGATGGGGCAGATGGCTGGTCGCCGCCAACACCTCGTCATGGCGCTGCACATCCATCTGCAGCACCTCGGCACCGACCGCCTGCCACAACCGCGCTAGCGCCAGCGTGGCCTCGGGGCTCGACTCCGGCAGCGGCGTCAGGATCACCTTGCGGCGCACGAACATCTCCGCATCCGATGCCGCCACACCGCTCTTCTCGGTACCGGCAATCGGATGCCCCGGCACGAAACCCGGCGGCAGCCGTTCGAACTGCCGCCGCGCCGCGGCGACGATATTGCCCTTGGTGCTGCCGACATCGGACAACAGGGTATTGGGACGCAGATGGGGACGGACCTGGTCGAGTACCGTCTCCATCACCTTGACCGGCACCGCGAGGACCACCAGATCCGCCTCGGCCACTGCCGCCGGTAACGACTCGGCGACGCGGTCGATAACACCCAAGGTCACGCCGAGCTCGCACTCCGCCCGGTTGAGATCGTAGCCGACCACCTCCTCCACGACATGCCGGCTGCGTAGCGCACGCGCCAGGGAGCCGCCGATCAGTCCGAGACCGACGATCAGCACCTTACGGGTGGAGAAACTCAGCACGCCAACACCCTCGCCAGCGCCTCCAGGCAACGACGGTTCTCCGCCTCCAGGCCGACGCTGATACGCAGGTGGTGCGGCATCGCATAGTTATCCAGCGGTCTCAAGATCACCCCTTCACGCAGCAGCGCCTGGTAGATCGGCGCCGTCGGCCGTGCCATATCCACGGTGACGAAGTTCCCGAACGACGGGATGTACTCGAGCCCAAGCGCCGTTAACCCGGCACAGAGCTGGCTCATGCCGGCGGCGTTGACCTCGATACTGCGCCGCAGGTACGCCTCATCGCCGAGCACCGCCTCTGCCGCGGCCAGGGCCGGGACATTGACGTTGAACGGCTCCCGCACCCGGTTCATCAGATCGGTGATCACCCGGTCCGCCACGGCGAAGCCGACGCGCAGACCGGCCAACCCGAACGCCTTGGAGAAGGTGCGCAACACCACCAGGTTCGGATAACGCGTCCGCAGCGCCAGCCCGTTGGCCAGCCCCTGGGCCGGATCGACATACTCGGTGTAGGCCTCGTCCAACACCACGACCACCTGTTCCGGTACCGCATCGAGAAATGCCACCAGCTCGGGGCCAGTGAACGCGGTGCCGGTCGGGTTGTTCGGATTGGCTAGGAAGATGATGCGGGTACGCGGCGTCACGGCCGCCGCCATGGCAGCGAGATCGTGGGCGTAATCCCTGGCCGGGACAATCCGGGCCTGGGCATTGCACGCCTTGACCGCCATCGCATAGGCGATAAAGGAGTATTCCGAGTAGATCACCTCGTCATCCGGATGCAGAAACACCCGGGCGATCATATTCAGCAGTTCGTTGGAGCCGTTGCCGAGCGTGATGCACTCCGGGTCTATCCCATAGCGGGTCGACAGCGCCCGCTTCAGACGGTAGCCCGAACCATCCGGATACAGGTGCATCTCGGCCAGCGCATCCCGCGCCGCGGCCAGCGCAACCGGGCTCGGCCCCAGCGGATTTTCGTTGCTGGCCAGCTTGACGATATCTTTCACTCCCAACTCACGCTCCAGCTCGGATGCCGGTTTGCCAGGACGATAGGGTTGGAGTGAGGCAACGCCGCCGGTTGCCAGCGCAATAAAGTCAGCACTCATGGTGCTTAATCCTCTCTATCCCGAACGGGGATACTGATCAGAGAACGGCACAGGGAAAAGAACCGAGCCACTTGACGGCAGCGCCGGCAGACAGCAACGCCTGCTGCAACTGTTGCAGTGACTCCTCGTCCCCATGCCCCTGTAGTTCGATATAGAGTTGGCGAGAGTTGGAACCGTGCAGCGTCCGGGTCACCGGCGCCGCCTCGGCCTGGAGCAGCGCCAGCGGTTCGGACCCGGCGCCGGGTGTCAGCAGCAGGGCGCTCTTGTCCGCGCCGCTGGGGCCCACGTGCTGGCGACCGAGGACCAGAAACTCGACCCGGGTGTCGCTGTCGCC
This sequence comes from Marinobacterium sp., assembly GCA_003250495.1. Taxonomy (GTDB): domain Bacteria; phylum Pseudomonadota; class Gammaproteobacteria; order Pseudomonadales; family Balneatricaceae; genus Marinobacterium_D. The sequence goes on from QKGH01000286.1 coordinate 16,335, forward strand.
GCTGCGCCCGTGCTGGTGGATGCAGACCGCCACCTCGCCACAGGGACGCAGCTCGGTCAGCGCCAACTGCGCGATCAGCGCATCGGCCACCGTGGCGCTCAGCGGCACCACTCCGTAATCGGCAGCTTTCTGCTCCAGGGCGCGAAACACGCTGGGCAGATCGTCCAGCACCGTGCACCGGGCGCTGTGACCGAAGTGCTTGGTCGCCGCCTGTTCGGCCAGCGCGGCGCCCACCCCGGGGGCGCCGGCAAAGACCACCTGCAGCGGTTGTTCATGCGCCAGGCAGACCGACATGATCTCCCGGAACAGACGCGCCACTTCCGCCGCCGGCAGCGGCCCTTCATTGCGGGCCATGACGGCCCGCAATACCTGCGCCTCGCGTTCCGGCCGGTAGAATACGGCGTCCTCGCTGTCGAAACGGGCCTTGATCTGCGCTACCTGCTGCGCACATTGGGCCCGGGCGTTGAACAGTTGCTGGATCTCGCGATCGATGCGGTCGATCTCCCCGCGTACCACGGCCAGCGCCTGCTCCTGGGTTTCAACCACCCCTGAGTCACTGCCCGGCTGGGCTGTTGGTTCGGTCATCCGCACCTCTCCGTCACTCTCCCGCCACCCCATGTTTAGCCGTGTACCCGCTCAAACTCCTGCATGAACGCCACCAGCGCCGCCACCGACTCCTCGCCGACGGCGTTGTAGATACTGGCGCGCATCCCGCCGACGGAGCGGTGCCCTTTCAGGTTCAGCAGGCCGGCCGCTTCCGCCTCGCTGAGGAACGGCTTGTCCAGCGCACTGTCCGCCAGCGTGAACGGCACGTTCATGATCGAACGGTTCGGCTTGGCGATCGGGTTGGCATAGAAGGCGGAGGCGTCGATGGCGCTGTACAGCATCTCCGCCTTGCGCAGGTTGCGCTGCGCCATCGCCTCGACACCGCCCTGCGCCTTCAGCCACTTGAACACCAGGCCGGTCATGTACCAGGCGAAGGTCGGCGGCGTGTTGTTCATCGAGTCGGCGTCGGCATGCAGTTTGTAGTCGTACATGCTCGGCGTGCCGGCCAGGGTCTGTCCCAGCAGATCCTCGCGCACGATCACCACGGTCAGGCCGGCCGGGCCGATGTTCTTCTGCGCCCCGGCGTAGATCAGGCCGTAACGGCTGACATCGATCGGACGCGACAGGATGTCGGAGGACATATCGGCCACCAGCGGCACCGCGCCGGTCTGCGGCACATAGTCGAACTCCAGACCGCCGATGGTTTCGTTGGTGGTGTAGTGCACGTAGGCGGCATTGCTGTCGAGCTTGAGCTCGTCCTGGCCCGGCACGCGCAGGAAACTGTCGGCTTCGCTGGACGCGGCCAGGTTGATGCTGGCGTAGCGCTTGGCTTCCTTCATCGCCTTGCCGGACCAGATCCCGGTGTTGATATAGTCCGCCGAGCCCTTACCCCGCAGCAGGTTCATCGGCACCATGCTGAACTGACTGGTCGCCCCACCCTGCAGGAACAGCACCTTGTAGTTTGCCGGGATCGACAGCAGGTCGCGCAGGTCCTGTTCGGCGGTTTCGGCAACCGACACGAACTCGGCACTGCGGTGGCTCATCTCCATGATCGAGAGCCCTTTACCATGCCAATCCAGCATCTCCTGCTGAGCTTGTTCCAGAACCTCCTGCGGCAGCGCAGCGGGACCTGCGCTGAAGTTGTGCTTACGTGTCACTCTGTTTGACTCCAGACAAGGAAAACGGGCACGGGAGCCCAAGGCTCCCGTTGATCACTCTTCAGAATCGGCGGCGGATGGCGCCTCTGGCGTCTCTCCGTCCGGTTCAGTCACTTCATCACTCTCTTCGGGCTCCTCGATGCGGGCGATACCGGAGAGTTTCTCCTCCTCCGACAGCCGTATCAGCATCACCCCTTGGGTGTTGCGGCCCAACACCGAGATCTCTTCAACGCGGGTACGCACCAGCGTGCCGCGATCGCTGATCAGCATCACGTCGTCACCATCGAACACCTGTACCGCACCGGCCAGCTGGCCATTGCGCTCGGTACACTGCATGGCGATAACGCCCTGGCCGCCGCGCCCCCGCAGCGGGTAGTCGTCGATCGCGGTCTGCTTACCGTAACCGTGCTCGGACGCCGTCAGTACCCGACCGCCGAGCTGCGGGATGATCAGGGCGATGACCGCCGCTGCATCGTCCAGCTTGACGCCGCGCACACCGCGCGCGGTACGGCCCATGGCGCGCACGTCATTCTCGTTGAAACGGATCGCCTTGCCGGCACTGGTGACCAGCATCACGTCGTCGTTACCGTTGGTAATGGAGGCGCCGATCAGGTTGTCGCCCTCGACGATCTCCAGCGCGATCAGGCCGGTGCTGCGCGGACGCGAGAATGCCTGCAGCGGGGTTTTCTTGACCGTGCCGTTAGCCGTGGCCAGGAACACGAAGCGCTCGCTATCGAACTCCTTCACCGGCAGGATCGCGCTGATCCGCTCCTCTTCGGCCAGCGGCAGGATATTGACCATCGGCCGGCCGCGGGACGCGCGGCTGGCCTGTGGAATCTCGTACACCTTGAGCCAGTACACCTTGCCGTGGTTGGTGAAGCAGAGCACGGTGTCATGGGTATTGGCGATCAGCAGGTGCTCGATGAAGTCCTCGTCCTTCATCGCCGTGGCCGACTTGCCCTTGCCGCCGCGGCGCTGCGCCTGGTAGTCACTCAGCGGCTGGGTCTTGGCGTAACCACCGTGGGAGACGGTCACCACCATATCCTCTTCGGTGATCAGGTCGGCGATGGTCAGATCCTGCTGCGACGCGGTGATCTCGGTACGGCGCGGGTCGGCATACTCGGCCACCAGCGCTTCGAGCTCCTCGCGGATCACCTCCATCAGGCGCTCGTAGGAACCCAGGATCGCCAGCAGTTCGGCAATTTTTTCGATCAGCTCGCGGTATTCGGCGATCAGCTTGTCATGCTCGAGGCCGGTCAGGCGGTGCAGGCGCAGGTCCAGGATCGCCTGGGCCTGCACCGGAGACAGATGGTAATGCCCCTCGCGCAGGCCGTACTGCGGTTCCAGATCGTCCGGACGGCAGGCGTCCTCACCGGCACGCTCCAGCATGTCGAGCACGTTACCCGGCGCCCAGGGGGTGGCCACCAGGCGCTCTTTGGCATCGGCCGGCGTCGGGGAGTTCTTGATCAGCTCGATGACCGGATCGATATTGGCCAGCGCAACCGCCAGCCCCTCCAACACGTGTCCGCGCTCCCGCGCCTTGCGCAGCTCGTAGACGGTACGGCGGGTCACCACTTCGCGGCGATGGCGGATGAAGCACTCCAGGATCGATTTCAGATCGAGGATCCGCGGCTGGCCGTCGACCAGCGCCACCATATTGATGCCGAACACGCTCTGCAGCTGGGTGTGGGTGAACAGGTTGTTGATGACCACATCCGGCACTTCGCCGCGGCGCAGCTCGATGACGATACGCATGCCGTCCTTGTCGGACTCGTCGCGCAATTCGCTGATCCCTTCGAGCTTCTTCTCTTTGACCAGCTCGGCGATCTTCTCGATCAGGCGCGCCTTGTTGAGCTGGTACGGAATCTCGGTGACCACCAGCATCGGGCGGCCGTTTTTCGGGTGCTCTTCGACATGGTGCTTGGCGCGCACGTAGATACGGCCACGCCCGGTGCGGTAGGCCTGCACGATACCGGCACGGCCGTTGATGATGCCGCCGGTGGGGAAATCGGGCCCGGGGATGAACTCCATCAGTTCATCGACGCTGAGCTCCGGATTGTCGATCAGCTCGATACAGCCCCTGACCACCTCGCCCAGGTTGTGCGGCGGGATATTGGTCGCCATACCGACGGCGATACCGGCGGAACCGTTGACCAACAGGTTCGGCACCCGGGTCGGCAACACGGCAGGAATCTTTTCGGTGCCGTCGTAGTTATCGACGAAATCGACGGTTTCCTTGTCCAGGTCGGCCAACAACTCGTGGGAGATCTTGGCCATGCGGATCTCGGTGTAACGCATGGCGGCGGCCGAGTCGCCGTCCACTGAACCGAAGTTACCCTGGCCGTCGACCAGCATGTAGCGCATGGAGAAATCCTGCGCCATACGCACGATGGTGTCGTATACCGCACTATCGCCGTGCGGGTGATATTTACCGATCACGTCACCGACGACACGTGCCGATTTCTTGTAGGGTTTATTCCAGTCGTTACTCAGCTCGTTCATCGCAAACAGCACACGGCGATGCACGGGCTTGAGGCCGTCGCGCACATCGGGCAGCGCACGGCCGACGATGACGCTCATGGCATAGTCGAGATAGGACTGTTTAAGCTCATCTTCGATATTGACTGGCAGAACTTCTTTGGCTAGATCACCCATTCGTTCAGCGTTCCTTGATCCGGTAGGACACACGGGCCAGGGTAGGGCCGTGTTTTAAACCGCGGGATTATATCACAGACCGCCCCCGATCACGCTAACCACTGTGACCCGGAGCCCTGCAGTCGTGTTAAGATGTGCCGCATCAGTTCAGCGACATAAGAGCAAGCGGATGAGCGCCTCCCCCTCGCACAACATCGACCCCCAAGAGATTGCCAAGTTTGAAGAACTCGCCAGCCGTTGGTGGGATCGCAACAGCGAATTCAAGCCCCTGCACGACATCAACCCCCTGCGAGTCGGCTTCATCGACCGCATCGCGCCGCTGGCGGGCAAAACCGTGCTCGACGTCGGCTGCGGCGGCGGCATCCTGGCGGAATCGATGGCGCTGCGCGGCGCCGAGGTGACCGGCATCGACATGGGCGAAGCCCCGCTGAAGGTGGCCAAACTGCACGGCCTCGAAAGCGGCGTCAGCATCCGCTACAAGCGGATTACGGTCGAGGAGTTGGCCGACGAGATGCCCGCCAGCTTCGATGTCGTGACCTGCATGGAGATGCTCGAGCACGTCCCCGACCCCGCCTCGGTGATCGCCGCCTGCGCCCGCCTGGCCAAACCCGGCGGCCAGCTGTTCTTCTCCACACTGAATCGCAACCCCAAAAGCTACCTGTTCGCCATCGTCGGCGCCGAGCGCGTGCTGCAATTGGTGCCCGGCGGCACCCACGACTTCAAGAAGTTCATCCGCCCCGCCGAACTCGGTAGCTGGCTGCGCGGCAACGGCCTGCAGATCGAAGAGATCACCGGACTGGTCTACAACCCGATCACCAAGGCCTATCGCCTCGACCCCGACGATGTCAGCGTCAACTATATGGTGGCGACTCAGCGGGCAGCCGGCGAATGAGCGGGTTCCGTGCCGTCCTGTTCGACCTCGACGGCACCCTGCTCGACTCAGTACCCGACTTTCTGCGCATCATCAACGAACTGTGCCGGGAGCATGACCGCCCCGCCCTGGCCCCCGCCGCACTGCGCCAACGGGCGTCTGAAGGCGCCCGCGCCATGCTGCGACTGGCGTTCGACGCTGCAGGCGACGCCGAGCTGGATGCCCTGCAGCGGGTATTTCTCGACCGTTACGCCGCCAACCCGGTACAGGACAGCATCCTGTTTCCCGGCATCGCCGAGACGCTGGAATGGCTCGACCGGATGCAGATCGGCTGGGGCATAGTCACCAACAAGTCCGAACGCTTCACACTGCCGATCCTGCACCGCCTCGCCCTGACCCGACGCTGCGGCAGCGTCGTCTGTCCGGAGCGGGTCAAACATCCCAAGCCGGATCCCGAAGCCTTGCTGCTGGCCAGCCAGGAACTGGAGCAGCCGCCATCCAGCACGCTGTACCTGGGCGACCATCGGCGCGATATCGAGGCCGGACGGCAGGCCGGGATGCGTACCCTGACCTGCGCCTACGGTTATCTGAGCCCGGCCGACGACCCGCTAACCTGGGGCGGAGAGCACCTGGTAAACGATGCGCGCGCACTGCAGCCACTGCTACAATGCCTCCATTCAGAGTGCACGCAATAAAAGGAACTCCAACGCTTATGTTCAGCTATCAAGCGCCGCAAGATCTGCTCGCCGGACGCGTCATCCTGGTCACCGGTGCCGGCGACGGCATTGGCCGCGCCGCTGCGCATGCCTACGCCCGCCATGGCGCAACCGTGGTGTTGCTCGGGCGTACATTGGAAAAACTGGAGCTGGTCTACGACGAGCTGGAAGCCGCCGGCTATCCGCAGCCGGCGATCGTACCGCTGAACCTGGAAACAGCCGCCGAGCACGACTACATCGAACTCGCCAACCAGTTGCAGGACACCTTCGGCAAGCTCGATGGCATTCTGCACAACGCTGGCATCCTCGGCCCCATCACCTCCATCGAGGGGTACGACCCGATCATCTGGCAGCAGGTGATGCAGGTTAACCTGAACGCCCCCTTCCTGATGACCCAGACCCTGCTGCCGCTGCTGCGCCTGGCGCCGGAAGCATCGATCATTTTCACCTCCTCCGGCGTCGGCCGCCGCGGCCGCGCCCACTGGGGAGCCTACGCGGTCTCCAAGTTCGGCACCGAAGGGCTGGCACAGGTACTGGCCGACGAGCTCGAAAACATCAGCGCCATCCGCGTCAACTGCATCAACCCCGGCGCCACGCGCACCGCCATGCGTGTCTGGGCCTACCCGGCCGAAAACCCGCAGAACAACCCGGCCCCGGAAGAGATCATGCCGCTGTATCTCTATCTGATGGGGCCCGACAGCAAGGCGGTAAACGGCCAGTCACTGGATGCGCAGGGATCGGGAAGCGCTTGAGGAACCCGGTTAGGATGCAATAAAAAACGCTGCGTTAACGCAGCGTTTTTTAATTGCGGCACCGATCAGACCCGGCGCACCTTACGTTTCCCTACCGAACGCCCGCGCGGCTTGTTCGGATGCCGTTCGGCCGGCGCCGCGGACTCCGCATTCTGGCGCGCCCGCTGACGCTTATAGCGCCGCTGCTCCTCCACCACCTGCTCCCGCGTCTTCGGCGCACCCTTGCGATGCGCCAACGCCAACTCGTCGGCCAGGACGTTGATCTCTTTAATCGCCAGCTCGCGCCAGGTTCCCACCTTCACATCGCTTGGTAGAAATACCGGCCCGAACCGGACCCGCTTCAGGCGATTGACCTGCATCCCCTGCGATTCCCACAAGCGGCGCACTTCCCGATTACGCCCCTCCATAACGACACAGTGATACCATTTATTGGCACCCTCGCCGTCGAAGTAACGCACATCGCTGAATTTTGCCATCCCGTCCTCCAGCAGTATCCCCTGCTTCAAACGTTCCAGCATCGCCTCATCGACCTCCCCCAAAACACGGACAGCATACTCTCTGTCTATATTGGCGGAGGGGTGCATCATGCGATTGGCCAACTCACCGTCGGTCGTAAACAGCAATAACCCGGTGGTATTGATATCCAAACGGCCAATAATTATCCAGCGCCCCTGTTTCAACGGCGGCAGATTATCAAACACCGTGGGACGCCCTTCCGGATCGTGCCGAGTACACACTTCACCAATAGGCTTATTATAGATCAGCACCCGACATGGACTTTCGGCATCGAACAGGAGTTGTACCGGCTTGCCATTCAGCTCGACCTTATCCCCCTCCTTTACACGATCGCCCAACTTGGCCATTTCGCCGTTCAGCGAAACCTGCCCACTTTCTATTACCCGCTCCATCTCACGACGTGAGCCACAACCGGAGCGAGCCAAAACTTTTTGCAACTTTTCGTCTTGCACGTTGACATCGCCTTATAAATTAAAAAAGCTCTTCAGCACTATAGACTGAAGAGCTTAATAACGCTTGGAGAGTAGCGAGAATCAGTCGACCGTCGGCAACTGATCTTTGCTGATACCCTTCTCTTCCATATAGGCCGCAAATGCGACCGGAGTACGACCGCGACCGGACCAGAAGTGCTCTTCGCCGTCGGCATCGACAATTTTGAATTTGGCTTTGACGCTCTTACGCGGAGCGGAATCGACCTGTACGGACAGATCATCAAGACCGATACCGGCATCCATCATCTGTTTACGGATCGCCTCGATCGCCTCGATTTTTGCGGCCTCCGCAGCAGCCTGAGCCGCTTCGTCCTCACGGCGCTCGTCGATAATATCGGTCAGATCCGCCAGCACTTTTTCCAGGTCAGCCACACCCAGTTCCAGGCACTGTTTACGCAGTGAGTTTTTGCGGGTCAGAATTTTAACGAAGTCAGTCATTTTTCTCTCGGCGACAATTCAGGTTATATATACGGCAATTATCGCCACTCATCATTTTTTTGCAAGAAAAGAGGCAAAATTAACAGCACATATATTTACCTACCTAAAATCGCTGATATCACCAGCCCCCTCTCGAACAATCTCCGGGGTCTCACCCACCAGACTGATTACAGATGTCGCCTCCAAACCACAGTACCCACCATCAATAACCAGATCCACATCATGCTGTAATAGATCTCGAATCTCGTAGGGATCGGTCAGCGGATCAGGATCTCCCGGCAGTATCAGCGAAGTACTCATTATCGGCTCGCCTAGCTGCTCGGTTATCGCCAGCGCTATCCGATTATCCGGGATCCGAATCCCGATCGTACGTCGCTTCGGGTGTAACAGCCGGCGCGGCACTTCACTCGTGGCATTCAAAATAAATGTATAAGCCCCCGGCGTGTGCGCCTTGATCGTCCGATAGTCCTTATTATCCACCTTGGCATAGGTCGCTATTTCAGACAGATCGCTGCAGACAAGGGTAAAGTTATGCTTATCGCCGAGCTGACGGATACGCTTGATCCGCTCCATAGCGTGTTTGTCACCTAAATGGCAACCCAGCGCATAGGCGGAATCGGTCGGATAAACGATCACCCCGCCGCCCTGAATGATCTCCACCACCTGTTGAACAAGGCGTGCCTGTGGATTTTCGGCATGGATCTGGAAAAACTGACTCACATTATTCTCCTGGTTGAACTCGGTCATATCTGCAACTCTCAGTCGCCTCTCCACTCGGGCGCAAGGATATCGAGCACATGCGATTGCGCACTGAATGCGGGGAAACGCCCCAAACCGGTCCAATGTTGAGCCGACGAGTGGAAATCACTCCCGGCGGAAACAAGCAACTCATTACGCGCGGCCAGTTGCAGCAGATCTCTAAGATGATTTGGCGTTACCCCGGGATAGCTCGCTTCGATGCCAACGCCACCCAGGGATTTCAAGCAATCGCACAACTGACGAATACGGGTGAAAGTAAAGTTATACTTGGTCGGGTGCGCAAGTAGCGCCACACCCCCGGCGCCGATTACGGTGGCAACCGCCTCCTCCAGCGCAGGCCACTGGGCTTTGACATCGCCAATCTTGCCCTGCCCCAGATACCGGTCGAATGCCTGCTGCGGGTTATCGACCAATCCCGCCTCCAACATCGCCTGGGCGAAATGGGGACGCCCCAACTGACCACCCGCGGCAATGTGGCGCGCCGGTTCGAGCAGATCCGGCAGCCCCCGCTTCACCAGCTTCGCGGCAATCGCCTCACCCCGCGCCTGACGCAGCGTTGTCAACAACGCGATATAGTCGGCCAACTGCGGGCTGGCCGGATCGATCGCCAACCCCAGCAGGTGGACGACACGCCCCTGCCACAGACAGGTCAGTTCAATGCCCGGCAAGAAATGGAGATCCGGAAGACTCTGCGCGGCCTGCGCCGCTTCGGCAATACCGTCGACCGTATCGTGATCGGTCAACGCCAGTATCCTCACCCCCGCGGCATAAGCCTGGTGGACCAATACGGACGGCGCCAGTACACCATCGGAAGCCGTGCTATGGCAGTGAAGATCGTAGCGGAGGGGCTGTTTCACTCTCTGGTAGGGACCTTTATACTGTTCGAAAAACCGCAACCCTTTCGGTGCCATGAAAATTCTACTTGATTTCCTCCCTGTTATCGTCTTTTTTGCAGTTTATAAAATTTCCGGCGACATCATTCTCGCCACCGCCATCCTGATTCCGGCCACGCTGGCGCAGATGGCTTATACCTGGTTCAAACTGCATCGGATCGAGAAGATGCAACTCGTGACCCTGATACTGGTCGTACTGCTGGGCGGAGCCACGATTCTGTTCAACGACAAGACCTTTATTCAGTGGAAACCCACCGTCGTGAACTGGCTGTTTGGCGCCGCCTTCCTTATTAGTAGTTTCGTGGGCAGCAAAACGATCGTGCAACGGCTGATGGAGGGCAACATCGAGCTTCCCGCTGCGATCTGGCGCCACCTTAACAACGCCTGGATACTGTTCTTTGCGCTGATGGGCGGAATCAACCTGTTCGTCGCCTACAACTTTAGTGAAGAGACCTGGGTCAACTTCAAACTTTTTGGCATGCTGGGACTCACACTAATCTTCATCCTGGGACAAGGAGTTTATATTTCCAAGCACCTTCCCCAGCACAATGAACACGATTAATATAGCCGGAGTAAAACGGATGTATTACGCCATCATGGCCCAAGATATCGAGGATTCGTTGGAGCAGCGCCTCCAAGCCAGACCCGAGCATCTCGCCAGGCTTGAAGATTTGAAGACGCAGGGACGATTGTTGCTGGCCGGCCCACTACCCGCTATCGATAGCGAGGATCCGGGCCCCGCCGGATTTACAGGAAGTTTGGTTGTCGCGGAGTTCGAGTCTCTGGATGCCGCCAAGCGCTGGGCCGATGTGGACCCCTATGTGAAAGCCGGCGTGTACCGGCAAGTACAGGTAAAACCTTTCAAAAAGGTACTTCCCTGACGATAGGGCAAAATTGGGGGCCCAAGCTGCTTCTAGCTGTATCGCAGCAGGTTAACCCGTAGTTAATGAAAATTACGTTCTAATAGTCTAACGTACTAGTACTGAATTCATCCCAAGACTGTCACAAGGATATGATGATGAAGAAGATCGCGATCGCAGCAGGCCTCACCCTGGCTCTGGGCGCCTCTCTGGCTCAGGCTGAAACCTATTCCGGTTATGTCAACACTACAGATGGTTCTATCTGGCGCACCGGCTTCGGTGAATGCTGGCACGACGGCTTCTGGACTGAAGCTGACGCTGTAGTCGTGGGCTGCGACGGTGTGGTTGCAGCAGCTGAACCGGCTCCGGCCCCGGCTCCGGCTGAACCGACTTACACCATGATGGACGACACCAAGAAGTTCGCCCTGTACTTCGACTTCGATAGCACCAAGGTCGAAGATGTCTCCAATATCGTTAACTACATCGGCACCCTGTCCGGCCTGAAAGAGATCAAGCTGGCTGGTCACGCTGACCCGATCGGTAGCGACAGCTACAACATGAAGCTGTCTCAGCGCCGTGCTGAAGCCGTTGCCAAAGAACTGGCTGCTGCTGGCGTCGACGCCGACAAGATGTCTATCACCTTCCTGGGTGAATCCGCACCGGTTGCCAACTGCACCGGCCGTGGCGCCGAGCTGATCGCTTGCCTGCGTCCGGATCGCCGCGTAGACGTCGAAATCTTCGGCGCGAAAAACGTTCAGCAGTAAGCTGATCCTGCATAAAAAAGCCGGCATCTGCCGGCTTTTTTTGTTGTGTGATGATGCCTTCCACGTAAACGATAGCGACAAAAAAACCGGGAGACATCTGCCACCCCGGTTTTTTCCGTTTAACCAAGCGCCGGTTTAACCAAGCTCTTGGCGTGCATTGCGGAACATCCGCATCCAGGCCCCATCCTCATTCCACTCATCCGGCGCCCAGGAGTTCTGGATAGCACGGAACACCCGTTCCGGATGCGGCATCATGATCGTTACGCGGCCATCCGTCGTCGTAATACCGGAGATCCCCTCCGGAGAACCGTTCGGGTTCGCCGGATACAGACTCGCGATACGACCGTAGTTATCCACATAACGCAGCGCCACGGTTCCGCTCTGCTGCAGTGCCTGCAGGTGCGCCGCATCACGGAACTCGGCCTGCCCCTCGCCATGCGCGACGGCAATCGGCATCCGGGAACCTGCCATCCCCTGCAGGAAGATCGACGGCGACGACTGAACCTCGACCATCGCAACGCGGGCCTCGAACTGCTCGGACAGGTTGCGCACGAAGTGCGGCCACAGCTCGGCGCCCGGAATCAGCTCATGCAGGTTGGACAGCATCTGGCAGCCGTTGCATACCCCGAGCGCCAGCGTATCGCCGCGTTCGAAGAATCGACCGAACTGCTCGCGCGCACGGGCGTTGAACAGGATCGACTTGGCCCAGCCTTCGCCGGCACCGAGTACGTCACCGTAGGAGAAGCCGCCACAGGCGACCAGCCCCTGGAACTGCTCCAGCGTGATGCGACCTGACAGCACGTCGCTCATATGCACGTCGACCGCCGCGAAGCCGGCACGATCGAACGCCGCCGCCATCTCGATATGGCCGTTGACGCCCTGCTCACGCAACACCGCGATGCGCGGCCGCACACCGGTGGCGATGAACGGCGCCGCCACATCGTCATCCACATCGAAGCTCAGTTCAACATGCAGGCCCGGGTCCTTGCTATCGAGCAGACGATCGAACTCCTGCTGCGCGCATGCGGAGTTGTCGCGCAGCGCCTGGATGCGGTATGAGGTTTCCGCCCACCAGCGCTGCAGCTGTACCCGGCTGCTGCTGTAGATCTCCTCTTCGTCGAAGAAGATATTGATCTGATCGTCCGGATTCAGCGTACCGATCACCTTGGCGATCTCACCGATACCGGCAGCATTCAGCTCGGTCAGCACCTGCTCGGTATCCTCGCGGCGCACCTGGACCACAGCCCCCAGCTCCTCGGCAAACAGCGCCGCAACGATCTCCTGCTGATCGGCCGCCAGCAGGTCGAGACTCAGGTCGACACCGCAGTGTCCGGCAAAGGCCATCTCGGCAACGGTTGCCAGCAAGCCGCCGTCGGCACGGTCGTGGTAGGCCAGCAGCAGCCCCTGCGCATTCAACTCCTGCACCGCAGCGAAGAAGGTCGCCAGCAGGTCGGCATCGTCCACATCGGGCACCTCGCGGCCGACCTGGTTGTACACCTGCGCCAGAGCGGACAGGCCAAGGCGGTTCTGACCGTTACCCAGGTCCAGCAGGATCAGGTCGGTTTCGCCCAGATCGCTACGCAGTTGCGGCGTCAGGGTCCGGCGCACATCGGTCACCGGCGCAAAACCGGAGATGATCAGCGACAGCGGCGCGGTCACGCTCTTCTGCTCATCGCCGTCCTGCCAGACGGTGCGCATCGACATCGAATCCTTGCCGACCGGGATGGTGATACCGAGCTGCGGGCACAGCTCCATACCCACCGCACGGACGGTGTCGTACAGCTTCTCATCCTCGCCAGGATGCCCCGCCGCGCACATCCAGTTGGCGGACAGCTTGACGTCGGAGATCTGCGCAATCGGCGTTCCCGCCAGGTTGGTCAGCGTCTCGCCGATCGCCATGCGCCCGGAGGCCGGTCCATCGACCAGCGCCAGCGGTGTGCGCTCGCCCATCGCCATCGCTTCCCCGAGGTAGGAGTCGTAGGAGACGGTGGTAACCGCGCAGTCGGCCACCGGCACCTGCCAGGGGCCGACCATCTGGTCGCGCGCCACCTGACCGGTGATCGAGCGGTCACCAATAGTGATCAGGAACGACTTGGACGCCACCGCCGGCAGCTTCAGCACACGCTCGATCGCATCGTCCAGCTCGATACCCGCGGTATCGAATTCGGCCACCTCGTAGGCCTTGCGCTGCACCGAGCGGTGCATCTTCGGCGGTTTGCCGAACAGCACGCTCATCGGCAGGTCGACCGGCTTGTTATCGAAATGGGTATCGCCCAGGGTCAGGTGGTGCTCCTCGGTGGCTTCGCCCACTACCGCGTAGGGGCAGCGCTCGCGTTCGCAGATCGCTTCGAAGCGCGCCAGATCCTCCGGTTTCACCGCCAGCACGTAACGTTCCTGGGCCTCGTTACACCAGATCTCCAGCGGCGACATGCCCGGTTCGTCGTTATTGACGTTGCGCAGCGCGAAGTTGCCGCCGCGCCCGCCATCTTTGACCAGCTCCGGGAACGCATTGGAGAGGCCGCCGGCACCGACATCGTGAATAAACGCGATCGGGTTGGCATCGGCAAGCTGCCAGCACTGGTCGATCACCTCCTGGCAGCGGCGTTCCAGTTCCGGGTTACCGCGCTGCACCGAGGCGAAATCGAGATCGGCAGAGGAGCTGCCGGACGACATGGAGGAAGCAGCGCCGCCACCGAGGCCGATCAGCATCGCCGGCCCGCCGAGGCAGATCAGTTTGGAACCGGTGCTGATCTCGCCTTTCTCCACGTGATCGGCACGGATGTTACCCATACCGCCGGCGATCATGATCGGCTTGTGATAACCGCGCACCTCTTCGCCGTTGGCCCCGTTGACCTTCTGTTCGAAGGTGCGGAAGTAACCGGTCAGGTTGGGACGGCCGAACTCGTTGTTGAACGCGGCACCGCCGATCGGCCCTTCCAGCATGATATCGAGCGGCGACACGATACGTGCAGGCTTGCCGTAGCCCGACTCCCAGGGCTGCTCGAAGCCGGGGATGTTCAGGTCGGATACGGTAAAACCGGTCAGGCCCGCCTTCGGCTTGGCCCCGCGCCCGGTCGCACCCTCGTCACGGATCTCGCCGCCGGAGCCGGTGGCCGCGCCGGAGAACGGCGCGATGGCGGTCGGGTGGTTATGGGTCTCCACCTTCATCAACAGGTGGATATCCTGCTGCGAATAGCCGTACTCGCGGCTCTGCGGATCGGGGTAGAAGCGCCCGGCCTGATGCCCAACCACCACCGCGGCGTTGTCCTTGTAGGCGGACAGCACATTGTCGCCGGCCAACTCATGGGTATTGCGGATCATCGCGAACAGCGATTTCTGCTGCGCCTCGCCGTCGATATCCCAGGAAGCGTTGAAGATCTTGTGGCGGCAATGCTCGGAGTTGGCCTGGGCGAACATCATCAATTCAACGTCGGTCGGATTACGGCCCAGGTCGATGAAAGCAGCCACCAGGTAATCGATCTCATCCTCCGCCAGCGCCAGCCCCAACTCGCTATTGGCACGGGCCAGTTCGGCGCGGCCACCGCCCAGCACGTCGACGGTCGACAGCGGTTTGGGCGTATCGTGACGGAACAAACAGGCCGCCTCAGCGATCTGATCCAGCACCGCCTCGGTCATCCGATCGTGCAGCAGCGCCGCTACCCGAGCGCGCTGATCGGCACTGAATGCAGCCGCGGTTTCGACGTAATAGACCGTACCGCGCTCCAGGCGCGACACCGCGTCGAGCCCGCAGTTATGGGCGATATCGGTCGCCTTGCTGGACCAGGGGGAGATGGTGCCAGGACGCGGCACGACCAGATAGAGGTCACCTTTTGGCTCCTCAATACTGGCATTGGGACCGTAGCGCAGGATACGATCTAGCACCTGCTGTTGCTCCCCCGTCAGATCAGCGGACAGATCGGCGAAGTGAACAAATTCAGCATAGACGCCGACAATACCTTCAACGGCACCCTGCAGGGCACTGAGCAGTTTATCGTGGCGAAAGGCTGACAGAGCGGGCGCTCCACGCAGTACGAGCATGTTGATTTCGAGCCTCTTGATAGACCTGGAGATCAGGCGTTAACAGCAGAAATTTAGCGCTGAATTTTACCCGATCAGGGACCGTGGATACCAGAGAACTATAGAGCCGAGCATGCGAACGAGAACAGGCAGCCTAGATGTTTAGACTCAGACAAAAACCCTATTTTCGCGAACTGGTCTATCTCTGGGGCCTGATATCGATCGCCGGCATTCTGGCGCTGATCAGTTTCAATACACCAACCCAGGTCGAAGCAATCCGCAGCAAAGGCGTGCTACGGGTCGCCACGCGCAACACGCCGATGACCTACTACATCGATAAGGGACAACCCGCAGGCTTCGAATATGAGCTGGCGAAGGCATTCGCCGATTACCTGGGGGTCCGTCTGGAGCTGGTGATCCCCACCACCTACTCCGACCTGTTCGAGACGATGCGTGAACACAACGCCCACATTGCGGCATCCAACCTGATCATCTCCAAAAAACGCCAGGAGCAGTTCGATTTCGGCCCGGCCTACCGCAGTAGCGCCCCGACCCTGATCTACCGCATCCGCCAGGGGCGGCCGCAGCCGACCGGTATCGATGACATCATCAACAGCAAGATCGTCGTGCTGGCCGGCTCCAGCCACGCCGAGTTGCTGGAAAACCTGCAAGCCAGCCATCCCGGACTGACCTGGGAGGAGTCGGACAGCGATGCGGCGACCGATCTGCTCGATCGCGTGCACAGCGGAGAGATCGACTTCACCATTCTCGACTCCACGGTATTCGACGCCCAAAAGTCGTTCTACCCCGGCCTGGCCAAGGGGTTCGCACTCGAAGAGCCGCAGCCGATCGCCTGGATGCTGCCCAAACATTACGACGGCACCCTGAAGCAAGCGCTCGAAGAGTTCTTTGCCCTAGCAGAAACCCAGGCCCTGATCGCCACGCTGGAGGAGAAGTACTTTTCACGTCAGAACCGACTCAACTTCTTCGATACCACCGAGTTTCGCCGCGCCCTGACCGAACGCTATCCGCCGCTGGAGCAGTACTTCATGCTGGCCGCCCAGGAGAGCGCCATCGACTACCTGCTACTGGCCGCGATCGCCTACCAGGAGTCGCATTGGCGCGCCGATGCGGTCTCGCCGACCGGCGTTAAGGGGGTCATGATGCTGACCGAAGGGGCAGCCTCGGAGGTCGGCGTCAGCGACCGTACCGATCCGCACCAGAGCATCCTCGGCGGCGCCGCCTACCTCGTCGGCGTCAAGGCCAAGATTCCGGAGCGGGTCAAGGAACCGGACCACACCTGGTTTGCCCTGGCCGGCTACAACGTCGGCTTCGGCCATCTGGAGGATGCCCGCGTCCTGACCCAACAGGCCGGCAAAGACCCGGACCGTTGGGAATATGTGCGGGAATACCTGCCGCTACTGGCCAACGAGCGCTACTACAGCAAGCTGCGCCATGGCTACGCCCGCGGTTACGAGCCGGTGACTTACGTAGCCAATATCCGCAAATACATGGAGATGTTGCGCTGGGAAGAGCAGCTCTCGCAGATGCGGCGCAACCACGGCAGCGAACCGCCGGGGCCGGCGGAGGAGCCCGCCGCGCCCTCCACTCCCGCGACGACACCGCTGGTGCCGGAACCGATCCTGCAGCTCTCCCCCGCGCTATAGCCAGGGAAGCACTCAGCCCGGAGCACTCGCCCTATTACTCTTCAGCGGGCGGCTTGCTCTGTTTTTTCTGCTCGCGCCGATGGCGGAAAAAGGCACTGATACGGGCACTGCAACGCTCCTCCAGCACCCCGCCCTGCCATTGCACGTGATGATTCAGCCAAGGCTGGGCGAACAGCTCCCCACGGGAGCATACCGCACCGGCCTTGGGCTCCAACGCGCCGAACACCACCCGCCGAATCCGCGCATGGACGATGGCCCCCGCGCACATGGTACAGGGCTCAATGGTCACATAGAGATCGCAATCGATCAGGCGATAATTGCCCACCCGGGCAGCGGCATCTCTCAGCGCTTGAATCTCGGCATGGGCCGTCGGATCGCAGCCGCTGATCGGATGGTTCCACCCGCGTCCGATAATCTCGCCATCGCGCACCACCACCGTTCGGCCAGCACCAACGCCTGCTGCATCCAGCGTTCATCGGCCGTTGTCAGCCCATCACCCGATTCAACCACACCGCACACCCTTGTAATCACAACCCACCATCAGCATAAGCCCCACTCCTTTCAGCCCACAGAATCCCCAACTGCCCACGGCTGCAAAAACGCCTCGACCTTCGCTTCGATATGACTCTCGACGGTTTTCAAGCGGAGCAACGGGATCCCGCTCTTTCTCAGAATGCTATCTTTCAATGCATCCCGCTCGGCCTGAGGCTCCGCCTCATGAGATCCACCATCGACCTCGATCACCGCCAGCGGCGCTTTCCCCACTTTGAAATACAACACAAAATCGCAACTGGCCCGGTTTCTCATAAAATCCCGCTCCCGCGCCGTCAAGGCCTCGTTGCTCAACGAGGCCAACTGGATCAGGGCGACCTGGGAGTGAAACGTCAGCGTTCGGTATGCCGCCCTGGACAACAGGTCGCGCAGTATCTGCGCCACAATCTGTTCCGACCTGTATCGAGAATCGCCTGGCCGCAGCCTGTTATTGAGGCGCTCCAGAGACTGATCGTATTCCTTGTAAAGCAGGTCGAAAGCCGATACGACAGGTGCACGATGAATCTGTTTTTCGCCCGCGTAGTATTCGATATACCGTACCAACGCCGCGATATGTCCGTTGCCTGCGGCAAAGACATCGTCCCCCGTCACCAGAGTAAACCTGTTCTTGGCCCTCGATACAGCCACATTGACCATGTGGGGATCATCCACAAAGCTTAAGCTTTTCTGGCCAGATCGCTTATCCGACACCGTGGAAAAAACAATCTCCTCACACTCCTGCCCCTGAAATTTATGCACAGTATTTTTAACAAAGTCGGCTGGCAAATGCTTATGAGAAAGCCTGATCTGCTCGTTGTAAGGGGCGATGAATCCTCGTTTATGTTCTTCATCCCAAGCACTTACGCCATCCAACTTGAGCGTCTCGAGCAGTGAGTCCAACTCTCGCAGATTCGAATTGTTGCGTGCGTGATTTCCTTTAGCCGTGACCAGCAGCCGCAACGGCTTTTCACCGGCGTCCGTTGTCATCGGAACCAGCTGGTTGTCGTAAAACTGCTGGTTGCAGAACTGGATGATCCGGGGATGGCAGCGATAATGCTCTTTCAATAACGTCGTAGGTATCGAATCCTTAAACACACCGATACTCGAGTCGAGCAGACTGTATTTCTCACAATCGTAGTGCTCAGCGGGTGGCATGATACCCAGATGCACCGGAATATGGGGGAGCTGTTTTCTATCGCCGACGACGATCAGGTTCCTGGCACACCCCAACGACAGTATCCCCGGGATGATGTCCTGCTGCGAGGCCTCATCGATGATGACATAATCGAGAATTGCCCCACGCCCGATCGAGTTGATGATGGAGTGCGTGCTGCTGCCGATAATCGGGAACCGTTGTACAAACTCATCAAACTGCCTACGGTAATTCTCCGCATCGAATGCTTTCCGCTGGGGGATACTCCGATGAAGATAGCGTTTGAAAAACGCCATCGATCCGGCAACCAACTCCTTCAGCAACGCCTTGACGTTGCCACGCGTCAACTCCGCCCGAAAACCGGCCAACGCCGCTTCCTTTTCCCGCCGTGATTGCTCGTAATAGTGCAGCTGTAAGGAGTAGATAGCGGTCTTGCGCCTTTCCCAATCCCTAAAGGGCTTCGTACGCAGGATCTTAAAATTGAGCAACAGCTCGACCCGATCCTTAAGTCCAATACGTTTTTCAGCAAGAAGGGCCAGATATGCCATCAGATCTGCAACTTGCTGCGGAGCTAGCTTGTACTTATCCAGCGGGACCGGGGACGATGCCAGATTTTCGCGCTGCCATTGCAGTAGATAGCGCTGCTCTATAGCCAACTCGTCAATCTCGACCTGGAGCCGTGCCACCTCATTTTGAGCATGAAGATACTGCTTCAACTTCTGCAGAACAGCTTGAATCTGTTCCATGCTGGGCGCTGACAGCGACTGAACCGATGGCACAGCGGGTAGATTGTCGAAAAAGCCCTTGCGATTATCGGTACTGCCCAGCTTAGCGACCAGATAATCCAACCCGGCCTTGCTCAGCTTTTCATAAACATTCGCCACCGCAGCATTGTTATTGGATAGAATCGCGACGCTGTTTCCGCGCAATACGATATTGGCGATGATATTCAATATCGTCTGAGTTTTACCCGTGCCTGGTGGGCCTTCGATTATGCTGACTTGCGAAGAGAAAGCCTGTTCAACCGCCTTGAGTTGACTTTCGTTGACACCGAACGGGTAGATGAAACTGCCGGTCTGTTCCCGCAGACGATTCCGCCCAGTGCAGTAGGCCTGCAGTACCGTATCCCCGAAAGGAAGTATGTTATCCAGCTGATGCAGCACATTGTCGGCAATCGGCTTGTCTTGCGGTTGCGCCCGCTCGGCTCGAGTTTTTGCCACACGCACAAAATAGCTGAATACTGCCTCATCCTTGAACCTGGCCTCGGGACTGAACGCAATATCACCCAGGTTCATTACGTAGATTTTTTGACTGCCCCGATACTGAACGACGGCATATGTCCCACCATAGATCTCCACACTATCGACAGCACTGAAGGTTCTCCCCCCATCGCTGGAGACGAGTTGCCCCCGCACCACTTCCGTGGGATCAATGCGGCAATCGCTGAGAGGTCTGTGAAAGGACTTTCCGGAGGGGAAGCGGCAGGTCAGCATCAACTCTCCCCGTTGATCTCCCCACCATATCTTCCAACTACTGATTTGCTTGGTTTTGTCTTCACCGTTTACGCAGATGGAAACCATAAGCGCCTTACGCAACAGCGACTCAAAGGCCGGGTCACTTCCTGACCCGGCGAGAGACTCGCCTGCTCAATCAACCTCAGCTGATAGCAACAGGCATATGCTTACCCCTTATTCCCACTCGATAGTGGCCGGCGGCTTGCTCGACACATCGTAGGTCACGCGCGACACCTGGGCGATCTCGTTGATGATGCGCCCGGAGACCGTTTCCAGCAGCTCGTAGGGCAGGTGCGCCCAACGCGCGGTCATGAAGTCGATGGTCTCCACGGCGCGCAGCGCGATAACGTATTCGTAACGGCGCCCGTCACCGACCACACCGACCGACTTGACCGGCAGGGAACGCCTGACTGGTCTTGTGGTACCAATCGGCATTGTGCAGCTCTTCGATGAAGATCGCATCGGCCTCGCGCAGGATATCGGCGTACTCCTTCTTCACCTCACCGAGGATACGCACCCCCAGACCCGGGCCCGGGAACGGGTGGCGGTAAACCATGTCGTAGGGCAGGCCCAGCTCCAGACCGATCTTGCGCACCTCGTCCTTGAACAGTTCACGCAGCGGCTCGACCAGCTCGAACTTCATATCCTCCGGCAGACCGCCCACGTTGTGGTGCGACTTGATCACATGCGCCTTACCGGTCTTGGCGGCGGCCGACTCGATCACGTCGGGGTAGATGGTTCCCTGCGCCAGGAAGCGACACTCGGTCAGACGCGCCGCTTCGTAGTCGAACACCTCGATGAAGGTGTTACCGATGATCTTGCGCTTGGCTTCCGGATCGGCAACGCCTTCCAGGCGGCCGAGGAACTGATCTTCGGCATCGGAACGGATGACATTGACCCCCATGTTGCGGGCAAACATCTCCATCACCTGGTCGCCTTCGCGCTTGCGCAACAGGCCGTTGTCGACGAACACGCAGGTCAGCCGATCGCCGATCGCCCGGTGCAGCAACGCCGCCACCACCGAAGAGTCGACACCGCCGGACAGGCCCAGCAGTACCTTCTCGTCACCGACCTGCGCCTGCACCTTGGCGATCAGGTCCTTGATGATATTTTCCGCGGTCCACAGCGCCTCGGCACCGGCAACCTCACGGACAAAGCGCTCCAGGATCCGCATCCCCTGCTTGGTGTGGGTTACCTCGGGGTGGAACTGCACGCCGTACAGGCCCCGCTTCGGATCGCACATGGCGGCCACCGGCGCCGACTCGGTCGAGGCGATGACATGGAAACCTTCCGGCAGCTCCACCACCTTGTCACCATGGCTCATCCAGACATCCAGCGACAGCACGCCGTTGTTGGCGATATGGTCCTCGATCCCCTCCAGCAGGCGGCTCGGGCTGTCGACCAGGCGCACCCGGGCGTAACCGAACTCGCGCTTGTCGGAGCTGGC
>QKGH01000386.1 GCA_003250495.1 Marinobacterium sp.
CAACGGCACCTCCCGCCAGTCCGGTTGCCGGCGCCGCGACAGGGTCAGGATATCCTCCACCATCCGGTTCAAACGTGCTGACTGGTTCCGCACGATGCCCAGCAGTTGACGATCCTGTGCCGGCAGCGCCGGTTGCTCCTCCAGCAGTTGCGCCGACTGACTGATAGCGGCCAGTGGATTGCGGATCTCATGTGCCAGGCTGGCCGTCAGGCGCCCCAATGCGGCCAGCTTCTCTTTCTGCAACCGGCTCTCCTGCGCCCGGGTATCCTCCAGCAGCAACAGCAACTGGCAGGCACGCCCCGCCCCCAGCGCGGTCAATTGCAGGCGCCAGGGCATCGTCTCGATCTGAAGCCTAGCGCCACTGCGCCAGCTTTCGACCGCACGCAGCAACGCGGGCGACAGCGTCTCCAGCGCCAACGGCGTCTCCCGCGTCGGCGCCAGTATCCGTTGCGCCGCCGGGTTCAGCATCAGCACCCGATTGTCGCTATCGACTATCAAAACCCCTTCATCCATGCGTTGCACGATATAGGCGTTCAACTCGGTCAGGTTGGCCAACGCCAGCTCCTGCTCCCGCTCCCTGGCGTGCGCATCGGCATCGCGATGGCGCGCCAACCCACTGGCCAACCCCACCGACAGTTGCGCAGCGGCCAGGGCCCCCAGTTCGACAAAGGAGAAATCGGGGCTTCCCAACTCACGGTGCACAAGCGTGACACAGAGCATAAACAGGATCGCCAGCGCCGCATAGAATTGCGTAACCAGGCCCGGCTGCCAGAAGCCGGCGAAGGTAACCGGCACCAGCATCAGGCCGGCGAACATGGTACTGCCAGAGCCGGCGGCAAAACCGAGCAGCGACAACGCGATGAGATCCACCAGGATTTGCATCCGGAACTGGGTCTGCCGCGGCAGAGCCCGCAGCAGGATGGTAAAGCTGAAGCCGATGGAGAGTACCAGGTAGAGCAGTGCGAAAACGCTGAACAAGGTGGGGGACCAAAGCTGGGTCAAGATACCCAGCGCGGGCAGGCTGTTCAGGGTAACCAGCAGCCCACTGAGAATCGTGCGATACAGGTTGAATAACCGCAGGGCACGCCAGTCGCTCAGTTCGCTCATGTCACTCCAGCAATGATGAGTTAGACTCTATAAACCTGATGATAATAACGGGATTTGCTTGCGATCAATCGCTCCTATAGAGTAGCGAAACGCACTCCGTCCCCGAACCGATCGCCAGCTTAAGGTAAGGCAGTTGTCAAACGGATTTCAACCACTTAGCGGTCTCGCCAAGCGCTTGGTAAACGATGGCGTGTTTTCTGCCGACGTGGCGCTGGACGCCCAGAAGCAGGCCCGCAACGCCAACCAGTCCTTTGTCGGTTATATCATCAACCAGCGCCTGGTCAGCTCTCACCGCGCGGCCAGCGCCGCCGCCGAAGAGTTCGGTCTGCCGTTGCTGGACCTGGACGCCGTCAGCCGCGAGGCGATTCCGCAGGGGATCATTGCCGAGAGTCTGATCACGACCCACCGGGCCCTGCCGCTGATGCAGCGCGACAACCGGCTCTACGTCGCCATTGCCGATCCGACCAACCTGCAGGCACTGGATGAGATCAAGTTCCACACCGGCATCACCACCGAAGCGATCATCGTCGAGGAGGACAAACTCAGCCGGTTGATCGAGAGTTTTCTCGACCAGAACAGCGAAGTGCTGGGCGAGCTGGACGACGCGGATCTCGATAATATCGAGACCGAGGACACCAGCCGCAAGCGCGAGGAGGAGAGCGCCGAAGACGCCGCCTCCGATGCCCCGATCGTCCGCTTTATCAACAAGATCCTGCTCGATGCGATCAAGCATGGCGCATCGGATATCCACTTCGAACCCTACGAAAAGACCTACCGCATCCGCTGCCGTATCGACGGCATACTGCAGGAGGTCAGCCGCCCCCCCACCAACCTGGCATCGCGGCTTTCGGCACGTCTCAAGGTGATGTCCAACATGGATATTGCCGAGCGGCGCCTGCCGCAGGATGGGCGTATCAAGCTGAAGGTATCGGAGAAGCGCTCCATCGACTTCCGCGTCAACACGCTGCCGACGCTGTGGGGCGAGAAGATCGTACTGCGTATTCTCGATCCCACCAGCGCCACCATCGGCGTCGATGCGCTCGGCTTCGAAGCGGACCAGAAAAAGGTGTACCTCGAAACGCTGGAGCGACCGCAGGGGATGATACTGGTCACCGGGCCGACCGGCTCGGGCAAAACGGTTACCCTCTATACCGGCCTGAACATCCTGAACACCGAGGAGCGCAACATCTCCACCGCCGAAGACCCGGTGGAGATCAATATGGAGGGGATCAACCAGGTTCACGTTAACACCAAGGTCGGACTCACCTTTGCCGAAGCGCTGCGCTCCTTCCTGCGCCAGGACCCGGATGTGGTGATGGTGGGGGAGATCCGCGATCTGGAAACGGCGGAGATCGCCATCAAGGCGGCCCAGACCGGCCATATGGTGTTGTCGACCCTGCATACCAACAGCGCGCCGGAAACGCTGACCCGCCTACGCAACATGGGGGTA
>QKGH01000462.1 GCA_003250495.1 Marinobacterium sp.
GCAGGTAGTCATCGGACTGGTCCGCCGCCAGCCGGCCGGCATAGCCCCAGAGCGCCAGCAGCAACGCCCCCAGCGCCAGCGGGAACAGCCAGGCCCAGCGCGCCCGGGCCAGCAGGCGCCGGTGGCGGGCGAACAGTACGATCAGCGGCGTCACGCCGTAAAGCACGTAGTGCGGCAGTTGCGTCTGCGACAGGCTGACCAGCACCATCACCACGACGAACCAGATCAGCAGGAAGCGGTCGAGCGGATCGCGCCACAGCCGGCGCAGATGGCGTAACGGGATCGCCAGCAGCGCCGAATAGGGCAACAGGATCACCGGCAGCAGCAGCAGGTAGTAGTACCAGTGCCCGCCATGCCCCTCCTTGGTCTGGGAGAAACGGTTCAGGTTGTGCTCGACCAGGAAGCCCTGGAAGAACCCCATCCCCTGCTCCTGCCAGACGAAGTAGAGCCAGGGCCCGAGCACCGCGATCAGGATCAACCAGCCCAGCGGCGAGAAGATCGCCCGTAACCAGGGCCGGTACCAGCCCAGGCTGATATACCAGATGCCGCTGACCAGCAGCGGGATCCCGGCCGCCACCGGCCCCTTGGTCAGCATCCCCAGCGCCAGCCAGAGCCAGGTGCGGTACAGGTGGGTGCGGGAGCGGGACTGGCCGTAACGGTAGATATCGAACAGCGTCAGCGCGATCAGCATATTCAGCAGCGCATCGGCGGTGGCGGCGCGCCCGATCAACGTGATCAGCAGGGTACTGCTGAAGATCATCAGCGCCGCCTGCGCCCCCTGGCGCGAGATAAACTGGCGGCAGAACAGGAACAGCGCCAGTCCCCAGCACAGCGAACTGAGCGCGGAGTGCAGGCGCAGGGTGAACTCGTTGAGCCCGAACAGGCTCACCGACGCGGCCTGCACCCAGTAGGTCAGGATCGGTTTGTCGTAGCGCGGCTCGCCGTCGAGACTGGTGCTCGCCCAGACCCCGGAATCGAGCAACTCCCGCGTCGCCTCCGAAAATGCGCCTTCATCGACATCGAACAGCGCCACCGCGCCCAGGTTCAGCCAGAACCCGCACACCACGAATACCACCAGCCACAGCGGATGGCGCAGATTGAACAGCTTCGTCATCTTAGTTGTCCGCCACCGCCGGCTCAGCACCGCTCACACCCGTGTCCGGCTGCTGCCACTGCGCCCCCGGTGCGACCTGCTGCCCGCGCCGCACCACGAAATTGCGATGCTCGCGCCCTTGGAACAGCACCCGGCTCAGCATCTCGGCGATCACCCCGGTGGTCAGGAACTGCAGCGCCATCAGCACCAGCAGCACCGCCACGATCAACAGCGGACGCTGGCCGATATCCTCGCCGAGGATGAATTTGACGAACGCGAGCCACACCAGCAGCAGCGAACCGAGCGCCCCGCTGGCCAGGCCGATGGAGCCGAAGAAGTGCCCCGGACGGGCACGGAAGCGCATGAAGAAGAACACCGAGATCAGGTCGATGATGACGCGGAACGTGCGGCTGATCCCGTACTTGGACTCGCCATACTGGCGCGCCTGGTGGTGCACGACGGTTTCGCCGATCCGGTGCGGCGAGGTCACGCCGGCGACCCAGACCGGGATGAAGCGGTGCATCTCGCCGAACAGGCTGATCTGCTTGATGATGTCGGCGCGGTAGACCTTCAGGCTGCAGCCGTAATCGTGCAGGTGCACGCCGGTGACCTTGGCGATCAGCTTATTGGCGATTCGCGACGGCAGCTTGCGGCGCACCGCGGCGTCCTGGCGCTGCTTGCGCCAGCCCTGCAGCAGATCCAGATCGCGCTCCAGCAGCTCATCCACCATGCGCGGGATATCCGCCGGGTCGTTCTGCAGGTCGCCGTCGAGGGTGGCGATCAGCTCGCCGCGAGCGGCATCTATGCCCGCCTGCATCGCCGCGGTCTGGCCGAAGTTGCGCTGCAGCTCGACGATATGGACGTGACCGCCGAAACGCGTCTGCACCTCGCGCAGCCGCTGCAAGGTCCGGTCGGGACTGCCGTCGTCGACGCAGATCAGCTCCCAGGGACCGGCATAACCGGACAAGCCCTGGTGGACCCGCTCGACCATCGGCAGGACGCTGTCCTCTTCTTTGTACATCGGGATAACGATAGATAGGGATGGATGAGCTGAAGTGGACATTTGACCCCGTTTTAGAGAGTTGAGACGGTCTGCAAACCGAAGCTATCTATTATGAATAGTGGAAAGTGAAAATTTTGTTAAAAGCCGGTTAGCCATTGTCGCGAGACTCTAACCTATTGGCATCGGCCACGGGAATCAACCAGGCCAGGGCCCCGGACAGGACCGAAACCAACAGCAGGTACAGGTGGACGTTGACGGCCGCCAGCAACACCGCCTCGGTGCTCAGGCCGAACGGCGCCAGCGCCGCCAGCATCGCCACCTCGTAGGTGCCGCTGCCGGCCAGGCCGTGGATCGGCAGCACGCTGCTCAGATCCGCCGCGACTACCGCCAGCAGCGCCTGGGCCCCGGGCAGCGGGATGAAATAGAGCATCACCAGGGTCAACGCGGCGAGCTTGGAGATCCAGATCAGCGCCGTCAGAGCATACAGCTGCAGCCCCTGTCCCGCCGTTACCTGCATGCCGCGGGCCAGGCGCTCGGCACGCTGGCGCCAGTGCGACGGCAGGCGCTGCCTGAGCCCACCGAGCAGACGCCGGGCCAGCGGCGGCAGCGCCAACAACAGTAGCGTCAGCAGCAACATGAACGCCTCGGTCTGCAGCGCCAGCACGACGGAAAGCAGCACCAGCAACCAGTGCAGATCCATCAGCCGGATCAGCAGCAGCCCGCTGCTGGTATCGATCAGCGAAGCGTTGAAGGTCTGTTTCATCAGCAGCGGGAAGGCGGCTTCGCCGAGACGCATCGGCAGCAGATTGTTCAGCGCGTTATGCAACAGGCTAATGCGCAGGTAGTGGCGGAAGGAGTGGCCGGCGGCGTAACCGAACTGCAGGTAGACCCGGTAGGCACGCAGCAGGTAGCTGGCGAAGGTCACCAGCGTCAGCAGCGTCAACGTCAGCGGCGAGATGCCGCGCCAAGCGGCAAAGATCGCTCCCCAGCCGACTTTTTCGGATACCCAGACCACCGCGATCAGCAGAATCAAGGTCGCCAGCACCCAGCGCACCAACCGCCCTTTCATCATGACGGCTCCCCTGCGCTGCCGCAGCGCGACCCACCTGCGTGGACATGCATCATCTGCTTTACCCCCAAAATCCCAAGCCACACGCCCCTGTCGATGCGGAACCGATAGCGAAGCGGACACGCAGCCGGGACGGGCGCCACTGTACCAGATAACGGGAGCAGATAAACGAAGCGGATGGCTAGGCGGATAGCGAGACAGCGGGGCCGCGCATGGGGCCGGGGAACGGAACACCGCTCGCACCGCCGACCGCGTTCGACAGCGGCCGCCGCTCGCTACAGCGTGGGTAATTTGAAGCGGTACTCCTTGTAACTCAAGACCACCCCTTTGGGGATGATCGCTTCCAGTTGCAGCCCGGGGGCGATGCGCTGTCCCTCCCGCATCATGCGATCGTTCAACTTGACCATCCGCCCCGCCGGCTGTTCCGAATAGATATGCACACTGACACTCAACGCCGGCAACTCTCGCTGGATAGAGACCGGCAGTTGACGCAGATAGGGCAACCCGGCATAGGGATCGGGCGGACTTGCCGCTGCAGCCGCTGCCGGCGCGCTGCTGCGAACCTGCGCCGCCCCCGCGCGGGACCTGGGCGCACCCGAGTCGGTCGGGCCGGCGTTGGTCGCGGCGCGAGCAGCGCTGACGGCGGAGGGCGGCTCACTCGAATCCGAATCGCTCCCAGCGCCGCGTGCCGGGCCGTCCAGTACCAGCTTCACCCCACTCAACGCCTGCGCCCCGAGCCGTTCCGGCTCCTCCTCGGGCACGGGCACCGGGTTGGCCTGCGACACACGCCCGGCTTCAGTAACGACCGCCGGAGTGTAGAAGGTCCAGGCGATGGCGGCGCCAGCCAGCACCAGGAGCAGCAGCCACAATAAAATACCGTAGCGGCGCGCGGGCCGTAACGGGACTGGCCCCGGCAGCGTCTCTCCGGCAGCGGACTGGGGATCCGCGTCGCGGCGCTGCTGATCGGACTCTTTCAACGCATCGAGGATATAGGACATGGCAGGGCCCTCAGAGTCGCGCTGCCGGCGCGCCGAGGCGCGGCAGATCGCTGCGCGTCGCGTTATTCAGCAGGATCAGCGTGCGCGGCCCGACCACACCATCGACCGCCAGCCCCTGCTGCTGCTGGAATTGACGCACCCGCTCGACCATCGCGGCGTTATACGAACGGGTCTCGGGCCGCGCCATCACCTGCCCTTCGGCCCGCGCCAGCTGCACGTCGAGCCAACGGATGGTGTCGCCGCTGGCGCCCGGCCAGACCGGTGCCGTGTAACCCGGCGGCAACGACCACAGGATGGTGAAACTGCCGCCCCAGCCCTGGCGTAGCGCATCGAGCGGCAGGAAGCGCGACTGGCCACCGACCGCCAGCCGGGCCCGGTTCCGATCCAGGGCCTGAATCACCACCTGGTAGCTGTTGTGCCCGCTCTGCAACCGGGTCACGGCTGGGGTATCGAGTTGACGCAGCAGGTCGATATCCCCCTCCAGGGTCAGGCAGCCCAGCCCGTGACTGCGGGCGAAGTCGCAGACCACCGGTTGCAGCCGGGGATCGTAGTCGATCCCCCACAGGCGGAACAGCTTGCGATACGCCAGTACCTGAGCCAGATCGGGGTCGCTCTGCAGCGGCCAGCTCTCGATCCCGTCGCTACCGGGCACCGGCTCGGCATCCGCCGCGGCGCGGGTAACCGCCCCTTGTGATACGGCGGCACCCGCCATTAGCGCAACCGGGGGGGGCGCGACGACCGGCAACGCGTCGGGCGCGATGGCGGCGTTCCCTGGCGCAGGCGCCTGCTCCGCGCCGGCCTCGGAACCCGTGCCCGTCGCCACCGCGGCCAACAGCGGCGTTGCCGAAGCGGCGCCAGGCGGCCGCGAGGCCGGTTCATGCCCCGCTACCGGCGATAACGGTTTCGCGCCGGTCGCATGCGCCACGGCCTGGGCCGGGTTCGCCGCCTCGCTGGCCGGCGCACCGAACAATGCGCTGAACGAGCCGATCCAGGCCGGCAGCCGGGCGTCGCTGGCAAACAGCGACACCCCGAGCCCCGCGGCCCAGGCCAGGATCCCAACCAGCACCGCCCCGCCCAGCAGCCCGCCCCGGCCCCGGAACAGCACCCGCGGCGTCGGCAGTTGATCGCCAAACACCTCGTGGGCGGCCCGTTTCAGCGTCGCCACACTGACCGAGTTCTGTTTCTGTACATAGGCCCCAAGCAGCGCGCGGTCGCTGATCATGTTGATCACCCGCGGAATGCCGCCGGAGAGCCGGTACAGCTGCTTCAGCGTCGCCGGCGGAAACACCGGCCGCTCCAGCCCCGCCACGGCCAGGCGGTGGCGCATATAGTCGAACAGCTCCGTGCGCGACAGCGGCCCTAAATGGTAGCGCGCGGTGATCCGCTGGGAGAGCTGGCGCAGGTCGTCCCGGGCGAGCAGATCGAGCAGTTCCGGCTGCCCGATCAGCACGATCTTCAGCAGTTTGCACTCGCTGGTTTCCAGGTTGGTCAGCAGGCGCACCAACTCCAGCAGTTGCGGCGACAGCTGCTGCGCCTCATCGATGATCAGCACCGTGGTGCGCCCCTGTGCGTGCTGGCGCAGCAGATGCCGGTAGAGACGGTCGACCAGGGATTTCAGGCTCGGCGGGCCGGGTTCGGCCGGTGCCGCAACGCGCAACTCGTCGCAGATCGATTCGAGCAGCTCCTGCGCGTTCAACCGCGGATTGAGGATCAGCGCCACATCCGCCGCGCTGGGCAGTTGCTCGATCAGTTGCCGCGAAACCGTGGTCTTGCCGGTGCCGACCTCGCCGGTCAGCAGCACAAAACCGCCGTCGATGCGGATGCCGTACAACAGGTGCGCCAACGCCTCCTGATGCTGCTCGCTCATGAACAGATAGCGAGGATTGGGAGCTATCGAAAAAGGCGACTCGCGTAAACCAAAATATTCACAGTACATGATCGCAACCCTGTCAGTTGCTCAGTCCTGTTTACTATAGACACAACCCACGCACTTTCATCGCGCCCGGAACGGGCATCCCTCCCCGGCGAATGAAATATTTGCAACAAATAGCATACAGAAATGCAAACTATTCCAACCAAACCGATCGACCTTGACTACAATTTAACTACATCTTAACTGCATAGATTTTGTTACAGAGGATTCAGTCCGCCTGTAGCGATCGACCTCCAGCAGTAACAGAATGAGAAGAATAAAAATGGATAGCCTGAAAGTGCGAGAGAGTAAAAGATCGCCAGGCATTCGTCCGGTACTGTTAATCGATCTGGCTGACGATCTTGATGCCGAATATGAGCTGATGCAGCTGGACGGATGGAAACTGCATAAGGTTACCAGCATCGACGCGGCCGTCCGCGAACTGCATCACCAGCACTACTTCGTCAGCATCGTCCATTTCGATTGGGGCGATAGCGAGCTGAATCAGCAACTGACCAGCCTGTTCCAGAAGCACGGCGACATCGCCTGGATCGCCCTGATCCGGCCCGAACTGCTGCGCGACCTGGCCCTGCGCCGGGTACTGTTCGAAAACTTCTACGACTACTTTTCCCTGCCGCTGGGACAGAACGTGCGCCACCTGGCCACGGTGCTGGGCCACGCCTATGGACTGTACCATCTGCAACGCCTGGAAAGCGGAGAGAACGACCTCGGTAACGAGTTCCAGATGGTCGGTACCAGCGAGCAGATGCTGCATATCTTCGACCTGATCCGCAAAGTCGCCAACACCGACGCCACCGTGCTGATCAACGGCGAGAGCGGCACCGGCAAGGAGTTGATCGCGCGGGCGATCCATCAGCGCTCCAAACGCCACGAGGGACCTTTCATCGCCGTCAATTGCGGTGCCCTGCCGGAAACGCTGATCCACTCCGAACTGTTCGGCTACGAAAAGGGCGCCTTTACCGGCGCCAGCCAGCGCCGTCTCGGCCGCATCGAAGCATCCGACCACGGCTCGCTGTTCCTCGACGAGATAGGCGATCTGAACCTGAGCCTGCAGGCCCACCTGCTACGTTTCCTGCAGGAGGGCACCATCGAACGCTTGGGTAACAATCTGCCGCTGAAAGTGGATGCCCGGGTGATCGCCGCCACCAATATCGACCTGTCCGAGGCGGTACGCCGCGGCCGCTTCCGCGAAGATCTGTTTTACCGTCTCAGCGTGCTCAATATCGAGGTCCCGCCGCTGCGCGGCCGCGGCGAGGACAAGGAGCTGCTGGCGCGCTTCTTCTTCAAGAAGTTCGATCATGAACAGAATGGCCACCTGCGCGGCTTCAGCAACGAAGCGATCGCCGCCATCAACCACCATACCTGGCCCGGCAACGTCCGCGAACTGATCAACCGCGTCCGGCGCGCAATGATCATGAGCGACAACCGCCTGATCACGCCGCAGGATCTCAACCTGGCGGACGTGGTGCCAACGTTCAGCGACGAACCGCTGAAGACGTTGGACGAGGCGCGTTCGGAAGCCGAAAAAGAGGTCATCGCGCAAACCCTGCACCAGTGCAACAACAACATCTCCAAAGCCGCCAAGGCGCTGGAGGTCTCCCGGGTCACGCTGTACCGGATGATGGAAAAACACCATCTGCAGGGCAAGGAGCTTCCGCTGGAGCAGCAGCCGATGAAAAGCTGACCGCCCCCCCGGGCGGCAAACAGTGTATGCGGGGCGTTACAGCACGCCCCTCCCGGGCCCGCCCCTCTCCCACGTTCGCTCAGCTAACTGGCTGTAAATACGGCGAAAGATATCGATGGCGCAGTTAGTGCATTGCCAGCGGTATAGATGGAGAACGATCACGATGAACCCTTCGCGGCGGGTACTCCTAACCCACAGACTACTGAGAACGGAACTGGGGCAGCGGGAAGCCAGGACCACGGCAACAGAACCGGCGGCATCGACCGGCCTCGAGCGGCAGGACGACACCCGGGTCGATAACGACGAGTGGCAGCGCCGTAAGCCCAGGTTCCAGCCGCACGATTCCGTCGAGCTCGAAAGTCATATCACGTTATGGGATGAAATAGACGGAACATATAGCCAAAAAATCTAAATACAAAAATAGAACACCCCTCCGCCTAAAACTGTAAATCAGGATTTACATATAAATGCCAAATGTTTTCCATAGACGACAAAAAACCGCATAAACAATCTGATCTGGTTTCATTAACTTTACACTTAAGCGCAGTTAAACAAACCGTCGTCAATATAATGAAACAGACGAATATCAAGTCAAATTAACCGTACAGCACCGGATAAAACCCCAACCTTCAAACTAACAGTTTCTTGCTGTTATTATCCACAGCACAGGATGTTGTTAACCCACTCATACAATCGCCACAAGGGTTAACGCCGACAGTTAAACCCCGGGGTTTAACTGTTATCGGGCATTAGCAGAACCAGCGCCGACAAGCGGTAATGGCTGTTTCTGCCACTGAACACCCGCTACCCGATGCTGTATCTATCCGTTGCGGCATTAACCGGTCAAGCAGACAGCGAACACTGAACGGGCAGCGAACCATAGAACCGATACATAGAACCGATACAGAGATCCTCTCCCGAAAAGGCAAGGCCTCACGGCTACGCAAAGTCACGGGTCGATTGGCAACCGCCACCGACAGCCGGACTACCGAAGGAGACAGACTCCGGAACAGATCAGCCCCTGCTGATTTCGCGCGCGAGGATCTTTTGAAGCCACTTCAGGAGAATCGCGATGCGCCCCCATATCCCTGCCGTACAGGCCGCCCCCCGCCTCAACGACTGCGCCGGCACCCGGTCCAGACCGTCCCACAGCGTCGCGCTGGTCTCCGGCCTGACGCTGGCGTTGACCCTGAGCTTCAGCGCCACGCCGGCAACCGCCGCCAAACCGGTAAAAAGCACCGCCAACACAACGCCGTCCACCCCGCTGCAACTGACGCTGGAGAACTACTATTTCCGCTACGGCGAACGCCCCGACGCCTGCCTTGGCGAAGATGACGAGCTGACCTGGAAAGCGCTCGGCGAGCTGCAGCCGGGCGAGAGTTTCACCTTCACCCCGCAATACCCCGGCTGCGCCGGGCACGTAGCCGCGATCAGCGTGGACCTGAGCTGGCAGGGCTCGCAGCTCGAACTGAGCAGCAACGCCCCCGATGCCGATATGGGCAGCGACGATCCGCAGCAGAAGGGCCGCCATATTGTCGCCCCGACCGCGGCCAATCGCGCCCAGCTGTG
Source organism: Marinobacterium sp. (assembly GCA_003250495.1). Taxonomy (GTDB): domain Bacteria; phylum Pseudomonadota; class Gammaproteobacteria; order Pseudomonadales; family Balneatricaceae; genus Marinobacterium_D. Next base: position 9,350 of record QKGH01000462.1, read on the forward strand.
CATGTTCCCGGCCTACAACAGCAGCGGCAGCGATTACACCATCACGCTGACCAACACCGGCACCACCACGGCCACCAATATCGTGCTCGATGGCCGCAGCAACAACGACTGGGCGGTCAACTTCTATAACCGCTGCCAGCAGGCCGATGCCGACAACGATGGCTGGAACGACAGCCTGGAGCACTCCATCGCCACCCTGCTCTACTCGGTGGGCTATATCGATGGCGTCTACCAGCCCTACCTGCTGTGGGGCAGCAACTACCTGAAAGCGGTTGCGGACACCGCGGCCGCCGATGATGAGATCGACAGCTCCCCGGTCGACTTCAACGACGA
>QKGH01000119.1 GCA_003250495.1 Marinobacterium sp.
ACGGTGTCGCGCATCATCACCGGCGGTTCGGCCGGGTTCAGGATGATGATCGCCTTGCCCTTCTGCGCGCCGCCGACCACTTCGATGGCGCGGGAGGTGGTTTCGGTGAACTCGTCGATGTTGGCACGGGTACCGGGACCGGCGGACTTGCTGGAGATCGAGGCGATGATCTCGGCATAGTGCACCTTGGCGACGCGGGAGACCGCAGCCACCATCGGGATGGTCGCCTGACCGCCGCAAGTCACCATGTTGACGTTACCCTCGGCCAGGTTCTGCTCCAGGTTCACCACCGGTACGCAGTAGGGACCGACGGCGGCTGGGGTCAGGTCGACCACCTTAAGGTCCGGCTTCAGACCGCGCAGGAACACTTCGTTGTGCATGTGAGCACCGGCGGAGGTGGCATCGAATACCACACCGATCTCGGCGAACACCGGCATCTTCACCAGGCCGTCGACCCCCTCATGGGTGGTCGCCACGCCGAGGCGGGCGGCACGGGCCAGGCCGTCGGAGTTGGGGTCGATGCCGACCATCGCGCCCATCTCCAGGTGCTTGCTGTTGCGCATGATCTTGATCATTAGGTCGGTGCCGATGTTGCCGGAACCGATGATGGCTACTTTTATCTTCTTCATATTATCTCCCGGTAACAGGGGTCCGCTTGGATCAATCAAGAGCGATCTGGGTGGCCACCCGTCCGATACCGGACAGCTCGGCCGAAAACTGGTCGCCGGGCGCCATCTCCACCATCGGCCCCAACGCGCCGCTGAGGATGATGTCGCCGGCCCGCAGCGGGGTACCCACGCGGTTCATCGTGCGTGCCAGCCAGACCGCGGCGTTGAGCGGGTTGCCCAGGCATTCGGCCCCGGAACCCACCGATACCACCTCGCCGTTGCGCTTCATCTCCATACTGACGCCGCGCAGATCGGTGCCGTCCAGGCGCCGCACCGGACCGCCGAGCACGAACAGGCCGCAGGAGGCGTTGTCGGCCACGGTATCGACGAAACGGATATCCCACTGGCGGATGCGGCTGCCGACGATCTCCAGCGCCGGCACCACCCAGCCGATCGCCTGCATCAGGTCGGCGACGCTACAGTCGGACAGCGGCAGGTCGCGCTCCAGGATGAAGGCGATCTCCGCCTCGACCTTGGGCTGCATCACGGCATCGCGCGGGAGGGTTTCGTTGTCGCCGTAGCACATGTCGGCGAACAGGGTACCGAAGTCGGGCTGGTCGACCCCGAGCTGGGCCTGGACCCGCGGGTTGGTCAGGCCGATCTTGCGACCGACGATACGCCGGCCCGCGGCCACCGCCAGGTCTACGTTGATGCGCTGGATGGCGTAAGCCGCTTCCATACTCTGGCCTTCGAGTTCGCTACGGATAGGCGCGATCGGAGTGGCACTCTGGTCGGCTTCACGCAGCCGGGCAGCGAGGGTTTGCAGCAGTTGTTCGTCAAGCATGTTTATTTATTTCCTGCGTATAAACTGGCAACCGGAATTAAAATAAAAACCTTGGCGACCTTCTAAATAAAAAGTCGAATTTATTTTTGCGCAAGAGGTAAATCAACGGAGGACATCGCAGCCCGTCAAATTGATCAACCGGACCGCAATAATGGGGGGGCCGCGCACGGAGTGCGGCTAGCAGCATAGTGTTTTTTCACTTATTCTTACCCGCAAGTGATTCTTATCATTTTCGGCGAGTATAAAAATCGCCCAATACCCCAGCAACGAAAATCGACCCAAGGGTGCACTTAGTGCACACAACACCGAGGAGCTACGCAGTTGAGTCAGGAGCAGGAGCAGACCCAAGAGCAGAACGGCGCCGACTACAAGCTGGTACGCGGCCTGACCCGCGGCCTGACCCTGCTCAATGCCCTGAACCGCTGTAACGGCGGCGCGCGCATCATGGAGCTGGCGCAGATCACCGGCCTGCACCGCACCACGATCCGCCGCCTGCTGGAGACGCTGCAAGTGGAGGGCTACGTGCGCCGCAGCGAATCGGACGACAGCTACCGGCTGACGCTGAAGGTACGCGAACTCAGCGAGGGGTTCCGCGACGAACAGTGGGTATCGCAGTACGCCGCGCCGCTGCTGGGACAGCTACTGCAGGATGTGGTCTGGCCCACCGACCTGTCCACGCTCGACGTCGACGCCATGGTGATCCGCGAGACCACCCACCGCTTCAGCCGCCTCTCCTTCCACCGCTCGATGATCGGCCGCCGCCTGCCGCTACTGCTGACCGCCGCCGGACGCGCCTACTTTGCCAACTGTCCCGATGCCGAGCGTGACAGCCTGATCCACCTGCTGGCGTCGCGCGACACGCCGGAAGCCAAGCTGGCGCGCGACCCCGAGTATATCGAGGCGCTGGTCCGGCGTACCCGCCAGGCCGGCTACGGCTCCAACTTCCGCGACTGGGGCGAAGAGGGACGGATCGCGGCCATCGCGCTGCCGATCCGTAGCGCGCAGCGCGTGCTCGGCTGTCTGAACCTGGTCTACATCGCCGATGCGATGACGATAGAGGAAGCCGCACGCCGCTATCTGCCGGCGATGCAGCGGGTGGTCGACATCATCGAGCGCCGCGTCAGCAACGACAGTTAAGCCGCGCCTGAGTAGCTAGTCGAGCCGCGCCCACGCCACCGCCTGCACCCCGGCCCTAATCGCCAGTCCCCCTCAGCCACTGTGCACCCTGTGCACATAACGGCTGATTTTTCTTGATGTACACCCACCCCCTATACAGAATCCACCCCACGCTCGATTAAATAAAAACGAATTAAGTGATTTGGTTTTATAAAAGGAAACCTTTACTAGAACCAATATCGCCGTCAGTCACTAACATTGATTCGCTGGCTCACTTTATTCATCTCTTAAAATCCTTGTTTATATATAAAAACAACGAGGGATCTTAAATGAGTATAAAGCTGAAATGTCTGTCGCATACCCCTCTGCGTGGACTTAACGACCCCGGTGCCGACATCACGGCCGAAGTGGATGCGATCCTGGCTGCTGGCCGTGCCGATGTGGAGGCGTTCGATCCGGAGCTGATCGTCGTGTTCGCACCCGACCACTACAACGGCCTGTTCTACGACCTGATGCCCCCTTTTGTGATTGCGACTGCAGCGGAATCGGTGGCTGACTACGGTACCCTGCCCGGCCCGCTGTCGATCCCGCGCGATCTGGCGCTGGAGCTGGACAAGCAGATCCTGAACAGCGATGTCGATATCGCCCTGTCGCACAAACTGCAGGTGGATCACGGCTGTACCCAGACCCTCGAAGAGATGACCGGCAGCCTGACCCGCTACCCGGTGATCCCGATCATCATCAACTCCGTGGCACCGCCCTTCGCCCCCTACCGCCGGGTACGCAAACTCGGCGAGGCGGTCGGTCGCTGGCTGGCCGGACTGAACAAGCGCGTGCTGATCCTGGCCACCGGCGGCCTGTCCCACGAACCGCCGGTACCTTTGCTGGCTGACGCCCCGGACGAGATCGCCAACTTCCTGATCCAGGGACGTAACCCGACACCGGAAGCGCGCGCCGCCCGCGAAGCGCGCACCGTCGCCGCCGGCAAGATCTACGGTACCCCGGCGTCGCCGCAATGCCCGCTGAACGTCGAGTGGGATGAAGCGTTCATCGAGCTGCTGGTGGAGGGTCCGCTGGAGGCGGTGGACGACTTCAATATCCAGGAGATCTCCGACCAGGCCGGGCGCTCCACCCACGAGGTGCGCACCTGGGTCGCCGCATTCGCCGCGATGGCGGCCTGCGGCCCCTACCGTGCACAGAAGGATTACTACCGCCCGATCAACGAATGGATCGCCGGTTACGGCGTGGTCAGCGCCGAGCAGGTCTGAAGCCAGCCCAACCCGACGACCTGCCACTAATAAGAAACGACATCACCCAGGAGATGTATCAATGAACTCTATTGCTATGCAGATACCGACCGAAGACGAAATCGTAAAACGCGCCGAGGCGATGATCCCTATGCTGCGCGAGCGGGCCGAGGCCTGCGAGAAGGCGCGCATGGTGCCGGTGGAAACCATCCAGGCGTTCAAGGAGGCCGGTTTCTTCAAGATCCTGCAGCCCAAGCGCTGGGGCGGCTACGAGATGAGCCCGAACGTACTGAACCGGGTACTGATGGAGCTGGCCCGCGGCTGCCCGTCCAGCGCCTGGAACGTCATGGTACTGGGGGTACACCCGTTCGAAGTCGGTCTGCTCGATCCGCGTTGCGGCGACGAGCTGTGGGGCGAAGACAACACCAAGCTGGTCTCCTCCTCCTACGCGCCGTTCGGTACCGTCAAGAAGGTCGAAGGCGGCTACATCCTGAACGGCCAGTGGCTGACCTCCAGCGGCTGTGACCATGCCGAAGGCGGTGCCTTCCTTGGCGGCCGCGTCGATGATGGCAATGGCGAGATCGTATTCCGTTCCTTCTGGGTGCAGCGCAGCGACTTCGAGATCGAGGACGACTGGTACGTGGTCGGCCTGGCCGGCACCGGTAGCAAGAAGCTGCTGATCAACGAAGTGTTCGTGCCGGACTACCGCAGCCACGTGATCGGCGCCTATGGCGAGGAGACCCACGGCGAGGTCGAGAACCTGTACAAGGTACCGTTTTTCTACACCTTCTACGCCGCGGTCTCCTCCGTTATTGTCGGCATGGCCCGCGGTATGGCGGACCTGTACATCGAGCACATGATCCCGCGCCAGAACATCAACCAGGCCGTCGGCGCCGCCACCAAGGACCCGTTCATCCGCGGCAAGCTCGGTGAGGCCTTCGCCAAGATCACCGCCTGCAGCGCGCGGATCCTGATGAACACCGACGAAGCCTACGGCTATGCCGCCAAGGGCGAGCTGGTGCCGGACGAGGTGCGTATCCGCCACTTCGCCACCAACCAGTTCACCGGCGGCGAATGCTTCGAAGCGGCGCACATGATCTTCAAGAAGACCTCGACCCGCGGCGTCTGGCTGAACAACCCGATGCAGCGCCAGCTGCGCGACATCCTGGTCGGTGCCAACCACATCACCCAGAACCAGGACAACATCGGCGAGTTGCTGGGCGGCCAGATGCTGGGCGCGGAGCTGCCGCAGCCGAACCCGTTCGGCATCAAGCCCAAGGCATAAGAAGGAGCCAACAGCATGTCCCAGGATATCAACCAGCGCCTTGACTGGACCCCGAACGCCGAGCTCGGCGCCCTGCCGACCGTCAGCGCCGACGACCACCGCTACGGCATGCGCCACTTCGCCGTCGGCGTCACCATCATCAGCGCCGCCCACGGCAACGCCAAGGCCGGCCTGACCGCCACCGCGGTCTGCTCGGTCACCGCCGAGCCGCCGCGCCTGGTGGTGTTCGTCAACAAGAACGTGGCCGCGGCCGACCTGATCCTCGACAGCGGCGCACTGTGCGTCAACGTCCTCGCCTCCGACCAGGAGGAGGTCGCCAAGGCCTTCGCCGGTATGATCAAGGATGTACACGGCGACGAGCGTTTCGACTATGGCAGCTGGCGCCACCTGATCAGCGGCGCACCAAGCCTGGATGGCGCCCTGGCCAACTTCGATTGCCGGGTGGTCAAGGTGTTCGACGAGAGCACCCACCACGCCTTCCTGTGCGAAGTGTTGTCGACCTGCGAGCGCGACGACGGCGAAGCGTTGATCTACCTGAACGGCGCGTTCCGCCATGTACCGCAATGACGCGGCCGCGGAACTGATACCATAACTACCGACCCCGGCCCTGCCGGGGTTATCTGCTTTAGAGTCCCCGGTCCAACGGGTGCCGGGCGCGATGCACGATAAGGAGATTCCCGATGAGTTCAACCACACTGACCGAAGCTTCCACCAGCCGTTTCATCACCGTCACCGAGGGTGAGCAGGCGCTGAAGATCCATTACAACGATGCCGGTGAAGGCGAAGTGGTCGTCATGCTGCACGGTTCCGGTCCCGGCGCCAGCGGCTGGGCCAACTTCAACCGCAACGTGGAACCGCTGGTCGACGCCGGCTACCGGGTCCTGCTGATCGACTGCCCGGGCTGGAGCAAGAGCGATTCCATCGTCTGCACCGGTTCCCGTTCCGACCTGAACGGCCGTATCGTCAAGGGTGTACTGGATGGCCTCGGCATCGACAAAGCCCACTTCCTCGGTAACTCCATGGGCGGTCACAGCACCGTGGCCTTCGCCCTGGCCAACCCGGAGCGGGTCGGCAAGCTGGTACTGATGGGCGGCGGCACCGGCGGTGCCAGCCTGTTCACGCCGATGCCGGCGGAAGGGATCAAGCTGCTGCAGGGGCTGTATCGCGAACCGACCATCGACAACCTGAAAAAGATGATGGCGGTGTTCGTGTTCGACACCAGCGACCTGACCGAAGCCCTGTTCCAGACCCGCCTCGACAACATGCTGTCGCGTCGCGATCACCTGGAAAACTTCGTTAAGAGCCTGGAAGCCAACCCGAAACAGTTCCCGGACTTCAGCCCGCGCCTGGCCGAGATCCAGGCCGAAACCCTGGTGATCTGGGGCCGCAACGACCGTTTCGTGCCGATGGACACCGGCCTGCGCCTGATCGCCGGCATCCCCAACTCCGAGCTGCACATCTTCAACCGTTGCGGCCATTGGGCACAGTGGGAACACGCCGACAAGTTCAACCGCATGGTCGTCGACTTCCTGTCGCACTGAGCGTCGCCCTGCGCCGGCCCCTAGCCGGCGCAGTTTGCCCTATGCCAAAATCTTATCGCTTCAATGACACAACGGATTTGATCCCTGCCTCCAGGCAAGGTAGAAACATGTAACCGATCGGAAACAGGTCGGAGCACTCCCTCGATTAAAACTATAACGACTTGGGATACCCAACATGGTCACGCAACCACAACCCTTGCAGCTGCTTAATGCTGACCCGCACGAGGTCCATGCGTTCATCCACCGACGCTTCGGGGCCAAAGGCCTGAAACTGTTCACCGCCAGCCGCCGCACTGGCAACCGCGCCTTCCTCCACTACCGCTCGCTCGGCAAGCTCGACATCCTGACCCTGAGCTTCGGCTGTCACGCCGAGATCACCCCGTCGGGCAAGGAGACCTTCTACCACTTCCAACTGGTCCTGAACGGCCGCGGCATCCTGCGCTATCCGGACCGCGACCTGGTACTGAACGCCGGCGAAGCCGGGGTGATCAACCAGCGCTGCCCACTGAAAGTGCTGTACGACGCCGACTGTCGCAAGGTGATCATCCGCATCTCCGCCGAGCAGTTGCACGCCGACGCCGTCAGCTTCGGCTACCGCCTGCCCGAGGAGGGGATCGTATTCCGACGCCGGGTGCTGTCGGTGGCCGCCACCGGCACCCTGGCCCACATCGTCAACGCCCTGACCGACGAGTACGACCACCAGGGCTCGGAGCAGCTGGAGGAGCACTACCGGCGCATCCTCAGCCACCTGCTGCTGACCACCTTCGACAACAACCTGACCCGCTTTCACACGTTGAAACCGAGCCGGAACCCGATGGTCGAGAAGATCCGCCAATACATCATGGAGCACCCGCGGGAGAAGATCTCCGCCGATACGCTGGCGGCGCTGTGCGGGGTCAGCAAAAAGACGATCTACAACCTGTTCGAGCGCGAGCTCGATATCAGCCCCGGCGCCTACGTGATCCGCATCAAGCTGGAGTTCATCTACGACGAACTGCTGAAAAAGGAGCGTGTCCGCAACGTCACCGAGGTCGCCATCGGCTACGGTTTCACCAACCTGGGACGCTTCTCGCGCCAATATATGGACTACTTCGGCGAACTCCCCTCCCACACCTTTCGACGGGCGATCTAACCGGCGGCTAGTTAAGGGATGGCTAAGGGATGGCTATCTAGGGGCTATCTAAGAGGGGCTATCCAAGGGGCCGTTATCGCTAACGGATAGCGGTTCGAGAAGAGTCGATCCGGGGCTGTAACGTTAAACGCCAAGGCGGGAATGGAATCTGGCAGCTGCGGACGAAAGCGGCGCCGGCAAGGCAAAAAGACAACCCGGGGAAGGGGGTTACCCGGGTTGTCAGCCTCAGTTCTATCCGGTTAGAACTTGTACATCGCCATCAGCTCGATCTGCTGGCCTTCGTTGCGGCGAGAGCTGTTGTCGAATGCTGAACTCGGACGGCTGGTCTGGCTCTGGTCACGCCACTCCACACCGAACTCCAGGCCCGGCAGGTAGGTGTAGATCAGGTTTACCGAGGTCAGCGACATGGTGTCATCCAGGCCAGTAGCTACTTCGTCCGGGCTGACTTCGCCGTAGCGGATGGTGCCGCGCAGCTTGTCGTTAAACTTGTGACCCACACCGACCGCGAAACCGGTGGTGGTGATCAGGTCGCCATCGGCGTTGACGTCGGAGGTCGACGCCCCTTTGGCACCGTAGTAACCGTAGCCGGCGTAAACTGCCTGACCTTCACCGCTGAACACACTGGCGGTCAGCGTAGTCGCGCCCAGGCTCAGCTTACCGGCCACGGACAGCGCCACACCGTACTCGGAATCGTTGCTAACCGTGTCGGTTTCGACGTCACGACCGGTCAGCGCGATGCTGACGGCATGGCCGCCCTCGAAACGCTTGGCGTAGTTCACCACCAGGTCCGGGGTATCCGCATCGGTGTAGATCGGATCCTGCAGGGTCAGGCGGAAGTCGCCCATCTGGTAATGCAGTTCCAGATCGCGACGCACCACGGCACCGTTACCGGCGATGGTACCGAAACCCTGGTTGAAGAAGTCGATCAGCTCGGAATCGAACGGTGCGGTCGCCCAGAACTGGCCGTTCCAGGTCTGACCCACGGTCAGGTTGTCCACGGTCAGGTAGGCGTGACGCAGGCGCCAGTCGTAGCTGTTGGAACCACCCCAGAAATCGCCTTCCACGAAGCCTTTGATCTTGTGACCCTCGACCTCTTTGGCGGCGCCAAAGTTGATGCGGGACTGACGTGCGCTGCCGTCGAAGGTGTTATCCAGGCCGTCAACATCCGGCTGAGAGAAGATCCCTTCAGCTTTGAGGTAGCCACCAACACTGAAGGTCGTGCCGTTGAACTCACCCAGTTCGACAGCGGAAACGTAAGAGGAGAGGCTGGCAGCCAGGACAGCCAGTGCCAGTTTGTTGATTTTTTTCATATTAACAGCGGCCTCATTATTATTTTGTAAGGGTGCTGCCAATATCTCAGGAGGGTGGCGCCGATAATATACAGATAGTGCAATCTTTGGACGCAGAGTGCAAAAGCCCCCACAGGGGGCTTTCGCTTTAGTCGAAGGGGTTGGCTCAGACCTGTTTTAGCAGGTCGTTCAATTTGAGTGCCTCATCGGCGACTTGTTCCGCAGTGGGCGAAATTTTTGCCGCCAGCAGCTTACGCGCCGCCATGTGATCGGCCGGCTTGTTGACCGAGTGCACCGCGATCAGCTCCCCGGCACGATAGTAGAACAGCGAGAAACGTCCCTGCTCCGCGCTGCCGCGCCACACCACCTGATCGTAGCCGTCGTGCAGCCCGGCCATCTGCAGCTTGATGTCGTACTGGTCGGACCAGAACCAGGGTACGGCGTCGTACGCCTCCTCCCCCTGGCCGAGGATATCCGCGGCGACGAGCTTGGCCTGGTCGACCGCATTCTGCACCGACTCCAGGCGCACCTTGCGCCCGTACAGCGGATGCACGAAGGCGACCGCATCGCCGGCGGCATAGATGTCCGGGTCGCTGGTACGGCAATG
>QKGH01000067.1 GCA_003250495.1 Marinobacterium sp.
CCGCGCCAAGGACCTGATCATCGTCTCCGGTTTCAACGTCTACCCCAACGAGGTCGAGGATGTGGCCACCGCCCACCCCGGTATCGTCGAGTGTGCCGCGATCGTCATCGCCGATCCGGTCTGCGGTGAGGTGGTGAAACTGGTGGTGGTGCGCAGCGACGACAACCTCGACGAGGAGGCGATCCGCGACTGGTGTCGGGAACGGCTGACCCGTTACAAGGTGCCGAAGGTGATCGAGTTCGTCGATCAACTGCCCAAGAGCAATGTCGGCAAGGTGCTGCGCCGGGCCCTGAAAGGGGGCGGCCAGCACGCCGCCTGACCACGAGTTACAGGAGAGCGCCATGCCTCTATCCAAACCGGAGCGTCGCCAGATGCTGCACACGCGCCAGGTCCACTGCCAGGGCTTTCTGCGTCACGACGGCCTGTTCGATATCGAGGCCCGCATGACCGACGTGAAGAGCCGCGATGTGGATAACGCCGAGCGCGGTGGCTACGTCAGCGCCGGCGAGCCGTTCCACGACATGTGGATGCGGCTGACCATCGACGGCGAGTGCCTTATCCATCGGGTCGAGGCCAGTATCGATGCCTCGCCGTTCCGCACCTGCCCGGCCATCGCCGACGCCTTCCGTCAGTTGGAGGGGACCCGCATCGGTCCCGGCTGGCACCGCCGCGCCAAGGAGCTGCTCGGCGGTATCAAGGGCTGTACCCACCTCAACGAGCTGCTGCCGCCATTGGCGACCACGGCGGTGCAGACGCTCTGGCCGGGGGAGAAGGAGGAGATCATGGAGCTGGCCTCCCGTGTCATGCTGAACAGCTGTCACGGCTGGTCGCAGCACGGGGAGACGATCAAGCGCTATATTCCCCATCTGTACCAGCCGGAGCCGGAGCTGCAGCCGGTCGATAGCGGCGCGGAAGCGGCCGACGATCAGGATACTGCGGCGGACGATTCCCCGGCCGCCGACTATTTTCGCGCGCTGCAGCAGCGGCGCGGAACGGATAACCGCTAACGAAAACCGATACTAGCCGGGCGGCGCCTGCGGCCCGAACGATGGAGTGTAACGATGAGCCTACCCCACGCCTTCAATGGGCGCCTGCGTCTGCCGCTAGTGGCCGCGCCGATGTTCCTGGTCTCCGGTCCGGAGCTGGTGATCGAAACCTGCAAAGCCGGTGTCGTCGGCACCTTCCCGGCGCTGAACCAGCGCAGCAGCGAGGGTTTTGCGCAGTGGCTCGACCAGATCGAGAGCGCGCTGGCGGGTGCTCCGCAGGCGGCGCCGTTCGGCGTCAACCTGATCGTGCACAAGAGCAATACGCGGTTGCAGCAGGACCTGGAGCTGATCGTGCGCCACCGGGTGCCGCTGGTGATCACCTCCCTCGGCGCGGTGCGTGAGGTGGTCGATGCGGTGCACAGCTACGGCGGGCTGGTGTTCCACGACGTGACCACGCTGCGTCATGCGCAGAAGGCGGCCGAGGCCGGCGTCGACGGCTTGATCGCAGTCTGCGCCGGGGCCGGAGGCCATGCCGGCACGCTGAGTCCGTTCGCCCTGGTGGCCGAGATCCGCCAGTTCTTCAGCGGCACCGTGCTGCTCTCCGGCTGTATCTCCAGCGGCCGCGATATCGCCACGGCGCGGATGCTGGGCGCCGACCTGGCCTACGCCGGCAGCCGTTTCATCAACACTCAGGAAAGCCGCGCCAGCGCCGAGTACAAGCAGATGATCTGCGACAGCCGCGCCGCCGACGTTTTTTACACACCCAAGGTGTCCGGCATCCCGGCCAACTTCCTGCGTCCGAGCCTGGACCGGGCGGGGCTCGATCCCAGCGCCGCTGACGAGGGAGATGGGCTCAAGTCGCTGCAGGATGAAGCCAAGGCGTGGAAGGATATCTGGTCCGCCGGACAGGGGGTCGGTGCAATCCACGACCAACAGCCGCCGGTGGTGGAGCTGATCGAGCGGCTGCGCGCCGAGTTCATCGAGGCGACGCAAGGGTTTGCCGCCGCCAACCAGGCGTTCATCGAAGTCGGAGGTGACGCATGATCGATATCCTGCGCCCGGCCGACGGGCTGATAGAGCTGCGCCTGAACCGGCCGCAGAAGAAAAACGCCCTGACCCTGCTGATGTACGAAACACTGGTCGAGCAGCTGGAGCTGGCGGCGGAGGATGCCAGGGTGCGTGCGGTGATTCTCAGCGGCGAAGGGGAGAGTTTCTGCGCCGGCAACGATATCGCCGACTTCCTCGCCATGGGGTTGGAGAGCGATCGGCTCGGGGTCATCGTGCGTTTCCTGCACACCCTGGTGGACTTTCCCAAACCGCTGCTGGCCGCGGTGCAGGGCGACGCGGTCGGCATCGGCACCACGCTGCTGTTGCACTGCGACCTGGTGATCGCCAGCGAGACGCTGCGCTGCCAGATGCCGTTCGTCAAACTGGGACTGGTGCCGGAGGGGGGCAGCAGCCTGCTGCTGACCCAGCGCCTCGGCCAGCGCCAGGCGTTCGAGTTGCTGATCGAAGGGCAGCCGTTTGGTCCCTACCGCGCGCGCCAGATCGGCC
>QKGH01000479.1 GCA_003250495.1 Marinobacterium sp.
TCTTTCAGCGACGGATTGGTCTCGCGACCACTGGCCAGAGCGGCATCCTGCGGCCGACCGCTACCCTGCATGTCGCTGGCAGCCTTCTGCACCCCATCCTGGGTACTGCGCGGGCTGTACATACCGCTGTTTTGCGCTGCGATTACATTCATAAAACACCCCATTGCGACAGGGATCGGCGGGATCGACCCGCCGACTCGATCAAATCAGCGACAGTATAGCGCGCCGGAGGCCGCTGTTCACTTTTTGTTCACGCCCTGCTGCGCAGCGTCAACTTTCGCCGGCGCCCAGCAACAGATCCAGATCGAGATGTTTGGCCACAGCCTCGACGCCGGGATCCTCGAGTCGCGGCACGACCCCCAGCAGCGGTGCCCGCAGGCAGGCGCGGATCGAGTCGATATTCTCCTCCAGTGCCGTCATCTGCGGATCGATGACGTTCGCCACCCAGCCGGCCAGGCGCAGACCATCGCGCGCCACCGCTTCGGCGGTCAGCAGCGCATGATTGATGCAGCCCAGTTTCATCCCCACCACCAGGATCACCGGGATCTCCAGCAACTGCGGCACCCGTGCCAGGGTTTCGCGCTGGTTCAGCGGTACCCGCCAGCCACCGGCGCCCTCTATCAGCACCAGGTCCGCCGGCTGCATCAACGAACCGCGACAGAAAGCGACGACACGCTCGGCATCCAGGCGCCGATTCTCCCGCAGCGCCGCCAGGTGCGGCGCCATCGGTTGCTCCAGTGCGATGGGGTTGACCTGCTGATAGCCCAAACGGACGCTGGCGGTACTCTGCAACGTCAGCGCATCGGCGTTACACAGCCCCTGCTCATGCGGTTCGCAGCCCGCCGCCACCGGCTTCAGGCCTATCGTGCGCAGGCCACGCTCGTTGCCCGCTTGCAACAGGCCCGCCGTTATCACGGTCTTGCCGGCATCAAAAAGATCTGTTTCATTGGTCCCTGATCCACTCCAGGAAATAAAGCTCGTAACTGGCCGGCAAGCGGCCGTTGGGCAGGCGGAAACGCTCGTAGGCCTTAGCCAGGGTACGCAACCTGGCCGGACCACCCAGCCCCTGCTGACGCCGCGGATTCACATTGTGCGCGCCGAGCGCCTTCAACTCGTGCATCAGCTCATTGAGCCGGTCATATTCGAGTTGGCGGATTTCACACAGCTCCCGCGCCGCGGTCAAGGGGGCGCCTGCCGTGCAGGCACGCAGCGACGCCAGCGGCACGAAGCTGTTGACGTGGATATCGTCATCCACCGCGGCCCAGGCCTGGCGCAACTCATCGAGGGTCGCGGGCCCCAGCGTGGCGACGATAAAGCGCCCCCCCGGGCGCAGCACGCGCGCCACCTCGGCGAACAGCCGCTGCGGCCGTTCGCACCACTGGATGGCGAGACTGGAGAAGATCAGATCCACCGAGCCAGCGGCAAACGGCAGCGCCTCGGCATCGGCGCAGATCGAGAGGTCGGCCCGAGCCTCGCGATGAACGCGGGCATACTGCAACATCCCCTCGGCCAGATCGAGACTGATCAGGCCGGCTTCGGCATAACGCTGTCGCAGCTGCGGGGTGGCATAGCCGGTACCGCTGCCGAGGTCGATCAGCCGCTGCGGCGGCGCCAACGGCAGCCAACTCAACAGCGTATCGGCGACGGAACGCTGTAACGCCGCCACGCTGTCGTAGCTGGGGGCGGCCCGGCTGAACGCCTGCGCGACCAGGCGCTTGTCCCGCAACGCCATCATACGCCACCTGCCAACGCCTGCTCCTGCGCGGCGACCCAGTCGGCGAAGCTGACCAGTTGTGCAATGAAACGTCCGCTCTCGGTCAGAAACGGCAGGTGTGCCGCGTTCGGATACACCTCGACCTCCGCCTCGGGCTGCAACCGGGCCAACCCCGGCGCCAAGGTCGGCGGCACCAGTGCGTCTTCGGCACCCAGAAGATGCAGACTGGGTTGCCGCACCTGGGCCAACGTGGCGCGGCCATCCTGTTGCAGCAGTGCCAGCGTTGCCTGCAACCCCGCATCGTCGATCTCGGCAACGGCCAGCGCCGCCTTCAGTTGCTTCAGCTCGGCACGGGCATTACTACTGCCCTGGGTCTGCAGCGCGGTAAAGCGGCCCAGGGTACGCTGCGGTTGCTCCCGGCAGGCGTCGACGAAGGCGTCGAACACCGCGGGCTCCATCGCGCAGGACCAGTCGTCACGTTGCACGAAGCAGGGGTTGGAGGCCAGCGTAACCAGCCCGCTGACCCGATACGGCGCCCGCACGGCGGCACGGGTCGCTACCAGCCCGCCGAGGGACCAGCCCAGCCAGATCGCCCGCGCCGGCACCCTGGGCAGCAGGGCATCGACGATGGCATCCAGGCTGGTGTCCGGCAACGCGCGGGAGCGGCCCAGCCCCGGCAGATCGACCAGGGTCAGCCGGAACCGCGCCGCCAACGCGTCGCGGATAGCATCCCAGATCGCGCTGGAACTGCCCCAGCCGTGCAGCAGCACCAGCTCGGGCCCCTGGCCGCACTGTTCTACATGCAAACTCATCGGAGCATCTCCCTGACCTCGTCCAGCGCCTGCAGCAGGCGATCGACCTGCGCTTCGCTATGGCTCGCGCTCAGGGTCACGCGCAGGCGGGCGGTACCGGCCGGCACCGTCGGCGGCCGGATCGCGCCGACGAAGATACCGCGCTGCTCCAGCGCCCGGCTGATCGCCATCGCCTGCCCGGCATCGCCGATCAGGATCGGCTGGATCGGCGTCGACGATGGCATCAACTGGTACCCTAGACGCTGCGCACCGCTGCGGAAACGTTCGATCAGCAGGCCCAGGTGTTCGCGGCGCCAGCCCTCGCGCTGCACCAGTTGCAGACTGGTCAGCGTGGCCCAGGCCACCGCCGGCGGCATGCTGGTGGTATAGATGTAGGGTCGGGCGTACTGGATCAGCGTTTCGATCAGCGTCTCACTGCCGGCGACGAAAGCGCCGGCGGTACCGAACGCCTTGCCCAGGGTGCCGATCAGTACCGGCACCTGCTCCAGATCGAGACCGAACTGTTCGACACAGCCGCCGCCGCTCGCCCCGAGACAGCCGAAACCGTGGGCATCGTCGACCATCAGCCAGGCCCCTTCGGCCCGGGTCGCGCGACTCAGCGCGGGCAGGTCGGCGATATCGCCGTCCATGCTGAACACGCCGTCGCTGACCACCAGCTTGCGCCGCGCCTCGGTGCGCTGCAGGCGCTGCTGCAGGCTGGCGGCGTCGTTATGCAGGTAGCGCTGGAAACGGGCACCGCTGAGCAGGCCGCCGTCGAGCAGCGAGGCGTGGTTGAGGCGGTCCTCGAACACCGCATCCTGTTTGTCGAGCAGCGCGCCGATGGTACCAAGATTGGCCATGTAACCGGTGGAGAACAACAGCACCCGGGGGCGTCCGGTGAACTCGGCCAGCGCTTGCTCCAGCGCGTGGTGCGCCTCGCTGTGGCCCAGCACCAGATGGGAGGCGCCGCCACCGACGCCAAACCGCTCCACCCCCTCGATCATCGCCTGCTTCAGGCGCGGATCGCTGGCGAGGCCGAGATAGTCGTTGGAGCAGAACCCCAGATAGTCGCGCCCATCGACCCGTACCTCGGGGCCCTGGGCGGACTCCAGGGTCCGGCGCACCCGGTACAGGTCGGCGTCGCGGCGCTGTTGCAGTGACGCCTGCAGCTCATCGAAACTCATGCTTCAGCTGGCCGAATAGAACAGCGCATCGTCCTGCTGCGCCTGGATCTCGCGCACGATCGCCTGCTGCTGGGCCGCATCCGACTCTTCGATGCGCTGCTCCGGATTGATCCCCAAACGCTTGAACAGCTGCAGGTCGCGGTGGGATTCCGGGTTCGGCGTGGTCAGCAGACATTCGCCGTAGAAGATCGAATTGGCGCCGGCGAAGAACGCCATCGCCTGCAGCTCGTCCGACATCTGCTCGCGCCCGGCGGACAGGCGCACATGGGATTTCGGCATCAGGATACGCGCCACGGCGATCATGCGGATGAACTCCAGCGGATCCAGATCCTCGACCTGCTCCAGCGGCGTACCGGCCACCTTGACCAGCATGTTGATCGGCACCGACTCCGGCTGCTGCGGCAGGTTGGCCAGTTGCAGCAGCAGGCCGATGCGGTCCTTGGCCGTTTCGCCCATACCGAGGATGCCGCCGCTGCAGATCTTCATACCGGCATCGCGCACATGACCCAGCGTATCGAGACGGTCCTGGTAGGTGCGGGTGGTGATGATCTTGTCGTAGAACTCGGGCGAGGTATCCAGGTTGTGGTTGTAGTAATCGAGGCCCGCCTCGGCCAGCTGCTGTGCCTGGCTCTCCTTGAGCATCCCCAGGGTCATGCAGGTCTCGAGCCCCAGCGCCTTGACCCCTTTGACCATCGCCAGCACATGGGGCATATCGCGATCGCTGGGATGTTTCCAGGCGGCACCCATGCAGAAACGGGTGGAGCCGGCGGCTTTGGCCTGCTGCGCCTTGGCCAGCACCGCCTCGACCTCCATCAGCCGCTGCTTCTCCAGCCCGGTATCGTAATGGGCGCTCTGCGGGCAGTATTTGCAATCCTCCGGGCAGGAGCCGGTCTTGATCGACAACAGGGTGCTAACCTGCACCTGGTTGGGATCGAAATTCGCCCGGTGTATCGTCTGGGCCTGGAACAACAGATCGTTGAACGGCAGCTCGAACAGCGCCCTGACCTCCTGCTCGCTCCAGTCGTTGCGTACCCCGTTGCCTGTTTGCATTGCGCTGCGTCCCCTGTTATCCAAAGCTGAAGATTCGGTGAGAGAGTTACCCTGTCCGCCGTACCCGCGCGGCGCGGAGTGTGACAGGCATCATAAACTGACAGAGGCAACTGTCAACTTATGAAAAAACACAGAGTTGACTATGGATTATTTAATAACCAAACCTGTCTGCTGTGCCGGCTCCATCCGGCCGCCCGGCACGGCCTGTGCGAGGGCTGCCACGCCGACCTGCCCTGGTTGCTCGGCGGTTGCCCCCGCTGCGCCGAGCCGCTGATCGCCGACCTGCACGTCCACTGCGCGCGCTGCCAGCAGCACCCACCGGCGTTCGACCGCACCCTCGCCGCCTTTACCTACCGCTTTCCGCTCACCGAGCTGTTACCGACGATCAAGTACCAGCGCCGCCCCGCCGCCCTGGGCTGGCTTGGCGCCACCCTGGCCGAGCTGATCGCCGACCGCCTGGAACAGAAACCGCAACTGCTGCTGCCGGTACCTATGCACCCCTGGCAACTGTTCCGGCGCGGCTTCAATCAGGCCGCGCTGATCGCGGAGATTCTCGCGCGGGAACTCGCCATCCCGTACCACGACCGGCTCCTGCGCAAGACCCGCAACACCTCGCACCAGGCCGACCTCGGTCGCGCCGAACGCCAGGCCAACCTGCGCGACAGCTTTGCCTGCCTTGGCCCGGTGCCGCCCCACGTCGCCATCGTCGACGATGTGATGACCACCGGCAGCACCGCCGACGAACTGGCCCGGTTGCTGCGCCGCCAGGGTGCCAAGCAGATCGACGTGTGGGTTCTGGCACGCACGCCTGGCTGATTTTCTTCTCCGATATCAGGTAGATGCAGAACGGACCAAGCTTGAGTAGACTGCCTTCGATGAGTGCGGGCAGAGGGAAAATAACAAGATGAGTTTCGAAATGTTGGGGCAGCTGTTCGGCGGTATCGGCCTGTTCCTGCTCGGGATGCAGTTACTGACCTCCGGCCTCAAACAAGCCGCCGGGCGCTCGCTGAAGCGCGCCCTGGAGCTGGCCACCCGCTCCAAATGGCGCGGCCTGCTCAGCGGTACGCTGATCACCGCACTGGTGCAATCCTCCAGCGCCGTGACCGTCGCCACGCTGGGCTTCGTCAACGCCGGCCTGCTGACGCTGGGCCAGTCGATTGCGGTGATCTACGGCTGCAACATCGGCACCACGATGACCGGCTGGCTGGTGGCGCTGATCGGCTTCAAGGTCAAGATCAGCGCCTTCGCGCTGCCGATGATCGGTATCGGCATGGGCCTGCGCACCATCGGCGGCAGCGGCCGTACCCCCCATATCGGCAGCGCGCTGGCCGGTTTCGGGCTGTTCTTTATCGGCCTCGATTTCCTGCGCGAAAGCTTTGTCGGCCTGTCGGACCAGGTCCCGCTGGAGAGCATCGGCAACGGTCCGCTGGCGCTGGCGCTGTTCGTGTTGGCCGGCTTCGTCATGACCTTCCTGATGCAGGCCTCGGCGGCGGTCATGGCGATCGCGCTGTCGCTGGTGCACACCGGCTCGATCACACTGTCGGCCGCCGCCGCACTGGTGATCGGCGCCAACGTGGGCACCACCACCACCGCGCTGATGGCATCGATCGGCGCCACCCCCAGCGCCAAGCGGATCTCCGCCGCCCATGTGCTGTTCAACCTGCAGACCGGTGCCGTTGGCCTGCTGTTCCTGATCCTGCTCGCCAACTGGCTGGACCAGCTGGACCCGGCGCGCTTCGACCTGGTCATCCTGCTTGCGCTGTACCACACCCTGTTCAACCTGACCGGCGTGGTGATGATCTGGCCGTTTACCAACGCCCTGGAGCGTCTGCTGTTGCGCCGTTTCCGCAGCCTGGACGAGGATGAGGCGCGCCCCAAATACCTGGACAAGAACATCCTGACCACCCCCTCGCTGGCGGTCGAGGCGATGAACCGTGAGCTGGCGCGGGTCAGCCGTCATTGCAGCCTGATGGCGCGGGCGGCGATCAGCGCCGAACATACCGATACCACGCGCCTCGAGGCCCAGGCCCAGGGGGTCTACCAGCTGGTCAGCCGGATCAGCGAGTTCAACCAGGAGCTGGCGCGGCAGAACCTGAACGTGGAGATCAGCGAAACCCTGCCGATCTCGCTGCGGGTGGCGCGCTACTTCAGCGAGATGGCGCGTCTGTCGGCGAAGACACCGGAGTACCACCCGCTGTTCGCCCAGGTGCAGGATACCGGTATCCGTAACGCCATCGGCGAGTTCCAGCAGGCGGTGATCCGCCTGATCGATATCGCCGAAATCAAGGCGCGCAGCGATACCCAGGGGTACCAGAGCCACCAGCTGATGCGCGATATCCACAACCAGTACCAGACCCTGAAGGAGAACCTGCTCGAACACACGGTCTCCGGCCGCCTGTCCGCCGAAGAGAGCATGGCGCTGCTCGATGCGCTCAGCCACCTGCAGCGGCTGGCCGAACAGGCGGAAAAAGCCTCCAGCCACTGGAGCAGCACCACCCCGATCCAGCACCGCAGCCCACTGACAGAGGATATCCCCCACGGATGATTACCGACCCCTGGTTCTATGCCGCCGCGATTCCCGCGATCCTGATCGTCGGCATCTCCAAAGGCGGCTTCGGCGGCGGCCTCGGCCTGCTCGCGGTACCGCTGATGTCGCTGGTGATCAGCCCGGCCCAGGCCGCGGCGATCATGCTGCCGATCCTGTGCCTGATGGATCTGGTCGGACTATGGAGCTTTCGCGGCCAGGGCGACCGCCGCCTGCTGAAGGTGCTGATCCCGACGGCACTGGTCGGCATCCTGATCGGCGCCCTCAGTTTCCGCTACCTCAGCGACCAGCACCTGAAGTTCATCGTCGGCACCATCGCCGTGCTGTTCACGCTGAACTACTGGCTGCGCCCGGCCAGCCAGCAGCCGCGCCAGCCCAGTGTCAGCCGCGGCGGCTTCTGGGGGCTGGTTACCGGTTTCACCAGCTTCAGCGTGCATGCCGGCGGGCCGCCGCTGAACATCTACCTGCTGCCGCTGCGGCTCGACAAGAGCGTCTATATCGGCACCACGATCATCATGTTCGCGGCGATCAACTACCTGAAGCTGGTGCCCTACGCCCTGCTCGGCCAGTTCACCAGCGCCAACCTGAGCACCGCCGCCGCGCTCGCCGTGCTGGCGCCGGTGGGGGTACGCCTGGGTTTCTGGATGCACCACCGCATCAGCGAAGCCTGGTTCTACCGCATCTGTTTCGTGCTGCTGTTCCTGACCGGCAGCAAGTTGCTCTACGACGCCTTCAGCGCTTGACGCCGGGTTATACTGTGCGCCGCTGCAACCAGGAGGAGCCGGCATGAGCGATGTGATCGAGATGAGTCCTATCGGCGTTATCCACAGCGCCTTCGATGAGAAGTTCGGCATTCCGCGCCAGCCGGGGCTGACCCAGTCGCTGACCGCCACGGTGGAACTGCTGCCGCCCTATGGCTCGCCGGAGGCGGTACGCGGACTGGAGGGGTGCAGTCATATCTGGCTGCTGTTCCTGTTCAGCGCCACCGCGGAGCAGGGCTGGAAACCGCTGGTGCGTCCGCCGCGGCTGGGCGGCAACAAACGCCTCGGGGTGTTCGCGTCGCGCTCGCCGTTCCGCCCCAACCCGATCGGCTTGTCGCCGGTGCGACTGCTCGGCGTACGCGAGCAGAATGGCCGCATCCTGCTCGACGTCAGCGGTGCCGACCTGCTCGACGGTACGCCGATCCTCGATATCAAGCCCTACCTGCCCTATTCCGACGTCATCGCCGACGCCCAGTTCGACCTGGCGGACCGGATCGAGAAGCTGACCCTGCCGCTGCACTGGAGCGCTGCGGCACAGGCCGCCTGCGATGCCTATAGCCAACGCCTGGGGCAGCCGCTGGCTACGCAGATCGGCGAGCTGCTGACCTACGATCCGCGCCCGGCCTACCAGCGCGATCCGGAACGGGTCTATGGCCTGGCACTACACGGCCTCAATATCCGCTTCCGGATCACCACCGTTGCCATCGATATCCTCAGTATCAGCGAAGCCGAACCGGCCACCCCGATAGCGGAATAGATGCCACACAAAATACCGGGATAAACCCCGACCTAAACACTGGGACAAAATGACGCAGCCCTGAGAGTTGGCGACGGCTGCGCCAATCATTATATTAGATATATCTTATATAGATGGAGCCCACCATGTCCGAACATGCCCCCAGCGCGGCAGCGACCGCCCCCCGCTTGTTACACCTGCCGATATCGATATTTTCCATGGTCATGGGCAGTGTCGGCCTGACGTTGGCCTGGCAGAAGGCCGCTCATGTCCTCGGCGTCTCGCCGCTGGTCAGCCAGGTGCTGGTGACCCTGGCCGCGTGCCTGATGCTGCTGCTGACCGGCAGCTACCTGCTGAAGATCATCCGCCATCCGCAGGCGGTACTGGCCGAGTTTTCCCACCCGATCAAGATCAGCTTCTTCCCGGCGTTCTCGATCAGCCTGCTGCTGTTCTCCATCGCCACGCTGGAACTGTCGCGCCCGCTGTCGCTGATCCTGCTGATCGGCGGTGCCGCCATGCACCTGCTGTTCACGCTGCATGTGATGACGCAGTGGATCCACCACACCAAGTTCCAGGTCGTGCACAGCACCCCGGCCTGGTTCATCCCGGTGGTGGGCAACATCCTGGTCCCAATCACCGCCATGCAGCACGGCTACAGTGAGATCAGCTGGTTCTTCTTCTCCGTCGGCCTGATCTTCTGGATCATCCTGAAGACACTGATCTTCAACCGCATCCTGTTCCACGACCCGATGCCGGTCAAACTGCTGCCGACGCTGTTCATCCTGATCGCACCGCCGGCCGTCGGCTTCATCTCCTGGGTACAGCTGCATGGCGGCCAGACCGACGCGTTCGCCCACCTGCTGTACTATGTGGCGATGTTCCTGGTGCTGCTGTTGCTGACCCAGTGGCGCTACTTCGCCCGGATCCCGTTCTTCGTCTCCTGGTGGGCCTACTCCTTCCCGCTGGCGGCGTTCTCCATCGCCACCCAGATCGTCTACCAGCACATCGGCGGCGCTTTCTACGCCACCCTGTCCTGGGTATCGCTGGCCCTGGTCAGTCTGGTGGTGCTGCTGTTGCTGGCGCGCACGCTGAAAGCCGCCCTCGACGGCAGCCTGTTCCACCCCGACTGAGCCCCCCGACTCAGCACTGAAAAGTCGGCGCTGGTAACGCGGGGCCAGACCGAAGAGCCCGGCCCCCGCGTTACCAGCGCCAGCCCCGTTTCACCTGCTGCTGTCCCGCCTTGAGCAGCCCCAGCTCGACGGCGGGAGGCGCCAGTGCACTGTCTGACGCGATCCGCCCCTGCAGCCGGCTACGCTGAGTCTGCAGATCGGCAGTGAAACTCAGTTGATGCCCGGGCCCGCGACTGTCGAGTTGCAGGCGCGGACTGCTGCACTGCAGTTGCAGCTCGACCTGACCGAACTCGGCCGCCACCGGCGCCGTCAGCGCCAGATCGTCGCTGCTCAGGCGACCGCCGGTGCCAAGACAGCGCGTAAAACGTCCCTGCAACTGCAACTCGCCCTGCCACTGGCCCTGCCAGTCGAACAGCACCAGGCCATTAGCGAACCGCAGCGGTAACGCTTCGGTTGTCGGCTTCAAACTGGCCTGCCACTGCCAGGGCCAACCCCACTGGCCTCCAGTTGCCAATGCTGACCGGAAAAGTTCAGCTCGCTGTGTAACCGCAACGGCCAACCCGGCTTTACCCGCCAGCGCAGCGCATCCACCCGCCAGCCAGGACCGGACAGGCTGTCGATCCGCCCGGCCAGCACCGAACCATGGGCGCCCTGCAACTGCAGCTCCTCCGGCAGCTCGATCCGCGCCAGCCAACCGGCCAGCGGCCATCCCAGCACCAGGGTCAGTCCGAACACCAGCAGGCTGCTGAGGCCGCAGCCGCCGAGCCATAACGCGCGCCGCATCACCCCTCCC
>QKGH01000434.1 GCA_003250495.1 Marinobacterium sp.
TGCCGCCGCCCATGACGATGCCGCTGCCCCAGCACAGGATCGGCTTCGGATAGGTATGGATGCTGTAGTCGAGCAGATACTCGCGGGTGAAGAAGGCCTCCGGAAACCCGGCATCCCCCTCGCCGCGCATCGCCCGGTACAGGCTGACCACATCGCCACCGGCGCAGAACGCCTTGCTGCCGACGCTGTCGAGCAGCAGCGCGACCACGCCGTCATCCTGGCGGCAGCTCTCCAGCCGTGCCTGGATCAGATCGATCATCTCCAGCGTCAGCGCGTTCAGCGAACGCTCCGCGTTGAGCTTGATCTCGACGATCCGCTGGCCAGCGCCTACGTCGAACTCGTTAAACAGTACACAGCTCATCGTTGTCTCCCCGGCTGTTCGCAGCCGTCCTTGCCCCGGCGCATCAACGGTTCTGCCACTGGGGCGTACGTTTATTCAGGAAGGCGTTGACCCCCTCGCGCTGATCCTCGCTATCGAACAGGTCGACGAACAGCTCGCGCTCAAGGATATAGCCCTGCTGCAGCGGTTGGCTGCGGCTGTTCTGGATCAGGCGCTTGCACGCCGCGACCGCCATCGGGCTCTGCTGCTCCACCTGCTGCGCCAGCGCCAGGGCACGGCCGTAGGCCTGCCCGGTATCGACCAGCTCCTCGACCAGGCCGATCTGCAGCGCCCGCGCGGCGTCGATCCGCTCGCCGCACAGGATCATCCGCTTGGCCCAGCCTTCGCCCACCAGCCGGGTCAGGTTCTGGGTACCGCCGGCACAGGGCAGCAACCCCACCTTCGCCTCCGGCAGCGCCAGTTGCGCCTGGGTCTCGGCCACCCGCAGATCGCAGGCCAGCGCCACCTCCAGCCCACCGCCCATGGCGTAGCCGCTGATGGCGGCGATCGATACGCCACGAAACGCCGCCAGGGCCTCGAACGCCTCGCCGAAGCGGCGCGCCATGTCGCGGGCCACCGCCCGGTCGCCGTCGGCGAACAGTTTCAGGTCCGCCCCGGCGCTGAAGAACTTCTCGCTCAGGCTGCGGATCACCAGCGCATAGACGCCGCGGTCGGCGTTCAGCGCTTCCACCGTGCTCTTCAGTGCCCGCAGGCTGTCGGCGGTCCAGGTGTTGGCCGGCGGGTTGTTCAACGTGATTACCGCCGTATGGCCCTGTCGTTCCAGTATCAGTGCTTCGCTCATCACTCACCTCTCAGATTGCGCACGGCAGACGCGGTCGATATTCAGCTCTATGCGGATCGCCATGGCTAACGATCCCTGTCCCCAGGGGCGTGCGACCGGCTGTCCCATGCCGCGGCGCCGTCACCGCGCATCAGACTCAGCCCACTCTCCATATGCCCCAGGCGCCCCATATGTCCCAGGCGCCCTATATATCCCAGGCGCCCTATGCCCGGATACTCCAGATGTGCTCCAGATGCCCCGGCGCTTAAAGCAGTTCCGCGGCATCCTGCAGCAGCGCCCGGCGCGCGACGATCAGGCGCATGATCTCGTTACTGCCCTCCAGGATCCGGTGCACGCGGGTGTCGCGCAGATAGCGTTCCAGCGGGTACTCCTTGATGTAGCCGTTGCCGCCGAACAGCTGCAGCGCCTGATCCGCGACGCGGTAGCCGACGTCGGTGGCGAAGCGCTTGGCCATCGCACAGTAGGCGGTGCGGTCGGCATGACCGGCATCGAGTTTGGCCGCGGCCAGGCGCACCATCTGCCGTGCCGCGACCAGCTCGGTCACCATATCCGCCAGGGAGAACTGCAGCGCCTGGAACTGGGCCAGTTCGCGGCCGAACTGCTTGCGCTCGTGCAGGTAGTCGCGGGCCCGGTTCAATGCCGCCTGGGCGGTACCCACCGAGCAGGCGGCCACGTTGATACGGCCGCCGTCGAGCCCCTTCATGGCGATGGCGAACCCCTCTCCCTCCTCGCCGAGCCGCGCCGACGCCGGCACCCGCACGCCGTCGAAGGTGACGGCCCGGGTCGGCTGGCTGTTCCAGCCCATCTTCTCCTCCTTACGCCCGTAACTGATGCCGTCGGCCTTGGCATCGACGGCAAAGGCGGAGATCCCCTTCGCCCCGTCGCCGCCGGTCCGCGCCATCACCACCAGCACATCGCTGCTGCCGGCACCGGAGATGAAGATCTTGCTGCCGTTGAGCACGTACTGGTCGCCTTCGCGCCGGGCCCGGGTCTTCAACGCCGCGGCATCGGAGCCGGCATTGGGCTCGGTCAGGCAGTAGGAGCCGAGCTTGTCGCCGGCGGCCAGCGCCGGGCACCAGTGCTGCCGGGTCTCCTCGCTACCGAAGCTGGCGATCATCCAGCACACCATGTTGTGGATGGTGATGTAGGCGGTGGTCGAGGTGCAGCCCATCGCCAGTTGTTCGAAGATGATGCTGGCATCGAGCCGGCTCAACCCCAGGCCGCCCACATCCTCCGGCGAGTACAGCCCCATAAATCCCAGCTCGCCGGCCCGGCGCAGCACGTCGACCGGGAACAGCTGCTGCTGGTCCCAGAGCGCGGCGTGCGGCTCCATCTCCTTCTGTGCAAACGCGCGGGCCATGTCGGCGAAGGCGACCTGATCGTCGTTCAGTTCAAAATCCATCTCGCTACCCCCTGCCCGGCCGCCGCATCTCCCGCGACCGGACACCCGTTGTTATTGTTGTCGTATGGTGGTTGTTATGGTCGTTGTATGGTTGCTGGCGTTGAACTCACTTGAGCTGGATCGTGGTGTTGACGCCGGTATCGCTATCCTCCTCGAACCAGCGCGCGGTCACGGTCTTGGTCTCGGTATAGAAGCGCACCGCCTGCTTGCCGTAGGCATGCTGGTCGCCGTAGAACGACTTGCGCCAGCCGGTGAACGAAAACATCGGCAGCGGCACCGGTACCGGCACGTTGATGCCGACCTGGCCCACCTTGATCTCGTGCTGGTACTTGCGCGCCGCGGCCCCGGAGGCGGTAAAGATCGAGGTTCCGTTGCCATAGGGGTTGGCATTGATCAGCGCGATCGCCTGCTCCAGCGAATCCACCTCCAGCGCGATCAGCACCGGGCCGAAGATCTCTTCGCGGTAGATCGACATCTCCGGGGTCACCTGACGGAACAGGGTCGGGCCGATCCAGTTGCCGTCCGGATAGCCGTCGACCACGCACTCGGTACCGTCGAGCAGGCACTCGGCACCGGCCTCCTTGCCCTCCTGGATCAGGCGCAGCACGCGCTCCTTCGCCTGCGGGTTGATCAGCGGGCCGTAACCGGCCGCCGGGTCGTTCCAGGCCCCCGGACGTACCTTGGCCAGGGCGTCGCGCAGCTCCGGAATCCAGTCGCGCGACCGGCCGACGAACACCGCCACCGAGATCGCCATGCAGCGTTGCCCGGCGGCCCCGACCGAGGCCCCGGCCAGCGCGTTGAGCACCTGGTTTTTCGAGGCGTCAGGCATCACCACCATATGGTTCTTGGCACCGGCGAACGCCTGCACCCGTTTCATCTGGGCGGTACCGGTACGGTAGATATGCTCACCCACCGCCACCGAACCGACGAAGGAGATCGCCGGCGTATCGGGATGGTTCAGCAGCTGGTTCACCACCTCCTTGCCGCCGTGCACCACCTGCAGCAAACCGGCCGGCGCGCCGGCCTGCTGGAACAGTTGCGCCAGGCGCATCGGCGTCAGCGGATCCTGCTCGGAGGGTTTCAGCACGAAGGTGTTGCCGCAGGCGATCGCCAGCGGGAACATCCACAGCGGGATCATCGCCGGGAAGTTGAACGGGGTGATACCGACGCAGACCCCCAGTGGCTGGGTGATGCTGTAGCAGTCGATCTTGCGCGCCACGTTCTCCACCGTCTCGCCCATCCCCAGCGAGGCGACGTTACAGGCGTGCTCGACCACCTCGATGCCGCGCCAGACATCCCCCTTGGCGTCCTCGAAGGTCTTGCCGCTCTCCTGCGCCAGCAGTTCGGCAATCTCGTCATGATGCTCTTTGAGCAGCGCCTGGTAGCGCAGCATCAGCCGGGCGCGCTCGCCCACCGGGGTCTCTTTCCAGCTCTCGAAGGCGCTCTTGGCGGCGGATACGGCACGCTCTACCTCGGCCGCGGTGGCGAACGGAACCCGGGCCAGGATCTCCTGCGTGGCCGGGTTGGTGACGGGAATCAGGGTGGTGGAGGCGCTCTGAACCAGCTCGCCGCCGATCAACAGGGGGACTATCGGGGTCGTCATGACCTTACCTCTCGTTATCGTTATTAGTGTCAGGTGTTGAGAGACGTTGTATCACGCCCCCCGCGGCGGGCGGATTGATCATATTGCTGAACTGATGGACTATATTGTTATTTTCATAAGTGAAATCACTTATACAGGATTCCGCCCTTGAGCAGCCCCTCCAGCTGGCCGTTACCGCCCGAGAGTATCCGCTTCGTCGTGCCGCAGCGGCGCATCCAGCAGTTGCAGGAACACCCGCTCAGCCGCGGCCTGTATCCGCTGGGGCTGGGCTACTACCACCGTGCCGCCGGACACCGGATGAGCCGCACCCGGCATGACGATCATCTGCTGATCTACTGTATCGACGGCGCCGGGCTGCTGCAGGTCGGGGGACAGCGCCACAGCGTGCAGCGGGGGGATCTGCTGCTGTTGCCGAAAGGGTTCGGGCATCACTACCAGGCGCTGGAACAGCATCCCTGGACCATCTACTGGGCGCACTTCGACGGCACCGATGCCGCCGCCTTCATCGGCCACCTGCAGATCCCCCGCCAGCACGGCGAACTGCTGCTGACCCAGCTCGGGCTGCACTCGCGCCTGACGGCGGAGTTCGAAGCCCTGCTGGAGTTGCGCGAATCGACCTACAACCTCGACGCCTACCTCTGTGCGGCCAACCGCCTGCGCCAGATCCTGAGTCATATTGCGCTGCTGATCCCGCTGGCACGGCAGCAGGAACAGGGCGTCGGGATGGACCTGGAGCGGATCCACAGCCTGATGCAATCCCACCTGCACGAGCAGCTCTCGCTGGACGCCCTGGCGGCCAGCGCCAACCTGTCGAAGTACCATTTCGTCAAACGCTACCGCGAACTGACCGGCTCGACGCCGATCAACCGCTTTATCCAGCTCAAGATCGAACGCGCCTGCCACCTGCTCGATACCACCAATAACGGTATCGGCGAGGTGGCCTTCGCCGTCGGCTATGGCGATGCCTACTATTTCTCGCGCCTGTTCAAGAAGGTGATGGGGATATCGCCGAGCTACTATCGCGCCATGCGCAACGGTAACGCCGGGCACTGAAAGGCCGGGAGAGGTTGTCCTGTGCCCGGCCGAGCCCCGATCTAACACCCAATTTTTACATTTACGTTAACGTAAACATAGATACGGCAAAAACAGCTAAAATAAGGGCTAACCATTACGACTTTAGTATTATAAAAATACAAAGTATAAAATTAACCAATTGATTATTAACAAAATAAATTTAACACCTAGATATATATCGACAATCAGGCTGCGCCAGATACTTTACGTTTACGTAAACTTACCCTAACCTGCAAAAAACGACGGACAGAACAGAACCATGAGCGAGAAGAAGAGCTATTCCATCGGCGAGCTGGCCAGTGAATTCGATGTCACGACGCGCAGCATCCGCTTCTACGAGGACCAGGGGCTGCTGCATCCGACCCGTCGCGGTCAGACCCGGATCTACAGCAGCCAGGACCGGGTCCGCATGAAGCTGATCCTGCGCGGCAAGCGCCTCGGTTTCTCGCTGGCCGAGATCCGGGATCTGTTCTCACTCTGGGACGAAACCCTCAGCGGCAGCGAGAAACAGCTCAACCTGCTGCTGGAGATCATCAGCCAAAAACGCGCCGAGCTGGATCAGCAGTTGAAAGATATAGCGATGGTGCAAGTGGAACTGGACAACGCCGAAATCCGCTGCCGGGAAGCCCTGGCAGAACTGCAAGCACAAAAACAACAAGTCAGTTAAGCCGCCCCAGGGCGGTGCCGCTGGCAATGCACACAGGAAGGAAAGGATGATTTCACAGTACACCAGCCTCAATTTTGGTCTTGGCGAAACCCTCGACATGCTGCGCGAGCAGATCAACACCTTTGCCAGCCGCGAGATCGCCCCACGCGCCGAGCAGATCGATCGGGACAACCTGTTTCCGGCCGACCTGTGGCGTAAATTCGGCGACATGGGGTTGCTCGGCATCACCGTGCAGGAGGAGTACGGCGGTGTCGAGATGGGCTATCTGGCCCATGTCATCGCCATGGAGGAGATCAGCCGCGCCTCGGCGTCGGTGGGCCTCTCCTACGGCGCCCACTCCAACCTCTGCGTCAACCAGATCCACCGTAACGGTAACGAGGAGCAGAAGCGTAAATACCTGCCGAAGCTGATCAGCGGCGAGCATGTCGGCGCACTGGCGATGTCGGAACCGAACGCCGGCTCCGACGTGGTATCGATGAAGCTGACCGCCCGCGACAACGGCGACCATTACCTGCTCAACGGCAACAAGATGTGGATCACCAACGGCCCCGATGCCGACACCTATGTGATCTACGCCAAGACCGATATCCATGCCGGGCCGCGCGGTATCACCGCCTTCATCGTCGAACGCGACTTCCCCGGCTTCTCGCGCCACCAGAAACTGGACAAGCTCGGCATGCGCGGCTCCAACACCTGCGAGCTGGTGTTCCAGGACTGCCCGGTGCCGAAGGAGAACATTCTCGGTGAGCTGAACGGCGGCGTGCGGGTACTGATGAGCGGTCTCGACTACGAACGCCTGGTGCTGTCCGGCGGGCCGCTGGGGATCATGCAGGCCGCGATGGACTGCGTCGTGCCCTACACCCGCGACCGCCAGCAGTTCGGCAAGGCGATCGGCGAGTTCGAGCTGGTACAGGGCAAGCTGGCCGACATGTACACGCTGATGAACGCCTCCAAGGCGTACATCTACACCGTGGCCCGGGCCGCCGAGCGCGGCGAGACCAGCCGCAAGGATTGCGCCGGCGCCATCCTCTACTCGGCGGAGAATGCCACCAAGCTGGCACTGGACGCGATCCAGCTGCTCGGCGGCAACGGCTATATCAACGAGTTCCCGACCGGACGCCTGCTGCGCGACGCCAAGCTGTACGAGATCGGTGCCGGCACTTCGGAGATCCGCCGCATGCTGATCGGTCGCGAGCTGTTCCTGAACAATTGAGCCGGATCTGGCTGGCCGCATGCGGCCGGCCGCCGCTCAAGTTGCGCATCCCCCAATAAGAACAACACTCCGGGAGAACGCCATGCCCGTTTTGCAAAGCAAGATCAACGCGCGTAGCGACGAGTACCGTCGCAACGAAGCCTCGATGCTGGAGGCCGTCGCCGACCTGCGCGACAAGGTCGCCACCATCGAACTCGGTGGCGGTCGCGATTACCAGCAGCGCCACCTGGCGCGCGGCAAACTGCTGCCGCGCGAACGTATCAACGCCCTGCTCGACGAGGGCTCCCCGTTCCTCGAACTGTCCCAGTTGGCCGCCTACCGGGTTTACGACGACGATGTCCCGGCCGCCGGCATCATCACCGGTATCGGCCGGGTCAGCGGCGTCGAGTGCATGATCATCGCCAACGACGCCACCGTGAAGGGGGGGACCTACTACCCGCTGACGGCGAAGAAACACCTGCGCGCCCAGGAGATCGCCGAACGTAACCACCTGCCCTGCATCTACCTGGTCGACTCCGGCGGCGCCAACCTGCCGCAGCAGGACGAGGTGTTTCCGGATCGCGATCACTTTGGCCGCATCTTCTACAACCAGGCACGCATGTCCGCCCAGGGGATCCCGCAGATCGCCGTGGTGATGGGACTGTGCACCGCCGGCGGTGCCTATGTGCCGGCGATGGCCGACGAGTCGATCATCGTGCGCAACCAGGGCACCATCTTCCTGGCCGGGCCGCCGCTGGTCAAAGCCGCCACCGGCGAGGTGGTCAGCGCCGAGGATCTGGGCGGTGCCGATGTGCACTGCCGCACCTCCGGCGTGGCCGATCACTATGCCGAGAACGATGCCCATGCGCTGCAGATCGCCCGCAGCTGCATCGCCAACCTGAACCGGCGTAAACAACCGGCCCCGGCCCTGCGTCCGCCGGTCGCCCCGCTCTACCCGGCCGAGGAACTGTACGGCATCGTCGGCACCGACCTGAAGAAGCCCTACGATGCCCGCGAGGTGATCGCCCGTCTCGTCGACGGCTCCGAGTTCGACGAGTTCAAGAAGCTTTACGGCACCACGCTGGTCACCGGCTTCGCGCACATCTACGGCTATCCGGTCGGCATCATCGCCAACAACGGCATCCTGTTCAGCGATTCGGCGCAGAAAGGCGCGCACTTCATCGAGCTGTGCTGCCAGCGCAACATCCCGCTGCTGTTCCTGCAGAACATCACCGGGTTCATGGTCGGGCAGAAGGCCGAAGCGGAGGGGATCGCCAAGCACGGTGCGAAGATGGTCACCGCCGTGGCCTGCGCCAACGTGCCGAAACTGACGGTACTGATCGGCGGCTCGTTCGGCGCCGGCAACTACGGCATGTGCGGGCGCGCCTACAGCCCCAACTTCCTGTGGATGTGGCCCAACGCACGGATCTCGGTGATGGGTGGCGAGCAGGCCGCCGGCGTGCTGGCCACGGTGCGTCGCGACGGTCTGGAGCGCCAGGGGCAAGCCTGGTCCGCCGAGGAGGAGGCCGAGTTCAAACGGCCGATCATCGAGACCTACGAACACCAGGGTCACCCCTACTACGCGTCGGCCCGCCTGTGGGACGACGGCGTCATCGACCCGGCACAGACCCGCGAAGTGATCGCCATGGGGTTGTCGGCCGCCCTCAACGCTCCGCAACTCGAGACGCGCTTCGGCGTGTTCCGTATGTGAGCCGGTGGCAAAGGAGACCCCCATGACCCACTACGTTGAACTGAGCCGCGACACCGAGGGTGTCGCCTGGCTGACGCTGAACCGACCGGAGGTGCACAACGCCTTCGACGACCTGATGATCGGCCAGATCATCGATGCGCTGGAGAGCGCCGCCGCCGATCCGCAGGTCCGGGCCCTGGCGCTGTGCGCCAACGGCAAGAACTTCTCGGCCGGGGCCGACCTGGCCTGGATGCAGCGGATGGTGCAGAACAGCTACCAGCAGAACCTGGACGATGCCGGCCAACTGGCGCGGCTGATGCAACAGCTGAACCACTACCCCAAGCCGACGCTGGCGCTGGTACAGGGTGCCGCGTTCGGCGGCGCCGTCGGCCTCGCCGCCTGCTGTGACATCGTCGTCGCCACCCGCACCGCCCGCTTCTGCCTGTCGGAAGTGAAGATCGGCCTGATCCCGGCGGTGATCAGCCCCTATGTGATCCGCGCCATCGGCGAGCGCCAGGCCCGGCGTTACTTCCTCAGCGCCGAGCCGTTCGATGCCGAGACCGCGCATGGCTTCGGCCTGGTGCACGAGCTGGCCGACAGCGCCGAGCAGCTCGTCGGGATCGGTCAGAGCCTGCTGAGCCAGCTGCGCCGCAACAGCCCGCAGGCGATCAGCGCCGCCAAACAGCTGATCCAGGCGGTCAGCCAGCAGCCGATCGCGCAGCCGCTGATCGACGATACCGCCCGGCGCATCGCCGATATCCGTGTCAGCGCCGAGGGCCAGGAGGGACTGAACGCCTTCCTGAACAAGCGCCAGCCGAACTGGATC
>QKGH01000022.1 GCA_003250495.1 Marinobacterium sp.
ATGACAAGGTGATCCAGCCGATCCCGGAGGCTCAGGTTTCGCAACAGGCGATGCGTCACAAACTGGCGATCTGGGCCTCCCACCACTGAACGGCAAGACGCTCAGCTGGTGCCAGCTTCCCGACATCCGGGATACCGACATCCGAGATCCCTACAATAGGAACGCCTATATTAGGGCCGCCGTTACCGGCCAACCGCCCTGCGCACCGGCGCCGGGCGGCCATGGCTAGTCTCTACCTCCTTCCCCTGCAAGTACCCGGATAGTCGCCGAGGTTGTCCGCCGGGCGTGAAATCCCGCACAGGGGGGGGCGCATGCACCTCCAGCGACAGAAATGCTGCTGCAGGCGTGGGCCCGGCCCCATCATTTACGCGTGCTGCTCGATCGCTCAGGCGTGCGGCGCCGGTGGCTCCTGGTCGCTGCCGGCCTCTGCCTCGCCGTGACTATTTGCCACGCTGTTATTATCAGCTGAGCCGTTACTCTCTGCCGGGCTATTGCGGCCGGCGTCGTTATCCGCTTGCGGGGTCAGGTACTCCGCCACGTAGCGGCGGATATAGAGCCGCGCCTTCTGTGTCGTTTTGACCAGCCAGATGCAGATCAGCAGCGCGAACGCGGCGGTGAACATCCAGTAGGCGGGAAACAGCAGGGCCAGGATCGCCGCGGCCGGGATGATGATGGTCAGGCCGGTGCGGGTCCGCTTGTCCAGCTTGGTCAGCAGCTGTTCCGCCTGTGCCGGGTCGGTCATGCCCGCTTCCTGCAGGGACTTGGCCAGGGATTCGTATTCGCGCTCGTTACGGCGTGCCATACGCCCGAAGGGATCGTTGAGTTTCATCGCTCGGTCCACTCGACTGGGTGCTTGTTGGGTCAGCGGGGCAGTATACCCTAGTCGGGGATTATCGACGTCTGTGCCGACGCCAAGAGCGAAGTTATGGCACACTGGGCGGGTTGGGCAGGACCAAGGCGGACGCTGCCCCGGGTTCAGGGCCGAATGGAGGGCCGTAATGAGGTATCGTAGATTAAGCGCGCTGTTTGCCGCCGTGCTGGGGGTGCTGCCGTCGCTGGCGGTGTCGGCCGCCGAGCTCGATCCGCGCGCGCTGTTCATGGGCAAGCTGTTCGTGCGCACCTGCATGCAGCATATCGAACAGCCCACCAGTCTGGTCGATGAGCTGCTGGCGGGCGGAGCATCCGAGTTGCCGCAGTCGAAGGTCAGCTATTTCCTCGGCCAGGAGAAGGGACGGGTGTGGCTGATTCCGAACCCGATCGGCAACTTTGCGGTCGGCCTGCGTGAGGACAACCTGTGCATGGTGTTTGCCCGGCGTATCGAAACCGAGGATGCCGAGGATGCGTTCTCGATGCTGGTGAAACGCCCGCCGACCCCGCTGGAGGCGGTACAGTTGAGCGATGAGCGTAACCGCAGCGCGGAAGGCAAGATGCGCACCCAGGTGTGGAGCTGGCGCGCAGAGGGTGCGCCGCAGGGGTTGATCTTTACGCTGACCACGGCATCCGAAAACGCCAAGATGCAGGCGATGGTGTCGCTGGCGAGAATGCCCTGACACCGGCCCGTTGCTGACGAGAGGGGAGCGCTCGTGGCACTCCCCGCCGCTGCTTCAGTCCACCAGTTTCCAGCGCAGCTGCTCTCCCGCCCGCAGCGGCACGATCGTTTCGGCGCCGAACGGCATCTCGGTCGGTGCGGTCCAGCTCTTTTTCTCCAGCGTGATCCGGTCGCTGTTGCGCGGCAGTCCGTAGAAGTCGGCGCCGTAGTGGCTGGCGAACCCCTCCAGCTTGTCCAGCACACCCAGGTCCTCGAAGATCTCCGCATACAGTTCGATGGCGGCGTAGGCGCTGAAACAGCCGGCGCAGCCGCAGGCGTTCTCCTTGGCGCCCTTGGCATGGGGCGCGGAGTCGGTACCGAGGAAGAACTTGGCGCTGCCGCTGACCACGGCGTCCTGCAGCGCCTGCTGGTGGATGTTGCGTTTCAGGATCGGCAGACAGAACAGGTGCGGGCGGATACCGCCGACCAGCATATGGTTGCGGTTGTAGGCCAGGTGTTGCACGGTGAGCGTGGCGCCGATGTTGGCGCCCTGGCTGCTGACGAACTGCGCCGCATCGCGGGTGGTGATGTGCTCGACGACCACTTTCAAGCTGGGTTGGCGTGCCACCAGCGGCGCCAGGATATCGTCGAGGAAGCGTTGTTCGCGATCGAAGATATCGACCTCGCTGTGGGTTACCTCGCCGTGTACCAGCAGCGGCATGCCATGCTCGGCCAGCGCGGCGCAGACGTCATCCAGCTTGCCGAGATCGGTGACGCCGGAGTCGGAGTTGGTGGTGGCGCCGGCCGGGTAGAGTTTGGCGGCGACCACCTGGCCGCTGGCCTTGGCGGCAGCGATCATCTCCGGGCGGGTGTTGTCGGTCAGGTACAGCGTCATCAGCGGTTCGAACTGGCTGCCGGCCGGGCGCTGGGCCAGGATCCGCTCACGATAGGCCAGAGCCTGTTCGGCGTTGACCACCGGCGGGCGCAGGTTGGGCATGACGATGGCGCGTCCCATCTGACGGGCGGTGGCGGGCACGGTGTGCTTGAGCACCTCGCCATCGCGCAGGTGCAGGTGCCAGTCGTCGGGGCGGGTCAGGGTCAGGCGGTCGGTCATGGTCGGCTTCCAGTACAGTGGGCGGATGGGTGGAATGGAGGCGCTGATTATAGTCAATCTTGCCAGGCACGTCTTGGCGTAGCGGCGGCGCCCAGCGGCGCGATGGCGGTGGGCCGATGGTTGCGCAATTTCGGTCAGGAATCGGTCCGGTCGGGCGGGCACACTGAGGGCTCATGAGGAGG
Source organism: Marinobacterium sp. (assembly GCA_003250495.1). Classification (GTDB taxonomy): domain Bacteria; phylum Pseudomonadota; class Gammaproteobacteria; order Pseudomonadales; family Balneatricaceae; genus Marinobacterium_D. The sequence goes on from QKGH01000022.1 coordinate 2,825, forward strand.
GATGCAGTGAGCGATCTTAAAGCGATGCGGTATGCGAAACGTTTCGACCGGGTTTGTGAGTATATCGAGCAGCATCTGGATGAGGCGTTGAGCCTGGAGCAGCTGGGGCAGGTGGCGAATTTTTCCCGCTACCACTTTCACCGCCAGTTCGTCGCCCATGTCGGTGTCACGGTGGCGCGTTACGTGCAGCTGTTGCGGCTGAAACGGGCGTCCTACCGGCTGGCGTTCGATGCCGGCAGCCGGGTGATCGATGTCGCATTCGATGCCGGCTTCGAAAGCCCGGAAGCCTTCGCCCGCAGCTTCAAGAAAACCTTCGGTCAGACCCCCTCTGAGTTCAAGCGCGCGCCGGCCTGGCAGGCCTGGACGGAGCGCTATCATTTTCAGAAAAGGAAGAGGTGTGTACAGATGAATGTGGAGATCGTCGAGTTCGAGACTACCCGGGTGGCGGTACTGGAGCATCGCGGCAGCCCGGCGCTGGTGAACGAGTCGGCCAAGCAGTTTATCGAGTGGCGCAAGCAGAGCGGGTTGTCACCGGTTCCCGAAAGTGACTCGTTCGGCATCGCCTATGACGACCCCAATACGACGGCACCGGAGCAGTTCCGCTTCGATCTGTGTGGCGAGGTCGATGCGCCGGTACCGGAAAATCCCCAGGGGGTGGTCAACAAGACGATACCGGGTGGGCGCTGTGCGCGGCTACGTCACCTGGGTTCCCATGAGTGGATCGGGGAGAGTGCCTACTACCTGTATCGCGAATGGCTACCGCAGAGCGGCGAGGAGTTGCGGGATTTCCCGCTGTTTTTCCTCTACTACAACCTGATGCCGGAGACCCCGGAGCACGAACTGGTCACCGATCTCTACCTGCCGTTGAAGTAGGCTGACGCTAAGGTGGTCTGCTGTTGACGTGGCCTGCTGTTGAGGTCGCGTAGCGTTGGCGGCGGTGGGCGCCCACCGCCGCGCCGGCGCGGCTTAAGCCTGGGTTCAGACGTTTACGTCTATGCTGACACTATCCCCTATGGCTCGGGGATAGGATGCGATCGACGAGAGTCTGGAGGTGTACCATGGCCAGTTTGTTGCGCGTGTGCCTGCTGTCGACACTGCTGGTAGTGACCGGTTGTGCCTACGGCCCCTACCACACCGATGCCCGTGTCGGTGTTCATGGCTATTACGATAGCTACTACGACGACTTCTATTTCTATCCGGATGTCAGTGTCTATTTCAATCTGCGCTCCCACGATTACTATTATCGGCCGCGGCCGAAAGAGGCTTGGGTGCGGGTCGATCGTCTGCCCCCGGGGCTGCGCCTGGAACCCAAGCACCGTATAGAGGTGCGGGCACACCGCGATCGCCCCTATGACGGCTACCGCGAGCATTACGATCGTTACCGTCAGGAGCGTCATCGCTGACAGCCCGCGTCACCGGCGCGGGGGCGGCCTGTCCGCACTCCGCTGGCCGTGGCGGGGGTATAACGGGATGATTGCAGGGTATGACGACAGGGTATTAGTTTTATTCACTGCACTACGTATAATCCGGCCTCTTAACATTCTGCAGTAGCCGGTGGCCGGTCGATATTGCCGAGCCGGCCCAGCGGCTTTTCGTTCAAGGTATACTCCCTCGATGAGCAAACCCTCTCCTCTGGCGCTGGCCCCGCTGGCGCTGTTCCTGTTGTTTTTCGTCGGCAGCGGTCTGTGGTATCAGGCGGCCGGTGTCGAGTTCGCCTTCTATCAGATCTCGGCCCCGGTGGCGATCCTGCCGGCCATCGTACTGGCGGTGGCGCTGGCGACGGGGCCGTTGAACGAGCGGATCCAGACCTTTATCCGTGGCGTCGGCGACGATACCATCATCACCATGGTGCTGATCTATCTGCTGGCCGGCGCTTTTGCCAGCGTGGCCAAGGCGGTGGGCGGGGTCGATGCCACGGTCAATTTCGGTCTGAGCGTGATTCCGCCGGCGCTGGTACTGCCGGGACTGTTCTTGATCACGGCCTTCGTCGCCACGGCGATGGGGACCTCGATGGGAACCATCGCCGCGATCGCGCCGATCGCCGTGGGGTTGGCCGAGTCCACCGATCTCTCGCTGGTACTGACCACGGCAACGGTGGTGGGCGGAGCGATGTTCGGCGATAACCTGTCGATCATCTCCGATACCACCATCGCCGCGACCCGGACCCAGGGCTGCGCGATGCGCGACAAGTTCCGCGTCAACTTTCGTATCGCGCTGCCGGCGGCGCTGTTGACCCTGGTCTGGCTCTGGTGGCAGAGCAGCGCGGCAACCGTCCAGGTGCCCGGCAGCTATGAATTGCTGCGGATCTTGCCCTACCTGGCGGTACTGGTGCTGGCGGTGCTGGGGGTCAACGTGATGCTGGTGTTGCTGGTCGGTATCCTGCTCGCCGGCGGCATTGGCCTGGCGCTGCAGTCCGGGTTCGGGGTGGCGCAGTGGGCCAAGGAGATCTATGCCGGCTATGGCAGCATGCAGGAGATCCTGATCCTGTCGCTGCTGATCGGCGGGCTGGGGGCGATGATGAAGACCCAGGGTGGGCTGGACTGGGTGGCGGCGCAGATCGACCGTATCAGCCGCCGCGGCCGGGGCGCGACCGGTCGGCGCAGCGGCGAGCTGAGCATCAGTGCGGCGGTGGCGTTGACCAACGTCTGCACCGCCAACAACACCGTGGCGATCCTGATCGCCGGCAGCCTGGCACGTGACATCGCCGAGCGCCACGGCGTCGATGCACGGCGCAGCGCCAGCCTGATCGACATCTTCTCCTGCGTGGTGCAGGGGGTGCTGCCCTACGGCGCCCAGGTGCTGCTGGCCTGCTCCATCGCCAAGCTGTCGCCGCTGCAACTGATTGGCAGCATCCACTACTGCTGGCTGCTCGGGATCGCAGCGCTGGTGGCGATCGCTCTGGGCTATCCGCGGCTGCGCAAGCCGGCGTAGGTCGGCGGCCGCAACGCTTTGGAGCAGCGGCCGGCCGCTGCTCCAGTCCGGCTACTCGCCCTTCAGCTGCTTGATCAGCGTGGCCGGCAGATCGCTCAGTGTCAGCGTTTCGGTCGCCGGGTCGAAGGTGACGCTGCGCCCCAGCGATTCGTTGCTGAAGCTGATCGATACCTCGCGGCTGCGGCCGGTGTAGCGGATATACTTTTTCAGGCTGCTCTGGTCCGGGATGAACTCCTCTTTCAGCTCCGGATCCTGGGCGGCGATGTAGCTGTCGAGGCTGGTCTCGGCCACCGATTCCACCTCGCGGGCCAGCTCGTGGTAGTTCACCGCTGCCCCGGCCTTACCCATATCGATACAGAATTCGGCGACCTCCTTCTGGTAGCGCTTACCGGCATCCTCCGGCATCTCGCTGGCGTAGTCGCGTACCAGGGTCATGAAGCGCTCGGTATCGGCGCTGGTATCGACGGTATCGGTAAAGCCGATGAAGTCGAGCAGCGTGGCCTGGGCGCCGCGGTCGCCGAAGCCGAAGCTCAGCGTCAGGTACTTGCGCTGCTCCGGTTGCTGGTGCTGCTCCAGGTCGAAGCAGGCGCAGAACCCGATCTTGGCGAAGTCGATATAGTCGGTGCTGTCGAGATCGGCGTCGTCGGTCAAACGCAGGCCCGCTTTCTGCTGCAGCTGGGCCAGCCACAGGTAGCGCCCGCTCTCCTGTTGCTCCACGGCGAACAGCCAGTGGCCGTCGCTCTCCACATCCTGCTCTTCGAGCTGGATCGCCAGATACTCGATGCTCTTCTGGCTGAAGGCGGCCAGGCTCAGCGTTTCGCCGAGCCAGTTCTTGAACAATCCCTTGAACACCGTCGATTCGTCGGCGAAGCAGCCGTAGCGTTTGCTGGCGCGGCGGGTGAACAGCGGTTTGATCTGGCCCAGCAAGCGGGTGCTGAGTTCGGTGTCGGTCAGCGGTTGATCGCGCAACTGGAACGATTTGTCGTTGGCGGTGCGGGTCAGGCGGTGGGCGATCGCTTCGGTAACGGGCATCTCGGGGGCTCCGGAAAACACGGACAGGGGGCGGATTATACATCAACCGCCGCCAACGCCCGCGGCACTCGGCGCCCGGTTTGCTGTCAATGCTGTCACAACCAGATGCTAGAGTGTTTACAGGGATAGGTTTGGAGGACCCCGGATGACAACAACGACAACAACCGCGATCGAGGTCAGGCTCTACCGGCCGCAGGATCTGCATGCACTGGCCGACCTGTTTTACGCCAGCGTGCGCCAGGTGGCCTGCAGCGCCTATGATGACGTGCAGATCGACGCCTGGGCGCCGTTACCGCCCGATTATCAGGGCTGGCAGGCCCGCTTCGAGTCCTGCCCGCCGTTCGTTGCCGAAGTCGACGGCCGCATCGCCGGCTTCGCGTCGCTGGAGCCCAGCGGTTATATCGACTGGCTCTATACCCATCCCGATTTCCAGCGCCAGGGGGTCGCCAGCGCGCTGTACCAGCGGCTGGAGCAGCTGGCCCGGGAGTGGGGGCTGAAACGCCTGCAGGTCGATGCCTCCCATCTGGCCCGGCCGTTTTTCAAACGACGCGGCTTCTTGGTGCTGAACCGTAACGAAGTCGAGCGCCGCGGCGTGTTGCTGGTGAACTGGTCGATGGACAAGCTGCTATGATCAACCGCGCCGGGGCGGTTTGACCCTCGGCCGCGGCCCGGCATAGAGTAGGGCGCATCAGCGCGCAACCTGCCGGACCGCACCCATGCCCGATTTTTCCAGCCGTTACTCGATCCAGCGTCCCTATCATACCCGTGCCCAGGGCGCCGAGACGCCGGACGCGTTCGGCGTTAACCAGTGCGGTGTGCGCACGCTGGAGAAGCAGCTGGAGAGCGACCGCGGACGGATCATCAACTCCGCCGCGGTGCGGCGCCTGCAGCAGAAGACCCAGGTGTTCCCGCTGGAACACAACGCGGCGGTACGCAGCCGCCTGACCCACTCGCTGGAGGTGCAGCAGACCGGGCGCTTCATCGTGCGGACCATCTTCGAGCGCCTCGGCGAGCGGGCTGAGACGCTGGGGCTGGCGGGGCTGGAGCGCGCCACCGAGTCGTTGGTGGAGATGGCGTGCCTGATGCACGACATCGGCAATCCGCCGTTCGGCCACTTCGGCGAGGAGGCGATCTCGCACTGGTTCCGCCAGACCCTGCCGCAACTGCCGCCGTTCACTCGCGACTGTGGCCCAGGCCATGTCACGCTACGCGCCGAACTGCTGCGGGAGCTGGCCAGTTTCGAGGGCAACGCCCAGGCGATCCGCCTGATCAGCCAGCTGCAGAAGCTGAACCTGACCTATACCCAGAGCGCCTGCATCCTCAAGTACACCCGCTGCGCCACCGAGGAGCGGCCAGAGCGGAACGATCCCGCCAGTTACCTGAAGAAGAAACCCGGTTACTACTTTTCCGAACGCGACTTCGTCCGCGCCCTGCAAACTGCGCTGCAGATGGCACCGGGGCGCCGCTTCCCGCTGACCTACCTGATGGAGGCGGCGGACGATATCGCCTACTGCCTGGCCGATCTGGAGGATGGGGTCGATAAGGGGATCCTGAGCTGTGCCGAACTGGCCCAACATCTGATCGAGCAGTTTTCGGCCCTGCGCCAGCCCTACGATGATGCCGGAGCGGCCCACTTCGAGTTCAACCGGCGCCGGCAATCGTTCGAGCAGATCGTCACGGACGCGCTGCGACGCTCGGATAAGGAGCCGATCAACAAGGAGCATGAGTTCTTCGTCTGGCTGCGGGTCAACCTGATCCATCCCCTGGTCAACCATGCGGCACAGGCGTTCATCGAGCAGATCGACGCGGTCTACGACGGCCGTCTGAACCGGGCGCTGCTGGAGGACGACTCCCCCTGCCATGCGGTGGTCGAGACGCTGAAACGGGTGGCGATCCGCCAGGTGTTCTCGGTACCCGAGGTGGAAACGCTGGAGCTGCAGGGGTTCCGTATCATCTCCGGGCTGCTGGAGCACTACAAACCGTTGCTGTTGCTGCCGGCGCAGGAGTTCGCCCGCCTGTGCGAGGGCGGCAGCCGTGGGCTGCTGATCGAGAGCCGGCTGTTCCACCGCCTGCCCAACAAGCATGTCAAAGCCTACCTGTCGCTGTTGCAGGAGGCCCCGTTGCTGGCGTCGGGCCAGCCGCTCGATGCCGAGATCTGGGAGCGCTACTGCCGCTGCCGCTTGTTGCAGGACATGGTCAGCGGCATGACCGACCAGTATGCGCTCGACGAGTACCAGACCCTGTCGGTGCTGTAGTCCGCGGCGCGCCCGAATCTCATCAGCCACCGGCGCCGATGGCGGCTAACACCAGCGGCTGCAGTATCGCCATGGCGCGCTGCTGCGCCGCCTCGTCGTCGGCGGAAAACCCCAATACCAGCCCCGGCCCGCCCTGCGGATCGTAATGGCGCAGGGCGCGGGCGCCGATGCCCCGGGCGTTCAGCTCGGCGGCCAGGGCCAGGTCGTCGCAGGTCGCGGGCAGTCCCAGTACCAGGTGCATGCCGCCGCCGGCATCGATGATCGGCAACGGCGCCAGGCGGCTGGTCGCCAGCAACGCCTCCAGGTTCTGCCGCCGTTGGGCGTAGAGTCTGCGCATGCGGCGCAGGTGGCGGTCGTAGTGGCCATCGGCCATGAACTGCGCCAGTGCCAGCTGCGGCATGCTCGACAGGCCGCCGTCGATCACCCGCCGCGCCGCCACGAACGGAGCCACCAGCGCCGGCGGCAATACCAGATAACCGAGGCGCAGGCCCGGAAACAGCGTGCGGCTGAAGGTGCCGGCATAGATAGTCCGCGCACTGGCGTCGAGGGAGAACAGCGCGCTATGTGCCGG
>QKGH01000461.1 GCA_003250495.1 Marinobacterium sp.
GACCACCTGCTACCTGGCGGCGCAGCTGCCGGCACTGTACGTCACCGGTGAGGAGTCGCTGCAACAGGTGGCGATGCGCGCCGCGCGGCTGGGGCTGAAGGCGGACCAGCTGAAGATGCTGTCGGAAACCTCGGTGGAAACGATCTGCGATGTCGCCGACCAGTTGAAGCCGAAGATCCTGGTGATCGACTCGATCCAGGTGATGCATGTCTCCGACGTGCAGTCAGCGCCGGGCTCGGTGGCGCAGGTGCGCGAAAGCGCGGCGTTCCTGACCCGTTACGCCAAACAGACCGGCACGGTGCTGTTCCTGGTCGGTCATGTGACCAAGGACGGTACCCTGGCCGGGCCCAAGGTGCTGGAGCATATGATCGACTGCTCGCTGCAGCTGGAGGGCTCCTCCGACAGCCGCTTCCGTACCCTGCGCAGCCACAAGAACCGCTTCGGTGCGGTCAACGAGCTGGGGGTGTTCGCGATGCTGGAGACGGGGCTGAAGGAGGTGAAGAATCCCAGCTCGATCTTCCTCAGCCGCGGCCAGGAACCGAGCCCCGGCAGCGTGGTGATGGTGGTCTGGGAGGGTACCCGGCCGCTGCTGGTGGAGCTGCAGGCGCTGGTGGATACCTCGCACCTGTCCAACCCGCGCCGGGTCGCGGTCGGCATGGACACCAACCGCCTGGCGATGCTGCTGGCGGTGCTGAACCGCCACGGCGGGTTGATGACCGGCGACCAGGACGTGTTCGTCAACGTGGTGGGCGGGGTCAAGGTGCTGGAGACCAGCGCCGACCTCGCGCTGCTGCTGGCGGTGGTGTCGAGCTACCGCGATCGCGCGCTGTCGCATGAGCTGATGGTGTTCGGCGAGGTTGGCCTGTCCGGCGAGATCCGCCCGGTGCCGAACGGCCAGGAGCGGATCCGCGAGGCGGCCAAGCACGGTTTCAAGCGCGCCATCGTGCCGCGCGCCAATGCGCCGAAGGAGGGGGTGCCGGGGATTCAGATCGTGCCGGTGGACAAGCTGTCCGATGCGCTCGATGCGATCTGAGCGCCGGCTTCACCGGGTTACTCCGAGAAGATCGCTTCCAGTTCGCGCTCCAGCAACGATTCGTCGCCGAGGTTAAGCTCTACCAAGCGGCGCAGGTGGGCGATGCTGTCCAGGTCCATGCGCCCGGCCTGGAAACCGTACTGGTTACTTCGCAGGTGGGTGACGGTACCGGGCATGCGGATCAGGATGTCGTTGGTCAGATAGACGTTCAGTACCGCCTCGCCGTCGAGCTCCAGTGCCAGCGGGCGGTCCGATTCGATCAGTGCGCCACGCAACGAGATATCGACCAGTCTGACCTCGACCGGCCCCTGGGCGGTATGCAGTTCGCAACCGGCGTCGAAACTGATGCGGCTAAAGCGGCGGCGGTCGGCGCTATTGTCTGTCACTGTCCATCCTCGGCAAGGTGCTTGAGCGGGCGTTTGGGCGTTTGGGTGTTCGAAGGTTCGAACGTTCCGTCATGTTATTACACCCGGTTCGGTGAGGGAAAGCGTTGCGTCGGCGGGCGCCGGACGGCGTCGTTTGCGCGCGCTATTTGGCGGGGAGGGCGCTACAGGCGAGGGGGCGATGGGGATGGACGGTCGAGCCGGCCAGAGCTGTCCAGGGCGGATAGTCTGGCGGGCGTCGACCGGATGGATCAGCTCATGCGCTTGTACTTGATGCGCTCGGGCTGGTGATCCTTGCCGTAGCGGCGCTTGTAGTCCTCGGCGTACTCGGTGTAGTTGCCCTGGAAGAACTCCACGTGGGAGTCGCCCTCGTAGGCAATCATGTGGGTGCAGATGCGGTCGAGGAACCAGCGGTCATGCGAGATCACCACCGCGCAGCCCGGGAACGCCAGCAGTGCTTCCTCGAGGGCGCGCAGGGTCTCGATGTCCAGATCGTTGGTCGGTTCGTCGAGCAGCAGGACGTTGCCGCCCTCCTTCAGCAACTTGGCCATGTGCAGGCGGTTGCGCTCACCGCCGGACAGATCCTTGACGAACTTCTGCTGGTCGGAGCCCTTGAAGTTGAAACGACCGCAGTAAGCACGCGCCGGTGTCTGGTAGCTACCGACGGTGATGATGTCCTGACCGTCGGAGATCTCCTGGAACACGGTCTTGCTACCGTCCAGGTCGCGTGACTGGTTGACGTAGGCCAACTGCACGGTGGCGCCCAGCTCGACCTCGCCGGAATCCGGTTTCTCCTCGCCGCTGATCATCTTGAACAGCGTCGATTTACCGGCGCCGTTGGGGCCGATGATACCGACGATGGCACCGGGCGGGATGGAGATGTTCAGGTGCTCGAACAGCAGCTTGTCACCGAACGACTTGGTCACATCCTTCAGCTCGATCACCTTGTCGCCGAGGCGCGGCCCGGGCGGAATGTAGATCTCCTGGGTCTCGTTGCGCTGCTGGAACTCGCGGGAGTTCATCTCCTCGAACGCCTTCAGACGCGCCTTGGACTTGGTCTGGCGGCCCTTGGCGCCCTGGCGTACCCACTCCAGCTCCGATTT
>QKGH01000260.1 GCA_003250495.1 Marinobacterium sp.
GAATGGCGCCGTGGGCAAGTTCCGGCGTCAGTTCCCGCAGTTCGACAAGGTTGCCGTGGTCGCCGCCAACACCCCCGACTTCAGCGGTTGCTTCGAAACCGGCTTCGCCACGGCGGTGAAGCAGGTGGTCGATACGCTGATCCCCAGCTCGGAACGGGCCGGGCTGCGCAAGAAGCAAGTCAACATCCTGTGCGGAACCCACCTGACGCCAGGCGACATGGAGTTCATCGTCGACAGTGTCGAGAGTTTCGGCCTGCGCCCGCTGCTGATTCCGGACCTGGCGCGTTCCCTCGACGGTCACCTGCAGGATGAGGATTTCAACCCGCTGACCACCGGCGGCCTGACGCTCGATGAGCTGGCCACGGCGGTGGAGAGCCGCGCCACGCTGGTGGTCGGCAACTCGTTGCTGGATGCCGGCGCGCTGCTGGCACAGCGCAGCGGCGTACCGACCATCGGCTTCCCCCATCTGCACACGATGGCCGAAGTCGATCGCTGGATGATGACGCTGTCCGAGCTGTCCGGTCAGGAGGTGCCCAACCGCTGGCGCCGCCACCGCAGCCAACTGCAGGACGCCATGCTCGACACCCACTTTATGCTCGGCCAGCTGCGTGTCGGCATCGCCGCCGACCCGGATCTGCTGCTGGCGCTGCACGACCTGGTGGTCAGCATGGGCGGCGAGGTGGTGGTCGCCGTGGCACCGGCCAAGGGCCCCGCGCTGGCGGCGCTGGCGCTGGAGCAGGTGCAGGTCGGCGATCTGGAGGATCTGGAGCTGAGCGCTCAGGAGCAGCATGTGGAGTTGCTGATCGGCAACAGCCACCTGGCGGAGACGGCCTCGCGCCTGCATCGGCCGCTGCTGCGCGCCGGCTTCCCGCAATACGACTATGTCGGCGGCTTCCAGCGCGTGTGGTGCGGTTATCGCGGTATCCAGCAGACGCTGTTCGATATCGCCAACCTGAAACTGTCGCAACACGAAGATATCGAGCCTTACCACTCGATCTACGCACAGAAACGGGATGATGAGCCATCGCCGAGGATGGCCGCCGGAGCTTGATATGACGCCGTTGACACGTCGCCTGCAGGTGGTCGACAGCTCGCAGGAGGTTTACGTCCTGCAGGTGGCCTTCGCCACCACCGACCGGGAGTACGTGAACCAGCACTTCGGATCGGCGCGTGCATTCGCCATCTACGGGGTGAACGAACAGTCGGCGCAGCTGCTGTCGGTGTGCGAGTTCACCGATCTGGACCAGGGCGCCGACGACAAGCTGCATGCCCGCATCGAGGCGGTCGCCGAGTGCGGTGCGGTGTACTGCCGCGCCTGCGGCGCCTCTGCCGTCCGCCAGTTGCTGACGCGCGGGATACAGCCGGTTCGGGTGACCGACGAGGGGCCGATCAACGAACTGATCGCGGCCCTGCAGGAGGAGTTGCGACAGGGGCCTTCGACCTGGCTGGCGAATGCGATTCGCAGCCAGGGACGGGGGCGTGGACGTTTTGATTCGATGGAAGCTGAGGGCTGGGACGAGTGATCGCTCCCGCTGCAACTGATGGCCTTCCCATGTGGGGCTAGCAACGCTTTTTTGGAGAGCAACGATGAGCGAAATGTGTGTTGAAGCCGGTAGCCCGGCGCTCGAAACCCCCTTCGTCAAGCAGATGGTGGTCCAGCTGCGTGCCATGGACAGCTACGGCACCTATGACACCTGGAGCGACGAGAAGGTACTGGACCCGATGATCCTGACCAAGGAGCGTCGGCGCGAGATCCCGGTGGTCGGCGATCCGGACGAGGTGGTGGTCGCGCGTATCAAGGCGTTCTACAACGCCGTCGCGGTGCGGGTCGAGCAGGAGTGCAGCCTGATGGCGGTACCGATGATCAACCTGACCCACGAAGGGTTCGGTCGCGCCCTGGTGATGGTCGGCAAACTGGTAGTCATCGATAAGGCGCTGCGCGACGTGCACCGCTTCGGCTTCGACAGCGTCGAGAAGCTGGATACCGAAGCGGAGAAGCTGGTGGAGCGCGCCATGGCGACCATCGGGAAGTTCCGCGCCGCCGCCGAGGATTGAGAGGAGAGAGCCGATGTCCGACGAGGATATGAAAGCGTTGCAGAAGGACGTGCGTAAGAAGAAGCGTATAGCCACCGAGTGTGCGTCCGAAGTGCATGACCTGGTCGAAGACGGTCTGTGGACCGACTATGAGAACCTGCCTGCACTGGCACAGAAAACATATGAAGCCTGTCTGGCCTGGAAAGAGGCCGAAACCAAACTGGCAGCCGCCGAAGGCTGATGGGGGAGCGCGCATGTCTGCAGAAATGATCACCGGACGTACCCGGGGTGGCGCCGAATGGACGCCGAGCTTTATCAACGACTTGAACCAGGAAACCTGCATCGGCTGCGGGCGCTGCTACAAGGTGTGTCCGCGCGATGTGTTCGAGCTGGTTGACCGCGCCGAAGCGTTGGCCGAGGATGAAGACGACTACGATGACGACGACGAGATGAAGGTGATGGCGATCTCCAACGTCGACGACTGCATCGGTTGCCAGTCCTGTTTCCGCGTCTGCCCGAAACAGTGTCACAGCCACGCCCCGGCGGCGGCCTGATCCGGCTCAGCCAACTGTCAAAGTCAAAACGAAGTAAGGAGTACGATCATGCCGAAACCTCAGGCACACGTTTTCGTCTGTAGTCAGACTCGCCCTGAAGGACACCCCCGCGGTAGCTGCGGCAGCGTCGGCGCCAGCCTCGTTGCGCAGACCTTCTCCGAGGAGATCGCCAAGCGCGGCCTGTTCCAGCAGTTCGCGGTAACGGCGACCGGTTGCCTCGGCCCCTGCCATCTGGGTGCCAACGTGCTGATCTACCCGGGCTCCCACCTCTACAAGGCGGTGAAACCGGAGCACGTGAACCAGATCATCGAACAGCACCTGCTCGGCGGTACGCCGGTTGAGGAGCTGCTGGCACCGGCGTCCGAGTGGTAAGCCTGAGGTGAGCGTGATGGATGGTGCGACGCAAGCGTTACTCGAGCAACATCAGGCACTGATCGCCGCCGCCTGCGAGCAGGGACGGCAGCAGCTGCTGCGGGCCGGGATCGATGGCGCGTTGATGCCGATGGCGGAGCAGTTCCGTTTTCAGCAGCAGGCGGATCCCTACACCCAGCAGCCGACGCTGAACGGTCAGTGGGGCGAGAGTCACGGGCAGCGTCGCGCCCAGCTGGTCATCAACGCCGACGGTTCGTTGCTGCTGGAGTGCGACCTGCTCTGCCCGCATCCCGCCCATAGCGGGCGCTGGGCCGAGCAGGTCAGCATCTGGGGGCGTTCGGCGGAGGTGCTGAAATCCGAGATCAGCCTGCTGGCGCAGATTGAGGAGTAAGCGGTGCCGCATCCGATCTACGCTGCGTTGATCCATGAAGCCCAGGGCTGTCCCGGCTACGATGCGCCGCTGGAGCGGGTCTGTATCGGGCAGGTATGGACCCTGGTGCGCGTCAACGGCTTTACCGGGTTGTGTATGACGCCGGCTTCGGCCTACACCCGTACGCTGAGCTGGCCCGGTACGTTGACCGGCCGGCGCGCCAGCGAAGTGATCGCCTGGCTCGGCAGCTGGCAGCCGTTCGAGGCCTGCCTGGCCGTGGCCACGCTGAACGCGGTATTGTCCGGGGCCGGCAAGGCCTGGGCCCTGCGCGAGGAGGCGACGCCACTGGGGGGCGGTAACCTGGCGGTATTCGCCGCGCTTGGCGAACGGCTGCAGGGACAGAAGCTGGGCGTCATCGGACGTTATCCCGGTCTCGACCGGGTGCTGAGCGGGCTCGATTACCACTGTGTCGAGCGCAGTCCGGGGGAGGACGATCTGCCGGACCCGGCGTCCGAGTTCCTGCTGCCGGACAGCGACTGGGCTTTCATTACCGCCAGCGCGCTGTCCAACAAGACCCTGCCGCGCTTGCTGGAGCTGGCACGGCGCGCCCGCGTCGTGCTGATGGGGCCCTCGATGCCCTGGTCGACGGTCTGGTGCGACTGGGGGGTCGATTATCTGGCCGGGGTCGAAGTGGTCGACGAGGAGCTGCTCTGGCGCACCGCCGCCGAAGCCGGGGGCGTCAGGATCTTCGAAGGCGGCGTCGCCTATCGCCTGCTGGCCCTGAACGATGGAGCCCGTCATTAAGCATGCGCGCCATCGTTGCCCACCTGCATGCGGTCAGTGCGCGTCTGCACTTCTGGATGGTCGACTATCCCGAGGGCAGTTCGGTGTGTCTGCCGCGCCCGCTGGTCAAACTCTCCGCGTTGCATGACGCGTTGCATGAAGATCGCCTGCCGTTCCAGGCGGTTCCCCATCCGGCTCAATTGCTGCGCCCGATAGCGCAGCGGCTCGAGCTTCCCCTCGAACGTCTCAGTGTGGTTTCCGTCCTCGGTTGGGTGGAGATGCCCGGCGAATGGACCCAGGTGGTGCTGCTGCGTATCGAAGGCAACGACCTGCCGGCGCTGCACGGGGGGCGTTTCATCACCCTGATGGAGTTGCTGCAGGTACCGATCACCGAGCGCCTGCTATTGCGCAAAGCCTACGAAGCACTGCTGGGCGACTAAGCCCGCCGCCGTCAATCTGTAATCCGATACCCGATACCCGATACCCGATACCCGATACCCGATACCCGATACCCGTTACCCGTTACCCGTTACCCGTTACCCGTTACCCGTTACCCGTTACCGCCTTCCGCCGCCATGCCTTGGCGATCCCGCTACTTGTCGCAAAACCTACACTGCCCCGGTTTGTCGTCTCGCCATGTCCGACAATCGTTGTAGGCGAATATCTTATCTGATTGATATAGATCATGTTTTTTGGATGGCACCGAGATTGCACCAAGCTATGCAAGCAATCCGATTCCGCGAGGAGAGGGACATGATACAGCTGACAGAAAACGCTATCGGTGCAGTAAGCCGGTTTATCGAGAATGCCAACAAACCGATTCTGGGTCTGCGTATCCGGGTCGACGGCGGTGGCTGCTCAGGTTTCCAGTATGGAATGAAGCTGGAGGAGAGTGCAGCTGAAGATGACCAGATCTACGAGATCGGTGGTTTGAAGATCCTGGTCGATCCCAATAGCAACCCGCTGCTGGAAAACGTCACCGTCGATTTCCTCGACGGCCTCGACGGCAGCGGCTTCAAATTTGAAAACCCGAACGCCACGCAGAGCTGCGGTTGTGGCAAATCGTTCGCGTGTTAAGGCCTGACCGGCAGAAATCGACTGAGGAGTTCAAGCGATGTGGGATTATTCTGAAAAGGTAAAAGAGCATTTCTACAACCCGAAAAATGCCGGTGCGGTTGAAGGCGCGAACGGGGTGGGTGACGTCGGTTCCATCAGCTGCGGCGATGCGCTGCGTCTGACGCTGAAAGTGGAGCCGGAAACCGAGGTGATTCTGGACGCGGGTTTCCAGACCTTCGGTTGCGGTTCCGCCATCGCCTCCTCATCCGCGCTGACCGAGATGGTCAAGGGGCTGACCCTGGACGAGGCGCTGAAGATCAGCAACCAGGATATCGCCGACTTCCTCGACGGCCTGCCGCCGGAGAAGATGCACTGCTCGGTCATGGGCCGCGAAGCGTTGCAGGCCGCCGTCGCCAACTACCGTGGCGAAGAGTGGTCCGACGATCATGAAGAGGGCGCCCTGGTGTGCAAATGCTTCGCCATCGACGCCGTGATGATCGAAGACACCATCCGCGCCAACAACCTGCACTCCGTGGAAGAGGTGACCAACTACACCAAAGCCGGTGGCGGTTGCGCCTCCTGCCACGAAGGGATCGAAAATATCCTGAGCAAAGTGCTGGCCGAGAAGGGCGAAAGCTTCAACGCCGGCGGTGCGGCGGTAGCGGCACCGGTGGCCGCCAGTGCAGCGCCCGAAGCGCCGAAGCTCGGTACCCTGGCCCGGATCCGCAAGATCGAAGCGGTACTGGACGCCATCCGTCCGGCGCTGCAGGCGGACAACGGCGACGTCGAGCTGGTCGATGTCGACGGCAAGAACATCTACGTGCACCTGACCGGCGCCTGCACCGGCTGCCAGATGGCGGCGATGACCCTGGGCGGCATTCAGCAGCGCCTGATCGAAGAGCTGGGTGAGTTCGTCAAGGTCATCCCGGCGGCGAAAGAGTCACTGGTAAGCATGGGAGCCTGATGATGAGCGATATCTACCTGGACAACAACGCCACCACGATGGTGGCGCCGGAAGTGTTCGAAGAGATGAAGCCCTACTTCTGCGAACAGTTCGGTAACCCGTCGTCGCTGCACAGCTTCGGCAACAAGGTTGGCTTTGCGCTGAAAAAAGCACGCAAACAGGTACAGGATCTGCTCGGCGCCGAACACGATTCCGAGATCATCTTCACCTCCTGCGGTACCGAGTCCGACTCCACCGCGATCCTGTCGGCGCTGAAGGCGCAGCCGGAGCGTAAAGAGGTGATCACCACCGTGGTCGAGCACCCGGCGGTACTGAGCCTGTGCGAGTACCTGGAGAGCGAAGGCTACACGGTGCACAAGCTGGAGGTGGACAGCAAGGGCCGTCTCGATCTGGACAAGTACAAGGCACTGCTCAGCGACAAGGTCGCCATCGTCAGCGTGATGTGGGCGAACAATGAAAGCGGCACCATCTTCCCGGTGGAAGAGATGGCCAAGATGGCAGCCGAAGCCGGCGTGCTGTTCCACACCGACGCGGTGCAGGCGGTGGGCAAGATCCCGATCAACCTGAAAGAGAGCGCCATCAGCATGTTGTCGCTGTCCGGCCATAAGCTGCATGCGCCGAAGGGGATCGGTGTCCTCTACCTGCGTCGCGGCGTGCGCTACCGTCCGCTGCTGCGCGGCGGTCACCAGGAGCGCGGACGTCGTGCCGGTACCGAAAACGCACCGGCTATCGTCGGGCTGGGCAAGGCCTGCGAGATCGCTGCGGAGCATATGGCGTTCGAGAATACCGAGGTCAAGGCGATGCGCGATCGCCTCGAGCAGGGGATCCTGGCCGCAGTACCCAACTGCTTCGTCACCGGCGATCCGGATAACCGCCTGCCCAACACCGCCAGCATCGCCTTCGAGTACATCGAGGGTGAAGCGATCCTGCTGCTGTTGAACAAGGTCGGTATCGCCGCCTCCTCCGGTTCTGCCTGCACCTCCGGTTCGCTGGAACCTTCCCACGTGATGCGGGCGATGGGGATTCCGTATACCGCGGCCCACGGTACCGTGCGCTTCTCCTTCTCGCGCTATAACACCATGGACGAGGTGGAGCGCGTGATCCAGGAGGTTCCGGGAATCGTCGCTCAGCTGCGCAAGCTGTCGCCGTACTGGGGCGAGAACGGCCCGGTGGAGAACCCGGATGCGGCCTTCGCACCGGTTTACGCCTGAGCCGCCTGAGGTCGATAGCGAGCTGAGGGGCTAGGTAGAAAAACGGAGGTGGCGACACCTCCGTTTTTTCGTTCTGCCCGCCGCGCAACGCCGCATCCCGGCGGATTAGGGGTGTGGCAACGGCAGCTCGGTGGTGTACTTGATCTGCTCCATCGCGAAGTTGGAGGAGATATCGACCAGCCCTTCGGTACTGCCGATCAGCCGTTTGTAGAACTGATCGTAGGCGCCGATATCCTTGACCACCACCCGCAGCAGGTAATCCCATTCGCCGGACATGCGGTAGAACTCGACCACTTCGTCGAACTGCCTGACGCAGGTGGCGAAACGCTCCAGCCAGGCGCTGTCATGGTGCTGGGTCTTGATCTGTACGAACACCGACAACCCCAGTCCCAGGCGCTCCTGATCGAGCAGTGCAACCCGGGCGCGGATATAACCCTCCTCCTGCAGGCGCTTGACCCGCTTCCAACAGGGGGTGGTCGACAGGTTGACCGCTTCCGCCAGATCTTTCAGGGGGATCGAGGCATCGTGCTGGAGCAGGGCAAGGATATGACGGTCGAAATTATCCATTCCTGATTTATCGATAAACTGAGAAAAATTTTCTACATATTATCCTTTTTGTGGAAATAGTTGGAAAAATATTCCGCGCCGCTTCTCTACAATAGTTATCCATAGCCATTCGCCAGTCAGCGCAATTCCGCGACCTGATCACCCGGCGGAGGGCGCTACCGATGAGGGGAAAGGCGATGGATAACTGGACCCAGTGGGCCATACAGCGGCTGGCGAGCGAGCGCCTGCGCACGGCCGACACGCATCTGATCCGGTTGAATATCCCGGCGCTCGAGGGGATCGAGATCTACCTGAAGGATGAGAGTACCCATCCCACCGGGAGCCTCAAGCACCGCCTGGCCCGTTCCCTGTTCATGCATGCGATCTGCAGCGGCAAGGTCGCTGCCGGCACCGCGCTGGTCGAAGCCTCCTCCGGCAGTACGGCGGTATCCGAGGCCTACTTCGCGCAACTGCTCGGCCTGCCGTTCACGGCGGTGATGCTGGCCGGTACCGCGCGCAAGAAGATCGAGCAGATTGAGCGGTTCGGCGGTCGCTGCGATTTCGTCACCGATGCGACGCAGCTCTATGCCCGGGCCCGGGCATTGGCGCAGGCGTGCAACGGCCACTACATGGATCAGTTCACCTACGCCGAACAGGCCACCGATTGGCGTGGCGAGGACAACATCGCCGCCAGTATCTACCGGCAGATGGCGGCAGAGGAGCACCCCGTGCCGGCGGCGATCGTCATGAGCGCCGGTACCGGCGGCACGGCGGCGACGCTGGGGCGGCATATCCGCTACCGGGGCTATGCCACGCGGTTGGTGGTGGTGGATCCGGAAAATTCGGTGTTCTACGACAGTTTCCAGAGTCGGGATCGCGGGCTGAGGATCGCGACCAGCAGCCGTATCGAAGGGATAGGACGGCCCCAGGTCGAGGCTTCGTTCCTGCCCGAGGTGATCGACACCATGTACCAGGTGCCGGACGCTGCCAGTATCGCCACGCTGCGCTGGCTGGAGCGGTTGACCGGTCGCCGGGCCGGCGGCTCCACCGGAACCAATCTGTGGGGCGCGCTGCAACTGGCCGCGGCGATGCAGGCAGGGGGGGAGAGCGGCTCCATCGTGACCGTGCTGTGCGACGGCGGCGAGCGCTACCTGGACAGCTACTGGAATCCGGTCTGGGTGAGCGAACACCTGGGCAGTCTGCAGTCCTATGACGCCTGGCTCAGTCGCTTAGATTGAACGCGAGCCGCCGCGCCGTGACGGCGTCAGCCCCGCGTGCCGTGACGGCTGCGCCCCGGTGGCTGCTGGAACAGTTTCTTGTAGGCGCGACTGAAGCTCGAGGCGTCGGCAAACCCCACCCGGTCGGCGATCGCGGCCAGCGTTAGCCGGCTGCTGCGCAGCAGGAAGCGGGCGTGGTGCAGGCGCCTTTGCATGACGTATTGCTGCGGTGTCAGGCCGAACTGGCGCTGGAACAGGCAGTAACAGTGGCTCTCGCTGAGGTTCAGCGCCGCGGCCAGCGTCCGGTTATCGGGCGGCGCCTCGAGGTGGCGGTCGATATAGGCGTCCAGGACGCCGCGATCGAGCCGCTGGTGCAGTGCCCGGGTCCGCTCGCTGGAGTAGCTTCGGCACACCTGCGTCATCAGCATCGACAGCAGCTGGCAACGCCCGGCGGCATCGTCGGAACCCCGGCCATGGGCCAGGCGCTGCGCCGTGAACTCCAGTAGCGGCGCCATCTCGGCGTCCAGCGTAATGAACTCCGGCTGGCTGAACAGGGTTTCGCTGAAGGCGATCCCGCAGGCCTGCTCCAGTGCACGGATATAGGGTTCGTGCAGTGCCACGTCGACCACCACCAGTGCGCAGTCGTCGTCGAGCCCCGCATACAGATGTCCCGCCGCCGCCGGGACCAGCGCGGCGCCGCTGGCGGCCAACTCGCCCGCGCCGTTGTCGAACTCGCACGCCAGCTGCCCGCGCCAGCCGATCAGTACCTGGGCGTAGCTGTGTCGATGCTGCCCCTGCTGACGTGCGATCGGGGCGATACGGGTCTGGCTGTAGTTCATGCCCAACCTCTGTGGTGGCGGTCTGTGGCGGTCTGTAGATGGCTGGTTTTGTCGTCCCGGGGCCTGCCGCCCACGCGATATCCCGGTCCGGGTCCATAACGGCAGAGTCTGGGTCAACGGATGCCAAGTGCGTTTCAGTTAGTATCAACGACTTAATATGCTGAGACCAATGCAGAGTATCAAGGGGGGAATCTTCTATGCAATTGACAGCCGAACAGCTGCAACAGGCCCTGCCCTGGAACAGTCTGATCAGCGCCCTGCGCGCGATCTTCGCACGGGACGATGTGCATGCGCCGGTCCGTCATCACCACGCCATCGAGGTTCCCGGCGAGCCGCAGGCGACGTTGCTGCTGATGCCGGCCTGGATCGAGGGCGAGTTTCTCGGCGTCAAACAGGTCAATGTCTTTCCCGGCAACAGCGCGCGGCAGTTGCCGGGCCTCAGCAGCCACTATCAACTGAGCTGCGGCCGCAGCGGCCAGCCGCTGCTGTGGCTGGATGGCAACGAGCTGACGGCCCGGCGCACCGCCGCGGCCTCGGCGCTGGCCTCGCTCTACCTGTCGCGGGCCGATGCCGCCAACCTGCTGATGATCGGTGCCGGACGCATGGCCCGCCGTCTGATTCCGGCGCATATGAGCGTACGACCGATCCAGCGGGTGCGGGTGTGGAACCGTAATCCGGCGACCTCGACGGCACTGGTCGAGGAGCTCAGACAGGAGGGTATCGAGGCGACGGTCTGCGCCGATGCCGATCTGGCGGCGGCCGTCGGTCAGGCGGATATCGTCAGTTGTGCCACGCTGGCGACGACCCCGCTGGTCCGGGGCGAGTGGCTCAAGCCGGGGACGCACCTGGATCTGGTGGGCAGTTTCACTCCGCAGATGCGTGAAGCGGATAACCGCGCGCTGCAGCGCGCGGCGCTGTTTGTCGACACCCGGGCCGGTGCGCTGGCCGAAACCGGCGACCTGATCATCCCCATCCGCGAGGGTGCAATCGATGCGGCGGCGATTCGCGCCGAGTTCGCCGAGCTGTGCCGCGGACAGCATCGGGGCCGCAGCGGGCTGGACGATCCCGCAACCGCGATCACCCTGTTCAAATCGGTTGGCGATTCGCGCGAAGACCTGGCGGCGGCGATACAGGCGTACCGGAGCCTCGATCAAGCGGGGCGGCGCTAGCCCCGGCGCTCTCTCCTCTCTCCTCTCCGAGCGCCCTCGTCATCCCCGGCGTCCGTCCCGCGCGCCGGGATGGCCGCCGGGAGCCGAACCTCCGCCCGCGGCGAACCTTTTCAGTGCGGGCGGGTCTTCCATTACTGACTTCGCTGTAGTGGCATAGGGGCGCACATGCTACCCTAGGCGCACTTGCACCTTTGCTAACCCACGTGTCCGGACCGCCGGTTTATGACCTCTGAAAACCTCTCTACCGATACTCCGCTGTTCAGGTTCAAAAACTCCCGCGTATCGCTCAACGAGCTGATGCTGCTCGATTTCGATGCCGGCCGCCTGCGTGACGGTCTGGCGCAGCATGCGGCCCGTCTGCCGTCGCTGTTCCGGCAGATGCCGGTGATCCTGAACCTGGAGCAGCTGCCGGCCGAGCAGCCGCTGCCGCCGCTGGCGGAGTTGCTGGCGATCTGTCG
Organism: Marinobacterium sp.; assembly: GCA_003250495.1. GTDB lineage: Bacteria > Pseudomonadota > Gammaproteobacteria > Pseudomonadales > Balneatricaceae > Marinobacterium_D. The sequence continues at coordinate 11,574 of QKGH01000260.1, forward strand.
CGACAGCGCACTGAATCCTATCGGCCTGAAGGGTAACAACCGCTACGACAGCGCGCTGTGCGAGAGTCTGGGGCTGGCCGATTTCGGGCAGGGCGCGCGCGGCGACAGCGGGCGCGGCGAGCCGGTAGCGGCGGAGCCGGTGGTGGCCAAGGTGACCGATACGGCAGTCGCGCCGGCAGCGGAGGTGGCAACGCCCAGCCAGACGCGGATCCTGACCACGCCGGTGCGCTCCGGGCAGCAGATCTATGTGCGCGGTGGCGACCTGATCGTGCTGTCGTCGGTGGGCGCAGGCGCCGAGGTGATGGCCGATGGTAATATCCATATCTACGGGCCATTGCGCGGGCGCGCCATGGCCGGGGTGAACGGGGATAAAACGGCGCGGATCTTTTGTCAGAGCCTGGAAGCTGAATTGATCTCCATTGCCGGTTATTTCAAGGCGTGTGAAGATCTGCAGAGCGAACACTGGCAGAAGCCGGCCCAGGCCTATCTGTCAGGCACTCGTCTCGATACGGCTCCGCTCTGAAGGTTTACGGCAGCTGCGGCGGGGCATGTCAGTGGTATGGATACGCCCTCTTGCATAAGCGAACGAATACAACGTCAGGTCTATTAACGATTGATGGAACTTGTCTGAATGGCTGAAATTATCGTTGTGACATCGGGTAAAGGCGGTGTCGGAAAAACTACAAGCAGTGCGGCGATCGGTACCGGGCTGGCACTGCGCGGTCACAAAACTGTCCTGGTCGATTTCGATGTGGGCCTGCGTAACCTCGATCTGATCATGGGGTGCGAGCGGCGCGTGGTGTTCGATCTGGTCAACGTGATCAACAACGAGGCGACCCTGAACCAGGCGCTGATCAAGGACAAGCGCACCGAGGGCCTGTTCATCCTGCCGGCGTCCCAGACCCGCGATAAGGATGCGCTGAGTAAAGAGGGGGTCGAGAAGGTCCTCAACGAGCTGGCGGAGAGCTTCGACTACATCGTCTGCGACTCGCCGGCGGGGATCGAGAAGGGGGCGCAGCTGGCGCTCTATTTCGCCGATACCGCCATCGTCGTGACCAACCCCGAGGTCAGCTCGGTGCGCGACTCGGACCGTATCCTCGGCGTGCTGCAGAGCAAGTCGCGCAAGGCGGAGCAGGGCGGACAGATCCGCGAACACCTGTTGCTGACGCGCTACAATCCGGCCCGGGTCCAGGCCGGCGAGATGCTCAGCGTCGACGACGTGAGCGATATCCTGGCGATCCCGCTGCTGGGGGTGATCCCGGAATCGGAAGCGGTGTTGAAGGCGTCCAACCAGGGGGTGCCGGTGGTGCTGGACGACAAGAGCGATGCCGGTCAGGCCTATCTGGATGCGATTGCCCGCTTCCTTGGTGAGGATCGCGAACACCGCTTCCTCGACGTGCAGCGCAAGGGGCTGCTTAGCCGTGTATTTGGACGGAAGGGCTGATGGGTATTCTGAGTTATTTCCGTGCGAAGAAGCAGACCTCGGCCAGCGTGGCCAAGGAGCGTCTGCAGGTGTTGGTGGCCTACGAGCGTAACCAGCGCAGCCAGCCCGATTACCTGCCGCAGATGCAGCAGGAGATCCTGGCGGTGATCGCCAAGTACGTGGATGTATCGCTCGACGACGTGCAGATCAACCTGGACGAAGACTGCTCGATCCTCGAACTGAACGTGACCCTACCGGAGCAGCGCGAACCGCGCTGAGCCGGGCGCCGCGCTGGCGCCGGTCAGCGCTGGAACGGATAGATCGCCCCCAGTTGCAGGATCTGGGTCAGCTCGTCCAGGGCCTGGCGCGACTCCTGCAGCAGTTGCGGGTCGGCCAGGTCGGCCTCCTGCAGGCGGTCGCGATAATGCTTGTCGACCCAGGCGCGCAGGCGTCGGTACAGCAGCGGCGTCAGCAGGGTGTGCGGGTTGACCGCCGCCAGCTCCGCTGCGGTCAGTACCACGCGCAGGCGCAGACAGGCCGGACCGCCGCCGTTGGCCATACTCTGGCGCAGGTCGAACACCTGTACCCGGTCGATCCCGCTGTCTTCACGTTGCAGGCGCTGCAGGCAGGTCCAGACCCTGGGATTGTCGCGACACTCGGTCGGAACCACCAGCAGCGTACTCTCTCCTAGTGTGCCCTCCGCCACGCTCAGCAACTGGCTATTGAACAGATAGCTGGCAACGGCATCGGCGACGCTGACCTCCTCGGTCTCGACCTGGATCAGGCGCAGCCTGCCCTCCAGGGCGTCGTCGAGCCGGCTAATCACCCGCGCTTGATCCAGAAACGCCTGGGCATGGCAGAACAGCAGGTTACGGTTGGTCACCGCGATCACATCGTTATGGAACACCCCCTGGTCGATCACCGCCGGGTTCTGCTGCACCAGCAGCACTCGTTGCGGCGGCAGCCGGTGCTTACGCACGATGGCGGCGCTGGCCTCCAGCGTCTGGCGCGCCGGGAAGCGCTGCGGTGCGGGGCGCTCGGGATCGAAGGCGCTGCGGCCGTAGACGAACAGCTCGATTCCGGGGTCAGCATAATCGCGACAGAGCCGGCTATGGTTGGCGGCACCCTCGTCGCCGAGCAGTTCGCTGGGCGGCAACACCTGATGATGCACGAACTGCTCGCCGCGGAAGGTGGCCTGCAGGATGCGGCCGGTGGTATCGGCTTCGATGGAGCGGTGCAGCTTGCTGATCAGGTTGGCGGGGGTCAGATGCACCCGGCCATCCTCGGTGTCGGCACTGGGGGAAACGGTCGCCGCGTTGGCGCTCCACATGCTGGAGGCGGAGCAGCAGTTGGCGAGCAGGCGCGGCGCCTGCTTGGCGGCCTGCGCCAGTATCTCGGCATCGCTGCCGTAAAAGCCCAGCCGGCGCAGGGTGTACAGGTCGGGTCGCTCCTGCGGCGCCAGCACCCCCTGCACCAGTCCCAGATCGGCCAGCGCTTGCATCTTTTCCAGCCCCTGCAGCGCCGCCGCCTTGGGGTTGGAGGGGCTGGCGCGATGGACGCTGGAGGCCAGGTTGCCGTAGGAGAGGCCGGCATAGTTGTGGGTCGGCCCGACCAGGCCGTCGAAATTGGCTTCAACCGCTTTCATCGTCGCCTCCCGTTCAATGTCGATCCGCTTTACTCCCACACAGGGTAACGCCGGGTGCCAGCTGTGGTGGTAACTGCAGCAGCTGCTGCTCCAGTCCGGCCACCGGCCAGGCGCAGTAGTCGGCGGCATACCAGGCCCCGGGGCGATGATTGCCGCTGGCGCCGGCGCCGCCGAACGGCGCGCTGCTGCTGGCGCCGGTCAGTTGGCGGTTCCAGTTGACGATACCGGCGCGGACGCCGAACCAGAACCGCTCGTACTCGTCGCGGCGGTCGCTGAACAGGCCGGCGGCCAGACCATAACGGGTACGGTTGGCCAGCGCCAGGGCCTCGTCGAAGTCGCGGTAGCGCTGCACCTGCAGCAGCGGGCCGAAGTACTCCTCGTCGGGCAGGTCGGCGATGGCACTGACATCGAACAGGCCGGGGCTGAGCAGGGTGCCGCAGGGGTTGATGCTGTCCATGCGCAGCAGCGGTACGCCGCCGAGGTCGAGCAGGTTGCCCTGAGCCTCCAGCATCCGTTGCGCCGCGGCGGTCGAGATCAGGCATCCCATATAGGGCTGCGGGTCATCATCGAACAGGCCGACGCGCAACTGGCGGATGCTGGCGACCAGGCTGTCGAGGAAACGCTCGCCCAGCGGGGTGTCGGGCACGATCAGGCGGCGCGCACAGGTGCAGCGCTGGCCGGCACTGAGATAGGCGGACTGGATGGTTTCGTAGACGGCGGCCTCGAGATTGCCGATCTCGCCGATGATCAGCGGGTTGTTGCCGCCCATCTCCAGGGCCAGGATCTTCTCCGGCTGGCCGCCGAACTGGCGGTGCAGCAGATGGCCGGTGGCGGAGCTGCCGGTGAAGAACAGGCCGTCGAGCTCGGGGTGGCAGGAGAGGGCTCGCCCGGTGTCGGCACCGCCCTGTACCAGGTTGATGACGCCGTCCGGGAGCCCCGCTTCGAGCCAGCACTCGAGCAGCGTTTCGGCGCTTCTGGGGGTCAGTTCGCTGGGCTTGAGCACGACGGTGTTGCCGGCGATCAGCGCCGGTACCATGTGTCCGTTGGGCAGGTGGGCGGGAAAGTTATAGGGGCCGAACACCGCGACCACGCCGTGCGGGCGATGTCTGAGGACCGCCTGCGCGCCAGCACTGGGGCTGCTGTGCTCCCCGGTACGCTCGGCGGCGGCAAGGATCGAGATCTCCACCTTGGCGACCACCGAGCCGATCTCGGTTTTCGCTTCCCACAGCGGCTTTCCGGTCTCCTGCGCCAGCTGGTGCGCCAGTGTCGCACTGCGTTGCCCAACCACTTCGGCAAAACGCCGGCACAGGGCAATGCGTTGCGCCAGCGGCTGCCGGGCCCAGCCGGGAAAGGCGGCGCGGGCGGCGCGGACCGCCTGATCGACCTGTGCCGGGGAGGCGGCGTTGCCGGACCAGATCCGTTCGCCGCGGCCGGGATCGACCGAGTCGAAGCGGGTAGCGTCGCCGTTGAGCCAGCGGTTATTGATCAGAAGTTGTCCTGACATACCGTTCTCCCTCTGTTGTCACGGATCCGGGGTAGGTGCGTTACGCCGCGGGCCAGAAGCGCTGGTCGAGCCGTCCCGATGCCAGCTCCAGCAGCAGGCGCGTACTCAGGGCGGCGCGCCTGGACAGGCTCTCCACCAGCAGGAATTCGCTGGCGCTGTGGATGGCGCCGCCTTCGGCACCCAGCGTGTCGATGTTGGGTATACCGGCGGCGGCCAGGTTGTTGCCGTCACAGCAGCCACCGGTGGGCATCAGCTGCATCGGTAGACCGAGCGCCTGCGCGCACTCGCGTAACAGGTCGAACAGTTCCAGATTAGCACTGGAGAGCAGCTTCGGCTTGCGCCCGAAGTCGCCCTGCAGCTGCAACGACAGGCCGTCGCGGCCGTTGATACCGGCACCGAGGCGGGCCAGCTGCTGTTGGCACCAGCGTTCATCCTCCGGCGCTTCGATACGGATGTTGAAGCGTGCCATGGCGCTGTCCGGTACCTGATTGAGCGGACCGCCGCCATGGATGAAGGCGGGGTTCACGGTGACCCCGGGACGCTGGCCGTTGAGATCGTCGAGGGCACTGATGAAATCGGCCAGGGCGCGCACCGCGTTGCGTCCCTCCTGCAGGTTGCGCCCGGCGTGGGCACTGCGTCCCTTGACCAGCACGCTGAAGTTGCCGCTGCCCTTGCGTTGACCGGCATAGCTGCCATCGGGCAGGGCGGGTTCGTAGAGCAGGCCGAGCTGGCAGCGCCGGGCGGCATCGGCAATGAGCGGCGCGGAGCAGGGCGAACCGATCTCCTCGTCCGGATTCAACAGCACCTCCCAGCCAAGGCCCTCGGCCGACGGATGCTGCTCCAGTGCCATCAGCGCGGTCAGCATCACCAGCAGCCCCCCCTTCATGTCGGTGACCCCGGGACCGTGCAGGCGACTGGGGTCGAGCCAGTTGACCTGCTGGAACGGATCGTCGCTGGCATAAACCGTATCGAGGTGGCCGCCGAGGAATATCTGCCGCGGCGCTTCGGGGCGCAGGCGCAGGCGCAGGGCATGGCCCAGGGTGTGGACCTCGTTCTGGCCCTGGCTACCCAGGCGTTCGAAGGGGGGTAGTTCGAGGCGCTCGACCTGTGGGTCGAGCGTTGCGAACCAGTTCAACAGACGCTCGCCGACGGCATCGACCCCGGCGGCATTGAAGGTGCCGGAGTTGATACGGGCGAGTTCGATGGTGCGTTCCACCATCTGCGCCTGCTGGCGTTCGGCCCAGGTTAGCAGTGGGGTAAAGTCGGCGCTGTTCATCGGCGAAAACTCTCGAGTCTTAACCGTTCGTTTACCTTCAGTATTGCCGATGAACAGCGTTTCCGACAGCGTCGCTGGCGCGCCAGCGGGCGGGTTAGTTGCCCTGCGTCAGCAAGGTCGCCACTGTCCTGTCGAGACGGTTCATCGCTGCGCGGATATCCTCATCGGGGATGATCAGCGACGGTGCAAAGCGCAACACGTCCGGGCCGGCCATCAGCATCATCAAACCCTGGCGGCGGGCTTCGGCGAGGAACTCGCCGGCTTTGCCCTTCCACGGCTCGGCCAGTTCCGCCCCCAGCAGCAGGCCGCGGCCGCGGATCTCGGAGAACACGCCGTGGCGCTGGTTGATCGCTTCCAGTTCGCTGACGAACAGGGCGGATTTCTGTTTAACCCCCTCCAGCAGCTCCGGTTGTGCGATCAGGTCGATTACCGCACCGGAGACGGCGCAGGCCAGCGGGTTGCCGCCGTAGGTGGTGCCGTGGGTGCCGTAGCTGAAGCTGGCGGCGATGGCGCTGGTGGTCAGCATCGCGCCGATCGGGAAACCGCCGCCGAGCCCCTTGGCCGAGGTCAGGATATCGGGGGTGACGCCGGTTTCCATGTAGGCGTACAGCGAACCGCAGCGGCCGACCCCGGTCTGCACCTCGTCGAAGATCAGCAGCGCCTGGTGCTTGTCGCACAGTGTGCGCGCCAGTTTCATGAAGGCGGGATCGGCGGGAATGACACCGCCCTCGCCGAGCATCGGTTCCATGACGATGGCACAGGTCTTGTCGGAGACCGCCGCTTCCAGCGCCGCCAGGTCGTTGTAGGGCAGGTGGGTGATGCCCGGCGGGATCGGATTGAAGCCGGTGCAGTATTTGGCCTGGCCGCCGACGCTGACGGTGAACAGGGTGCGACCGTGGAAGCTGCGGTAGAAGGAGATGATCTCATGCTTGCCGCTGTCGGCGCCGAACTTGTCGTAGGCATAACGACGGGCCAGCTTGAACGCGGCCTCGTTGGCTTCGGCGCCGGAGTTGGCGAAGAACACCTTGTCGGCGAAGGTGAGCTGGGTCAGGTGCTGGGCCAGCCGCAGAACCGGCTCGTTGGTGAACACGTTGCTGACGTGCCATACCTTGTCCGCCTGTTCGTGCAGCGCTTTCAGCAACGCCGGGTGGTGGTGGCCCAGGGCGTTGACGGCGATACCGCCGGCCAGGTCGAGGTATTCGCGTCCCTCCTGATCCCAGAGCCGGGAACCCTCACCGCGCACCGGGATCACGTCGGCGGGTGAGTAGCAGGGCACCATGACCTGGTCGAAGGTGGCCCGTGTGACTGTTGATTCTTCCATTTGCAAACCTCTGTAACTCGAATGACCATCGGTTAGCGTGCAGTGTATGTAGCGCGAGGGCGCTTCGCCAGAGATGAAACCGACAACTCAATAGTCACTGTCGCGATTCATACTAATTTTAATCAAAGTGTCATATTTCGGCTGCGGGGTCAGGTTAAAATCCCCGCCACATCCACGAAGCGCTGAGGATAACCATGAAGTTCAGCAAGGAAGAGAAAGGCTTTGTTATCTGGTGGATCGACCGCCAGTTCGCTGATAACCCCCTGTTCCCGGCCAGTTGTATCGTCGAGGCGAAGGAGGGCAAATCCGGTGTCAGCAAAGACCATGTGAAAGCGTATAAGGCTTGGCGCAAGACCGCGCCGAAGCGGGCGCAGATCCAGGAGTGGATCGACAAGTGGTTAACCAAGGCGGAGCGCAAGACACTGAAGGCGGCCTTGGATAAACGCACAGCCGATGAGCGGGACGACGCGCCGGAGCTGCAACCGGAAGCCGCGGTGGCGAGCGAGCAGGGGACTACTGTCCCGGCGCCGGAGGCCGACAGCGCGGCCGCTGACGATACCGCAACCGGCACCACCCCGGCCTGATACCCCTCTTCCGTCCCGGAGTTTCGCTCCGGGGCATCCGTTGCGCGGCTGCCCGGCAACCGCGCCCTGTGGCGATTTGCCTCCCGCTCCCGGCTGGCATCTGCAAGGTCGACCAGGGGCCGCTTGGTGCTCTTGCGGCGCCGGGTGTCATTGCGACGCTGGGGCGCGTAGCTGGTTACGACGAGGTCGGCGGCCAGTATCGTCGCTATCGAGACGCGGCTTGGCGGGATGCGCCGGCTGCAGGTGTAAGAAGCCTCTAGTCTGGTTACGAAAAAGCCGCGCATTTGCGCGGCTTTTTGTCACTCTTTATCACTATTTGTCACTCTGGCGCTGTTCCCAGCGCCATTAGCGGATCGCTTGCCTCAACGGCCTCTTACTGCAGCGGCTTAGTGCAAAAGCCTCTTGCCGCACAGTTTGACCGCCGCTCGGCCGGACCCTCAGAGTACTCCCTTTACCACATCGACAAAGTACGCCTCGCTGCCATCGATGGTCTCGCGCACCAGGCCGTGGACATCGGTCTCGAAGCCAGGGAAGCGGGAGTTGAAGTCGCGGGCGAACTTCAGGTAACTGATGATGGTCTGGTTGAAGCGCTCGCCCGGCACCAGCAGCGGGATGCCCGGCGGGTAGGGGGTGACCAGCATCGCCGTGACACGCCCCTCCAGCTCGTCGATCGAGACGCGCTCCACCTCGCGGTGCGCCATCTTGGCCCAGGCATCGGCCGGGGTCATCGCCGGCTGGATGTCGGACAGGTACATCTCGGTGGTGATGCGGGCGACGTCGTATTCCCGGTACACGCTGTGGATCGCACCGCACAGGTCGCGCAGACCGATGCGCTCGTACTGCGGATGTTTGGCGGCGAACTCCGGCATCACCCGCCACATCGGCAGGTTGTTGTCGTAGTCGTCCTTGAACTGCTGCAGCTCGGTCACCATCGAGTTCCAGCGCCCCTTGGTGATACCGATGGTGAACATGATGAAGAAGGAGTAGAGCCCGGTCTTCTCGATGATGATGCCGTGCTCGGCCAGGTATTTGCTGACGATGGCGGCGGGGATGCCGTCGGCAGCGAACTCACCGTTCAGGTTCAGCCCCGGGGTGATAATGGTCGCCTTGATCGGGTCGAGCATGTTGAAGCCCGATTCGATATGGCCGAAACCGTGCCAGTTGTCCTCTTCGTGGATCACCCAGTCGTCGCGATCGCCCAGTCCCTCTTCGGCCAGGCTGTCCGGTCCCCACACCTTGAACCACCAGTCGTTGTCGCCGAACTCGGCATCCACCTTGCGCATGGCGCGGCGGAAGTCGATCGCTTCGAGCAGCGACTCCTCAACCAGTGCGGTGCCCCCCGGCGGCTCCATCATCGCCGCGGCCACGTCGCAGGAGGCGATGATCGCGTACTGCGGGCTGGTGGAGGAGTGCATCAGGTAGGACTCGTTGAAGCGGTGGGTGTCCAGCTTGCGCTGGGTACCATCCTGCACCAGGATCTGCGACGCCTGCGACAGACCGGCCAGCAGCTTGTGCGTGGACTGGGTGGCGAACACCAGGGTTTCATCGGAGCGCGGACGGTCCGCGCCGATCGCATGCATGTCGTGGTAGAAGTCGTGGAACGCGGCGTGCGGCAGCCAGGCTTCGTCGAAGTGTAGCGTGTCGATGCTGTTGCCGAGCATCGCCTTGATCGTTTCCACGTTGTACAGAATACCGTCGTAGGTGCTCTGAGTGATGGTCAGAATACGCGGCTTCTTGTTGGCGGCGGCACGGGCGAACGGATTGGCTTCGATCTTCTTGCGGATCGTCTCCGGATCGAACTCGCTCTTCGGAATCGGACCGATGATGCCGTAGTGGTTGCGGGTCGGCATCAGGAATACCGGAATCGCGCCGGTCATGATGATCGAGTGCAGGATCGATTTGTGGCAGTTGCGGTCGACCACGACGATGTCGCCCGGCGCCACGGTGGAGTGCCACACCACCTTGTTGGAGGTGGAGGTGCCGTTGGTGACGAAGAACAGGTGGTCGCAGTTGAAGATACGCGCCGCGTTGGCTTCGCTGTCCGACACCGGGCCGGTGTGGTCGAGCAACTGGCCCAGTTCGTCGACGGCGTTGCAGACGTCGGCACGCAGCATGTTTTCACCGAAGAACTGGTGGAACATCTGTCCCACCGGGCTCTTCAGGAAGGCGACGCCGCCGGAGTGTCCGGGACAGTGCCAGGAGTAGGAGCTGTCGCTGGCGTAATCCATCAGGGCACGGAAGAAGGGCGGTGCCAGACACTCCAGGTACTTTTTCGCTTCGCGGATGATGTGGCGGGCGACGAACTCCGGGGTGTCCTCGAACATATGGATGAAACCGTGCAGTTCGCGCAGCACATCGTTGGGGATGTGGCGCGAGGTGCGGGTTTCGCCATAGAGGAAGATCGGAATATCGTTGTTGCGCTTGCGCACCTCCTCGATGAAGCCGCGCACCGGCTTCAACGCCAGTTCCACGTCTTCGTCGGAGCCGTTGCCGAACTCCTCGTCATCGATCGACAGAATGAAGCAGGAGGCACGGCTGGCCTGCTGGGCGAATGAGGTCAGATCGCCGTAACTGGTGAAGCCGACGACCTCCATCCCCTCCTTGCCAATCGCGGCGGCCAGGTCGCGAATACCTGAACCGGAGATATTTTCGGAGCGAAAATCTTCATCGATGATGAGAACCGGGAAACGAAATTTCATCCACTCTGCCTGTCTGTTGCGTTGTTGATTAGCGGTGTATCCGGAGCTGTCAGCGCTATGGGCAGCTCGGGATAGCGGGCGCTGGGGATGCAAACTGGCGGGTAAGTTTAGCAGCCGTATCGGCAAGTATAAATGAGTCCTCATTGCGGCGTTGTTGCGGACTCGGCGCGGACCGATGGTTCATGGCTGTGACCGCGAGGAGCCGACGGCGGCCGGCGCTTTGCCACGGCGCGGATGAACTATGCTCCTAATGTTGTCGGGGTTAAAGATTTCTATTAGATATTGTTTAAAGCGGATGTCGCCGCCCGTCTACATAACTATAAGAGGAGAACGCTATGAACCGCCTTGTAAACCTGCTGGGAGGAGGCCTGTTGAGCCTGGCGACGGTGGGTGTGGCCGCGCCCCATGCCGCGGCGCTGCCGAATCTACCGTTCATTCCCGGGCAGATCGTGGTGCAGGCCGATGGCGCGGCGTTGAGCGGCGAAGAGCTGATCCGGGTGTTGCCGCGGGCGGGACTGGCGGTGATCGCCGTCGAGCCGGGTCAGGAGCTCGCGGCGTTGGCCCGGCAACGCGCCCTGGGACGGCGGGCGATGCTGAACCTGCAGGCCACGGCCTTCGCCGAGGTGAACGATCCCTATCGCGCCTTGCAGTGGCACCTGGATGTCATCGAAGCGGCGCCGGCCTGGGATCTGGCGAACGGTGCCGGCGTCCTGGTGGCGGTGCTCGACACCGGGCTGGTGCGCAGTGGGGCCAGCGACGGTATCGGTTGCGTCGAGGCGGGCCGGGATATCGTCAACGACGATGACGACCCCAGCGACGGTAACGGCCACGGTACCCATGTCAGCGGTACCCTGGCGCAGGCCACCGATAATGGCGTCGGGGTCGCCGGCGTCGCCTACGGCGCCTGTATCCTGCCGGTCAAGGTGCTGTCCGATCAGGGTTCCGGAGGCTTTGCCGGGATCGCCGAGGGGATCTACTGGGCGGTGGATCGCGGTGCCCAGGTGATCAATATGAGCCTGGGGGTCAGTGCCCGCTACGGCATTACCAACGATCCGGTGCTGGATCCGGCGCTCGACTACGCCTATGGCCGGGGCGTCACCGTGGTGGCGGCCGCCGGCAACGACAGCTATAGGCGCAACGTCTCCTATCCGGCGATCTATCCCACCACGATCGCGGTGGGGGCAACCGATGCGCGCAATCAGCTGGCGCCCTATTCCAATCGCGGCACCGGGCTCGATCTGGTCGCCCCGGGTGGCGATAACAGTCGCGACGACAACGGTGACGGTTATGCCGACGGGGTGTTGCAGGAGAGCCGTTACAACGGCAGTTGGAACTACTATTTCTTCCAGGGCACCTCGATGGCGACGCCCCATGTCGCCGCGGCAGCGGCGTTGCTGCTGCAGCACGAGGCGTTGAGCCCGGACCAGGTGCGTGACCGTCTCGGCGCCACCGCGCTCGATCTGGGTAGCACCGGCTACGACAGCAGTTATGGCAATGGCCTGATTCAACTGCTGTCCGCACTGAGCGCCGGTGCCGTCAGTGGCAATGCGAACCCGGTGGCGAGCTTCCAGGCGAGTTGCGACGCGCTGCTCTGTCAGTTCGATGGCAGTGCCTCCTACGATCCCGATAGCAGCGATACGCTGACCTACGCCTGGGATTTTGGTGACGGCACGATCGACAATATATCCGGGGCGTCTGCCAGTCATGAGTTTACCGCCGCGGCGAGCTATGTCGTCACGCTGAAGGTGAGCGATGGCCAGAATGGGATGGGCAGCGCACAGCAGTCGCTCAGTGTCACCTCCGCGGCGGCCGGTTGTACCGATGCCGACGGCGATGGCGTCTGCTCCATCGCCAGCGGCGGTACCGATTGCGACGACAGCGATCCCAACGTCTATCCTGGCCATAACGATACCCGGGGACGCTGGGGACGGGATGGCGTCGACAACGATTGCGATGGCGTCCCCGATGCCTGAGGAGACGCTCGCCGGCGGCGCAGGGGCGGACGTGGAGCAAGGTGCGCGCCGCGCGCGGTCGCGGGCGTGTCAATAACGCTAGCCAGGGGGTTCGTATGGTCGTGGAGACTGTCCGTGGACAGCAGATTCCATCGGCGTTGAACCCGGCAGGCTACGGCAGTCTGCTGGATCTGTTCGATGCGAGCGTTGCGCGTTATGCGGAGCGGCCGGCTTTCACCAGCTTCGGCCGAACGCTGAGCTATGCCGAACTCGATCGGCTGGCGGCGGCGTTCGCCGTCTATCTGCAGCGCCATACCGATCTGCAGCCGGGCGATCGTATCGCCATCCAGCTGCCCAATCTGATCCAGTATCCGGTGGTGCTGTACGGCGCCCTGCGTGCCGGTCTGGTCGTGGTCAATACCAACCCCCTCTATACCCCGGCGGAGATGGCGTACCAGTTCCGCGATAGCGGCGCCCGGGCCCTGGTCATCCACAAGAGCATGGCGCACAAGGCGGAACAGATCCTGGCGGATACCGAGATTAGCACCGTATTCGTGACCCAGTTGGGGGACCTGCACGGTTTCGTGCTGAGGACGTTGCTGAACGTGGCGGTTAAGTATGTGAAGCGGATGGAGCCGGCCTACCGCTTGCCCGGGGCGGTAAACCTGCGCCGGGCCCTGATGCGGCATCTCGGCGAGCGCCCCGAGCGCAGGCCGGTCAGCCCCGGGGAGCTGGCCCTGCTACAGTACACCGGCGGCACCACGGGGATATCGAAGGGGGCGATGCTGACCCACGCCAATCTGGTCAGCAACCAGCTGCAGGTGGCCGCGGTGATGCGTACGGCGGATCCGGCCTGGGCGCGGACGGTGATCCTGCCGCTGCCGCTCTACCATATCTATGCCTTCACCGTGGCGCAGATCGTACTGGTCCATGGCGGTCATCTGGTGCTGATCCCCAATCCGCGCGATCTCAACGCCTTCATCAAGGAGCTGGGGCGGTGGCAGATGACGACGCTGATCGGTATCAACTCGCTGTTCAATGGCCTGTGCCAGCGGGAGCGTTTCGGCCAGCTCGATTTCAGCCAGTTACGGATCACCCTGTCCGGTGGCATGGCCTTGAGCCACACGGTCGCCGAGCGCTGGTTCCAGATTACCGGGTGCGAGATCAGCGAGGGCTATGGTTTGACCGAGGCGGCACCGGTGGTCTGTCTCAATCCGCCGGGGCGCGAGCTGTTGGGCTGCATCGGTCCGCCGTTACCGTTGACGGAGGTGCGCATCGTCGACGATAGCGGGGCGCTGCTGCCCGCCGGGCGGGCCGGCGAGCTGTGCGTGCGCGGTCCCCAGGTGATGCCCGGATACTGGCGGCATGAGGCGGAGACCCGCGCCGCGTTCACGGCCGACGGTTTCCTGCGTACCGGTGACGTGGCGGTGCGCGAGGCCAACGGCTATCTGCGTATCGTCGATCGGATCAAGGATCTGGTGATCGTATCGGGTTTCAACGTCTACCCGAACGAGGTGGAGGAGGTGATCAACGCGCATCCCGGTGTCAGCGAGTGCGCGGTGATCGGGATTCCGGACGAGGAGTGCGGCGAGGTGATCAAACTGTTCGTGGTCCCGCAGGATCCCGACCTGGATCCGCAGCAGTTGCGCGCCTGGTGCCGCGAACGCCTGACCCGCTACAAGATTCCGCGCGTGATCCAGCTGGTGGACGCGCTGCCCAAGTCGACCGTCGGCAAGGTGGTGCGGCGGCTGCTGCGGGAAACCGGCTGACGGCGATCCTCAGTGCGCCGGGCAGTGGACGCCAACGCCCTGCAGGGCCTGGTGCAACGCCCGGCTGACGCAGGTCACCGCGGTGTCCTGGTCGAGGCCGTAAAGCACGCGGTAGTAGTGCCAGGTCGTGGCGGTGAGCAGGTAGCGGATATTGGCCGTGGCGATCAATTGCTCCTGTGCCGTTGCCTCCGCGGCGTAACGTTTGACGATCCGCTCGATCGCGGCCCAGCGCGCGGTTCCCGAGGTCTTGACGATGCGCTCGAACAGGTCGGAGTGCAGCGCAGCGACGGTCAGGGCACGCTCCTCCTCATAGCGCGCGAACATCCGGCCGGGCATCTGCAACAGCGATTCCAGCGTCTCCTCGAGTGCCGGCAGTGCCAGGCGCGCGGTCAGCGCGGCGGCAATCGCATCCAACAGCTCATCCCTGGACGCGTAGTAGCGGAACACCGTGCGCTCCGACATGCCGGCCTGCTTGGCGATGGCGCGTACCGTCAGCGCCTCGGCGGAGCGCGCCGCGAGCAGCTCCAGGGCGCTATCCAGGATCAGTTGGTTGGTGAGTCGAGTCTGCATCTCGGACAATCGGGACATCACTACTCCGCCTTATCTCCAGTGTGTTGACATGCATTATAACCTAATGTCATGCTATGTGACATATTGATTTTGACCCGCGGCGGTCATTAACCCCAGGAAGGAGCGGAGCGATGGGCGGCATCGGTCAGGTTTTGCTGCAAAAAAACGGCGAGGGTTTGGGTGTGGGCGGTACCGGAGCGGCAACCGGCGCCAACCGGGGTGAGGCGGCGCTGTTTTGCCGCCGGGGCGAGGGCGAAGTGTTGCAGGTGCTGGGCACCCGCACCCGTTTCCTGTGTGCCGGCGAAGCGACGCAGCGGGCGTTTTCGCTGATGGAGGTCGATGTGCCGGCGGGTTTCGGACCGCCGCTGCATCGCCATCCCTGGGCGGAGGGGTACTACATCCTGAGCGGGGCGGTGGGGTTTACCGTCGACGGGCGGCAGGTCGTCGCCAGTGCCGGCGATTTTCTCTATGCCCCGGCCCTGGTGCCGCATAGCTTCTGCGGCCAGAGCGAGGAGCCGGCGCAGATGCTGATCTTCGACCTGCCGGCACATGCACAGGCGTTCTTCCGCGCGATCGACCGCGAAGTCAAATCGATTCCGGCCGATCTGCACAAACTGCCGGCGCTGGGGGCGGAGCATCATCTGGAGTTTCTCTGAGCCGTAGCGAACAGTGGGGAAGGGCCTGGCGGAGAAGGGGCCGCCAGGCGTAACAGTTGTCGTGTTCACGACATTTTCAGGGGCGCGCACCGGGCGGCGATTGTCGCAGGGACGACGCCTCTTTTTTTAATCCTATGATTATTAAACATTATTTTTTACCGAGCACGCAGCTGGCAGCTGGAGCGGCGCTTGCAGGTCCCCTGTTCTAACGGCACCCGCCGACAATAGCGAGCAGGAGAGTTCCATGACTACAGAGACCGCTGTCAGCTGCATCGCCGATGCAGTCACCGATAGCCAGGCCCTGATCGTTGCCTTCGCCTCGATGGATGGGGAGATGGTCGATCAGCATTTCGGTTCCGCGCAGGCGTTCTACGCCTGGGCCGTGACCGCCGACAGTGCCGAGCTGATCGCCCAGCAGGGTTTCGGTTACGAGAAGAAGGATGGTAACGAGGACAAGCTGAAACCCAAGCTGACCTGGTTGGTCGGTGCCGATGTGGTCTATTGCGGCTCGATCGGTGGCTCGGCGACCCGGCAACTGGTGATGCTCGGGATCAACCCGATACAGGTCAAGGGCGGACCCGATGTGGAGGAGCTGATCGAGGCGCTGCAGGGGCAGCTCAAAGGCGAACCGGAGTTCTGGCTGGCCAACATCCTGAAGCAGAAACAGGCCGGCGGTGCCGACCGTTTCGATCAGATGGCGGATGAGGGGTGGGACGAGTAATCGTCCCCGCTTAGCCGCGGCACCGTCGCTGGCATTCGTGCCGGAAAGAGGGATAATGGCGCTCCCTCATTGCTTATCGGTGTCCAGGGCGCGGTGAATCCGGAACCTCTGCTACAAACGACAGCCCCGACGCGGCGCCCGGGATCGGGATCCGCGGCTTGATCATGCTGCACGCTTTTATCCAGGCGATGCTGCCCGTGTTCCTGCTGGCGGGCCTCGGCGCGCTGCTCAGCCATAAAACCACCTGGCTCGATAATCCCGCACTGGCCGCGCTGGTCACCAACATCGGCCTGCCGGCGCTGCTGCTGCATTCGGTGCTGAAGATGGAGCTGGCGCTGGCCGGTATGGCGCAACTGCTGCTGGCGATGGCCGCCAGCCTGGCGGCGGTGGCGCTGGTGACCTGGGGTGTGCTGCGCCTGACCGGACATTCGGTGCGCTACTACCTGCCGGTGCTGACCAATCCCAACACCGGTAATCTTGGCATTCCCGTCGTATATGCGCTGCTGGGTGAGCAGGCGCTGGGCATCGCCGTCATCATCTCCTCGGTGGTGACGATCAGCCATTTCACCCTCGGTGTCGGGGTGATGTCGGGTCGCTTCTCCGGGCGCCAGATAATGCGTAATGCGCCGGCCCTGGCGCTGCTGCTCGGGGCGCTGCTGCTCGGCTTGCAGATCGAGCTGCCCGACTTCGCGATGCACAGCCTCGATATGCTCGGGGGAATCACCCTGCCGCTGATGCTGATGTTGTTGGGGCGCTCGTTGAGCCATCTGCGCCTGGGCGGATCGACCCGCTGGGGGATGCTCGCGGCGATGGCACTGTACCGGCCGTTGATCGGGGCCGGCGTGGCGTCGCTGATGGCCCCGCTGTTTGGCCTCGACGATCTGGCGGGGCTGACGCTGATGATGCAGTGTGCGATGCCGACGGCGGTCATCAGCTATATCCTGGTCACCCGCTATCAGGGGCCGGTCGATGAGACCGCGGCCCTGATCGTCCTGTCGTTGCCAACCTCCCTGTTGACCGTCGCGGCGCTCAACATGCTGTGCAACGTCGGCTGAACCCTTTCCCGAAGCGTTTTTTCCCGGAGTTAGCACCCGTCCATGACTGTACTCGGATCCCATCGCGACCGCCGCCTCGATACCCTGCGTGGGCTGTTCCTGGTGATCATGTTGATCGATCACCTGGGCGGCTATGTGGCGGATTTTACCTACCAGCCGTTTGGCTTCGTATCGGCGGCGGAGGGGTTCATCTTCCTGTCCGGGCTGATGTTCGGCCAGATCTATTCGCGTTACGTCGACGAACCCCTGCATCTGCGCACGCGGGCGCTGAAGCGCGCCTGGTTGATCTACCGCTACCATCTGGCGATGGTGCTCAGTGTCGCGCTGCTGGCGCTGATCCCGTTTTTCGGCGAGGTGTGGCAATGGGCACTGCAACCCTACCGCGAGGCGCCGCTGGCGTCGCTGCTGGGGATGCTGACGTTGCTGCACCAGCCCAGCTATCTGAATATCCTGCCGCTCTATATCCTGTTCGTGCTGCTGTCGCCGCTGGTATTGCGGTCACTGCAGCGGGGACTGGGCCTGTGGGTCGTCGTCGCCAGCGTCGGCCTGTGGTGGGTGGGGCAGTGGGGCAATCCGCTGGCCCGGCTGTACCAGGCGTTGGGGGTCAACCTGAACCCGGGCTACTTCAACCTGTTCAGCTGGCAGATCCTGTGGGTGTGCGGGTTGCTGTTGGGCTACGCCAAACGCAGCGGGATTAGCGGCGGGTTTGCCCTGCAGCGCGGTGTGTTGTGGCTGGCGCTGGCGTTGAACTTCGTCCTGTGGCTCTACCGGCGTGAATATGTGCTGCCAGATCCCGCGCTGTTGGCGCTGATCGACAAGCCCAACCTGGGGCCGTTACGCCTGTTCAACTGCATGCTGCTGATCCTGATCGGCTGGCGTGTCATGAACCTGTTCCGGCTCGAGCAGTGCCTGCCCTTCTTCGAACTGCTCGGGCGCTATTCGATCCAGGTGTTCTCGTTTCATGCCGTACTGCTCTATCTGGTGCAGTACACCACGGAGTGGCTGCGCCCCTATGGCGAGGGCTGGTTCACCCTCTACACCCTGTTCCTGGTGTTCTGCCTGCTGATTCCGGTGGTGGGATTCAGACGCTGGGAGGGCCTGAGTAACTCAGGCCTGCTCCGCGTCCGCGATTAGCGCTCCTGGTAGCGCGGATCGTCACTGCCTGGCAGGGCGACCAGCTGCTGGAACAGCACCGGCGTCGCCAGCACCAGGGACAGCTCGCGCTTGTTGAGCCACTCCAGCGCCTGCTGCCGGCTGCTGGCATCCAGTAGCTTGACCCGCGCCAGCGCCTCGTCGGCTTGCAGGGTCGGCGTCTCGTGCTCCAGTGCCGGGTCGGGCGTCAGCGCCAGGTGGCGTGCGACCAGTTCGGGGGTGCAGAGCTGCTCGGTGAGCGCTGGGGTGGCGGCGATCTGGGTTTCGTACCAGGGTAGGATCTCATCTTTCAGTTTCACGACCGTCGGCGTTTCGCTCTCCTCGGGGGTGCGTAACAGACCGATGCGGCGGAACCAGTCGCCGACGTTGAGGGAGCCGGTGAAGGCCGACAGCGGTACCGCCAACATCAGGCCGAAAATCGCCGGCGACAGCCAGGCCAGCAGGGCCAGGGAGTTGGACCAGGCCACCAGCGCCAGCAGAATGCCGGTCAGGGTGTGCCAGCGATGGCGGTAGATCAGTTGCAGCCAGGGCAGGGTGCCGTCCTGGCGCCGCTGCGGGTTCCAGCCGCTGTCGCGGCCGAGGAAGATGGAGGCGACGGCACCGCAGTGGATGCACATCATGATCGGCGCCACGGCGGCGGAGAGCAGGAACTCGGTCAGGATGCTGAACGGCAGGCGCAGGAAGCCGCCGGCGCCGCGGCGCAGACGGTTGGAGAGCAGGAACAGCAGACTGCCGAGAATCTTCGGCACGAACAGGATCAGCATGGTCAGGATGAACAGCCGTACCGCGCGCGGCGCGTCCTGCCGCGGCCAGGTCGGAAACAGCGAGAAGTCGGCACCGAAATATTCGGGGCGGATGTACTGCGCCTGCAGGGCCAGGGTGATACCGACCAGGATCAGCGCCAGCCACAGCGGCGATGACAGGTAGGACATGATGCCGGTCAGCAGGTGCTGGCGGCTGACCCAGTTCAGGCCGCGGCTGCCGATCACCTTGATGTGCTGCAGGTTGCCCTGGCACCAGCGGCGGTCGCGTACCGCCAGGTCCAGAATCGAGGGCGGACACTCCTCGTAGGAGCCGGGCAGGTCGTCGGCGATGATCACCTTCCAGCCGGCGCGGCGCAGCAGCGCCGCCTCGACGAAGTCGTGGCTCATGATGGTGCCGCCGAACGGCGGTTTGCCCTTCAGCCGCGGCAGGCCGGCGGCATTCATGAACGCCTCGCGGCGGATGATGGCGTTATGACCCCAGAAGTTGCCCTCCGGGTTGGTCCAGCAGGCCAGGCCGCTGCCGACCACCGGGCCGTAGACCCGGTTGGCGAACTGCTGCAGGCGTGCAATCAGGCTGATGCCGTTGATCAGTCGCGGAATGGTCTGGATCAGGCCGGCCTTGGGATCGCGCTCGATACGGTAGACCAGCTCGGTCAGCACTTCGGCCGACATCAGGCTGTCGGCGTCGAGCACCACCAGGTAGTCGTAGTGACTGCCCCAGTTGCGACAGAACTCGCCGACGTTACCGGCCTTGCGGTCGATATTGAAACGGCGGCGGCGGTAGTGGATGCGGGTCTTGTGGCCGAGACGCTCGCGCAGCAGCGTGACCGCCTGCTCCTCCTCCAGCGCCCGCTGCGGATCGCGGGTGTCGCTGAGCAGCACCCATTCGAACCAATCGTGGGCGCCGCTGCCGATCAGTTCGCGCACCATCGCTTCGATGGCGGCAGCGAGCTGGGCCGGATCCTCGTTGTAGCAGGGGACCAGTACCGCGGTTTTCCCCTGCGGGCGGAACAGGGTCGGACGCAACGGGTGGGTCAGCTGGTAGATCTGCCGGATAAAGCCGGCCACGGCGCTGACCGCCGCCAGCGCGATCCAGCCGAAGGTGGAGACGAACAGCCCCAGCATCGCGTATTCCAGCGGTGTCGTGCCGCCCAGCGACAGCACCGCGTACATCTCGTAGCTGCCGAGACCGAGCAGCGCCACGGCGCTCAACAGCAGTATCCAGCGGCACAGGTGCTGCTTCAGGGTACGGGGAGTCGGTTCCACCTGCAGCGGGACGCGGCGGCGCAGATCCTGCGCCGGCATCGGCGCAGGACAGGCGGCGGGCATCCCCGGTTCGACGGGGACGGGATTCATCGTGCGGTCCAGCGATAGAGCCAGGTTTCAGCGGGGCGGTGGTCGTCGAACTCCATCTCCAGGCGCAGCTCGGACAGCTTGGCTTCCTGGGGGTTGAACTCGAAGCTGACGCGGTAACCGCCATTGACCGGGTTTTCCCGCACCACCAGATTGCGGGTGGAGCCCGCCGAGGCGAACAGGCGCACGGTGGGCTGCGTCGCGGGCTTGCTGTCGCCGGCAACGGGGATGTTGTAGTCGACGACGAACAGCCGGCGCGGTGTCGGCGAGCTGACGTCGGCGCGGCCGCTACGGGTGGATTCCACGCGCACCTCGCCCGGCTGCAGGCGCGGCTCCTTGCCCCAGGTCAGGCGGTAGGAGTAGCTGTACTGGCTGCCGGCCTGGATCGGTTCTTCCGGCTGCCAGAACGCAACGATGTTGTCGTGGATCTCGGCGTTGGTCGGGATCTCGGTCAGCACCACGGCGCCGCGGCCCCAGTCGCCCAGCGGCTCGACCCAGAGGCTGGGGCGCTTTTCGTAGTGCGCCTCCAGGTCCTGGTAGTTCAGATAGTTGCGGCTGCGCTGCACCAGTCCGAAGCCAATCGGCGAGGTGTCGACGAAGGCGCTGATCTGCAACGACGAGGGGTTCGCCAGCGGCCGCCACAGGCGCTCGCCGCGTCCGTTGACCATCAGCAGGCCGTCGGAGTCATGTACTTCGGGGCGGAAGTCGTCGATCTGGTCGCGTCCGTTCAGCGAGAAGTAGTACATACTGGTCCCGGGCGCCAGGCCGACCTTCTGCAGCGTGACACGCGGGAACAAGGTGGCCTGAACGTCCATGACGGTGTTGTTGCCGGGGCGGATGGTGAAGCGGTAGGCGCCGGTCACGCTCTTGCTGTCCAGCAGCGCGTGGACCACGATGGAGTTGGCCAGGTTGGTCGGCTTCTCAACCCAGAAGGCGCGGAAGATCGGGAACTCCTCGCCTTCGGAGGCGCCGGTCTTCA
>QKGH01000012.1 GCA_003250495.1 Marinobacterium sp.
TCGGTGATGGCGCACCTGCCGGATCCGCGCGACAACTTCCTGCTCTACAAGGTCACCGTCGCCTACCACTGGGCGCAAGTGCGTTTTGGCACCTACCACGCGGCATTGGTGGAGTTCCTTGCCGGACATCCGACGCCCGCTCTGGCGCTGCGCTGTTATCAGGCGCTGGAAGCGGAGCGGCTGAGCGCCTGTCTCGCCAGGGAGCTGCCGGGACTGCACCGGGAAATGCAACGCCTGCAGGCGTTGTTGCCGGATGCGGACGGAGCCTGTTCCGAGGCGTGGCGTCGACGGGCGGCCGAACTGCACGATGCCAAGGCCTCGGCGCAGGACAGCCTGGAGCGCGTGCCCTTGCTGCTGGGGCAAAGGCTGCCGGAGCCGAGTTGCTATCAAGGCATTCTGAAACCCGCGCAGGTGATGGAAGTGATGAACCGGCGCATCCTGCGCGAGAAGGCCCAGCTGAGGGTGGCGTTGAAGGCGCTGCAGGACGAGTTGAACGAAGGCGCGCCGGAGCCGCCGGCGGACAACCGCTTTCAGGCGCGGCGCAAGCCCGTCTCGATGCAGGAGGAGATGCAGGTCGAGCTGCTGATGAACGGCAAGTCGATGCCGATGCCCGAGAGTGTCAAAGGTCTGCTGACATCGGTGCTGCAGGATCTGGGAGAGATACCCGACGACTATCTGGTGCCGGCGGGGCCGGGCGAATACGACCTCAAGGAGTACGAGGAGAAGCTGATGGATCCGGAAGCGGTCTGGAGCGGCGCCTACCACGAAGACGGCGCCTACTTCTACAATGAGTGGGACTACCGTCGCAAACACTATCGCAAGAACTGGTGCGTGATGCGGGAGATGACGGTCAAGCCCGTCTACGATGGCTTTGCCGACCGGGTGATCGTGAAATACCGCCGCCTGCTGGGCAATCTGCGCAAGAGTTTCGAAGCCCTGCGTGACGAAGACCGGCTGCTGAAACGGCAGGTCTACGGAGACGGCGTCGATATCGATGCCTTCGTCGAGGCCTGGGCCGACGTGCACACCGGCCTGGAGATGAGTGACCGGCTGTTTACCCGCATGCATCGCGATGAACGCAATATCGCGGTGATGTTCATGGTCGACATGTCAGGCTCCACCCAGGGTTGGGTCAACGAGGCGGAGCGCGAGGCGCTGGTGCTGTTGGCCGAGTCCCTGGAGACGCTCGGCGACCGCTATGCCATCTACGGCTTTACCGGCATGACCCGCAAGCGTTGCGAGGTGTTTCCGATCAAGCAGTTCGACGAAGCCTACGGCGACGAGGTGAAGGCGCGCATCGCCGGCATCCAGGCGGGGGACTACACCCGCATGGGCGCGGCCATCCGCCACCTGAGCTTCAAGCTGGGCGAGGTGGAGGCGCGCACCAAGCTGCTGGTCACGCTTTCCGACGGCAAGCCGGACGACTACCACGACGACTACCGCAGCGAGTACGGCATCGAGGATACCCGCCAGGCCCTGTTCGAGGCGCGCCGCAGCGGCATCCACCCCTTCTGCATCACCATTGACGAACAGGGACAGGACTATCTGCCGCACATGTACGGGGCGGCGAACTACACCGTGATCAGCGAGGTCGAAAAACTGCCGCTGAAGGTTTCCGACATCTACAAAAAGATCACCACCTGAGCCCCCGGCGCGGCATTGATTAGCCGCCACTTATCGAGCTTGATTTTGCCCCTGGGCATTGGCAACCTGCCCGAGGACACCGCACAGACGGTGATTTTCACCACCCCGGAGGAGTTATGAAAAAGATCCTGTTGACCGCTACGCTGCTGACGGTCGTGACCGCCGCCCCCCTGCAGGCCGCCCCCTACTACGGATACGCTCAGCCGCCGATGCGTGCTCCGCAGATGGAACAGGCCGGTCCGGATGAAGTGCTGCGCGAAGGCATGGGCAAATTGCTGAAGTTCATGCGCCAGCCGGAACGTCCGAGCCAGCAGACGATCGCCGCTTTCCTGCAGAGCGAGATCGCTCCCTACTTCGATTTTGCCTACATGTCCCAGTGGGTGGCCGGTCCCATGAACCGGCGGATGAACGATCAGCAGCGCCAGGAGCTGGCGCAGTCGATCGAACAGATGCTGCTGACCACCCTCGCCGAACGCCTGGCCAGCTACCAGAACCAGGACGTCCGTTTCTTCCCCGCCCGCCAGACCGGGGAAAACGAATACCGTGTGCGGGTGGCGATTCTGCAGGCCAGCGGCTATCCGGCCAATCTCGAATTCCGTTTCTATCGCAGCCGCAACAGCTGGAAGGTGTTCGACGTTTCGGCCAATGGCAGCAGCGCCCTGGCGTTTTACCGGCAGTATTTCACCCGTCAGATGGGTTCCGCCGGTTCGATGCCTAGGGGATGAAACCGTTGGGCGGGAACGGGAGGTTGCCGCCGTCCTGCGGTCCGGATCGGACATTTGAGCACAGGGAGTCGCATTGATGTCGGAACAGCCCGGACCGCCCGTTGAGGCCGATGCAAGGAGCCAACTCGCCCGCTGGATGATCGTGG
>QKGH01000363.1 GCA_003250495.1 Marinobacterium sp.
CGGCTACCCGGTGCAGGTGTTCGATGCGATGCCGAGCGTGGCGCGCAAGTTCCTGCTCGCCGGTATCGGCGGCATGAACATCACCCATGCCGAGCCCTACGACCGGTTCGTCACCCGTTACGGTCAAGCCAGCAGTTGGCTGCGACCGATGCTGGACGCCTTTCCCCCCGACGCGCTGCGCGCCTGGATCCACGAGCTCGGCATCGACACCTTCGTCGGCAGCTCCAAACGGGTGTTCCCCACCGGCATGAAGGCGGCGCCGCTGCTGCGCGCCTGGCTGCACCGTCTGCGCGACCAGGGGGTCGAGTTCCACCCGCGCCATCGCTGGCTGGGCTGGGTCGATGACGATCCCAGCCGTGGTTGGCGCTTCACCACACCGGAGGGGGAGATCGTGCAACGCTTCGATAGCGTAGTGCTGGCGCTCGGCGGTGCCAGCTGGGCCAAGCTGGGCTCGGACGGGCGCTGGTGCGCGCCGCTGGCCCAGGCCGGCATCGAGGTTAATCCACTGCTGCCCAGCAACTGCGGTTTCGAGCTGTCCTGGAGCGAGACGATCCGCCGCCGCTTCGCCGGCCAGCCGATCAAGAACATCGCCCTGGCGCTGACCGACCGGCAGGGCAATGAGCTGAGTCGCAAGGGGGAGTTTCTGCTCACCGACTACGGCATCGAGGGTAGCCTGGTCTATGCCTTCAGCGCGCCGCTGCGCGACCTGCTGCTGGCCGGCGACCCGGTTCATCCGGCAGAGCTGCGCCTGGACTGGCTGCCGGGACGGACCGTGGAGCAGATCGCAGCGCGCCTGCAGCAGTCGGCCAAGGGGGTCTCCTTCGCCAACCGCCTGCGCAAGGGGCTGCATCTGCCGCCGCTGGCCCCCGCGCTGCTGCGCGAGTGCTGCCCCGAACTCGATACCGGCGACGCCCACGCTATCGCCGGCGCACTGAAGGCGATGCCGCTGCGCCCGCAGGCGACCCGCCCGATCGACGAGGCGATCAGCAGCGCCGGCGGCGTGGCACTGGCAGCGGTCAACGACGATCTGATGCTGCAACGCCTGCCCGGCGTGTTCGTCGCCGGCGAAATGCTGGACTGGGAGGCGCCGACCGGCGGTTACCTGCTCACCGCCTGCTTCGCCACCGGCAAACGGGCCGGCGACGGCCTGTTGCGCTGGCTCCGGCGGGAACACCCCTCCGACCCCGTCGGCGTTGCAGTTTCCAGCCAATAAGACTAGTCTGGCTGCGCTCGAACAGAGCTTTGTTAAAACTTATTCTCAGGGCAGGGTGAAATTCCCTACCGGCGGTAGTTCCGTTGCGACGGAAGAGCCCGCGAGCGCCTGCTTCGGCAGGGTCAGCAGATCCGGTTAGATGCCGGAGCCGACGGTTAGAGTCCGGATGAGAGAGAATAAGGCCAAGGGCGAATCCAGCCGGATTCGTCACGCCTGTTGCCGGCCACTGGCTGGCCGATCTCATGACGCCCTGATTCTGGAACTCTCAAGGAGATACCGTGAATCAGACTGTAAACAACCCCCTTTCCACTTCCTACACCGCGTCGCTCGATAGCTTCGGCGATCCCCGGGCCCGGGTCGAACACGCCCTGGAGAGCCTGCGCCAGGGCCAGGGCATCCTGCTGGTCGACGACGAGGACCGGGAGAACGAAGGCGACCTGATCTTCGCCGCGGAACGGATCACCCGCGCACAGATGGCACTGATGATCCGCGAATGCAGCGGCATCGTCTGCCTGTGCCTGCCCGACGAAACGCTGACACGGCTGCAGATCCCGCCGATGGTCAACCACAACACCAGCCGTAATGGCACTGCCTTCACGGTCTCGATTGAGGCCAGGCACGGCGTGACCACCGGGGTGTCGGCGGCGGATCGGGTGACGACGATCAGGACCGCCATCGCGGCCGACTGCCAGCCCGCCGACCTGGCCCACCCCGGCCATGTGTTTCCGCTGCGCGCCCAGCCGGGTGGCGTGCTGAGCCGGCGCGGCCATACCGAAGGCGGTGTCGACCTGATGCGGCTGGCCGGACTCAGCCCGGCGGCGGTGCTGTGCGAACTGACCAACCCGGACGGCAGCATGGCCCGCCTGCCCGAGGTGATCGCGTTCGCTCGTCAGCACGGCTTCCCGGTGCTGACCATCGAGGACCTGGTGCAGTACCGCAACGCGCTACCGGTCGCGGTCTGATACCGCTGTCGTCAAACCCGGCTCGTCCCGCCAGCAGCGGGCGGTGCGGGCCCAGGTATCGACCTACCCGCGCTGACAGGCCGCGCTGGCACAAGGCAAGCGCCGAAGCCACCAGGCCCCAGCTACGGCAGCACTCGCTAAGCCAACGCGGCGTACGCCAGCTGGGGGCTCGGTACCGCCACCCCGACTACTAGCGGGTCCGAAGATCATATCGGAGCGATACCGGTGGGCGCGGTACTGGGCCGAGATGCCGGTAATCCGCGCGACGGTGACTAGCGCGCCGGGATGTCGGCCCGGCCGCGGCCCTATCCTCTACCGGGCCCGGCTGCAGTACACTG
>QKGH01000436.1 GCA_003250495.1 Marinobacterium sp.
ATCATCGAGCTGCTGGAGATCTCCGAGGCGATGCGCTCGCTGATCCTGCCGGGCAGCGACAAGAGCGCGCTGGCCGCCTGCGCCCAGAAGGAGGGGGCCCGCTCCATGTATCAGGACGGCCTGCGCAAGGTGATGCGCGGTGTGACCACACTGGAAGAGGTGCTTCGGGTCACCCAGGAGGGTTGAACTTGGCCTCATTCAGCTATAAGGCGGTCACCAATGAGGGCGAGGTGGTGCAGGGAATCCTGGAGGCGACTGACCGCCAGGCCGCGGTGCGCCAGATCCAACTCAAGGGCCAGGTGCCGATCCGGGTGGAGCAGAGCGGCCAGCCGGCCAAAGCGGGACGCCTGCCCCGCCTGCGGAGAAAACGGGTCGGCCAGGACCAGATCGCGGCCTTCACCCGCGAGATGTCGACCCTGCTGCGCTCGGGGCAGCCGATCGACTCGGCGCTTTCGATCCTGATGTCGATCGCCGGTGGCGAGTCCCGCTTCAGCGAACATCTGACACGCATCCGCGATGCCCTCAAGGGCGGCCACACCTTCTCCGACGCCCTGGCCGCCGAGAGCGGGCTGTTCAACGATTTCTACGTACAGATGGTGCGGGCGGGGGAGTCGGGGGGGGCGCTCGAGAGCGTGCTCTCGCGCCTCGCCGTCCACCTGGAACGGGCCAAGGAGGTCAAGGACTCCCTGGTCTCGGCGCTGATCTATCCCCTGATCCTGCTGTTCGTGGCGCTGACCTCGATCATGATCCTGATGACCTACGTCATCCCCCAGTTCAGCGACCTCTTCAAGGACATGGGCCAGGCGCTGCCCCTCTCCACCCAGATCACCATGGCGGTGGCGGCGGCGCTGCAGGATTACGGCTGGCTGATGGCGCTCGGCATCGTCGCCCTGATCTTCTATTTCAAATGGCAGATGGGGCGGCGCGCCTCCGCCAAGCGCTGGCATGCCAGGCTGCTGCGGCTGCCGGTGCTCGGCGGCATCGTCAGGCAGGTGGAGGCGGCGCGCTTCTGCCGCACCCTGGGCACCCTGCTGGAGAACGGCGTGCCGCTGCTGCGCGCGGTCGCCATCGTCAAGGAGACCATCGGCAACTATGTCATCGCCGACGGCATGGAGCATGTGCTGACCAGCCTCAAAGCGGGCCGCCGGCTGGCCGATCCGCTGGCCGAGCACTCCCCGTTCCCCCAGTTCGCCCTGCAGATGATCCGCATCGGCGAGGAGTCGGGCCAGCTGGAGCCGATGCTGATGCAGACCGCCGACATTCTCGATCAGGAGACCCAGACCCTGATCAAACGGGCCCTGAGCCTGGTCGAACCGGTGATGATTCTCGTACTCGGCGTGATCATTGCCGGCGTGGTGATGTCTATTCTGGTGGCGATCCTCGCGGTCAACCAACTTGTGGCACTTTAAGACGGATGTTTTATGCGAACTCAGAAACCCAACAATGACGGCTTTACCCTGATCGAACTGCTGGTGGTCCTGGTGATCCTCGGCCTGCTGGCCGGGCTGGTCGGACCCCAGGTGCTGCGTCACCTGGGCGGAGCCAAATCGGACACCGCCCAGCTGCAGATATCCGAACTCGGCGCCGGACTCGATCTGTTCCACCTGGAGGTCGGACGCTATCCCACCGGCAGCGAAGGGCTGGAGGCCCTGGTGGAGGCGCCTCCCTCGGTGAGCAACTGGCACGGCCCCTACCTCAAGAAGCGAACGGTGCCCAAGGATCCCTGGGGCAACGAGTACAACTACCAGTTTCCCGGCGAGCACGGTCCCTACGACCTCTTCTCCTACGGCGCCGACAATGCGGAGGGGGGCGAGGGCGACAACCGGGATATCGTGAGCTGGTGATGCCGAGCCGGGCCAGGAACCGCTGCCCAGCGAAAGTCCGGCAGGGAGTTCGCGGCTTCACACTCATCGAGCTGCTGCTGGTGCTGAGCATCACCGCCCTGCTGATGGCGATGACGCCGGCGCTGCTGCGGACGGCCTTTCCCACGCTCAAGCTGAAGGCGGCGGCGCGAGATCTGGTGCAGGAGATGCGCTACGTGCAGAACGCGGCGGTCATCAACGGCCAGTCCACGGTGATCCGTTTCGATCTGGAGCAGGGCGAATACCAGAGCGACCTGGTCAACGGCGGCCAGGTGCGCTCCCTGCCGGAGGGACTCTCCCTCTCGCGGAGACAGGACGACTGGTCACTGCCCGGCGCTCAAAACATCGTGCGATTCGACTTCTATCCCGACGGCAGCGCCAGCGGCGGCGAACTCTACCTCGGCAGCGAGCAGCGACGGCTGGCTATCCGCGTCGACTGGCTGACCAGCCGGATTCAGCTCGATGAAGCCGATCCGTCAACCCGCCGCTAACCGCCGGGCCGGCGGCATGACTCTGGTCGAGGTGCTGGTCGCCTTCGTCATCCTCGGCATGGTGATGGCGGTGATCATGCGCATCAACGCCACCTCGGTGCGCAACCACGAGGTCTCCAAAGGCTAGGCGCTGGCCGAATCGCGCCTGGAGATGGTGAGTCTCGACACCAGCTCCTCCAGCCTGAGCCAGAGCGGGGTGGAGAGCGGCGGCCTGCGCTGGGAGCTCTACCGCCAGCCCTACACGGGATGGAACGAGCCGCGCCTGCAGTCCCTGCCGGCGAATCCGGTGGAGGATCGGATCACCGTCAGCTGGGGCGAGGCGCCGTTCGAGCGCCAGCTCAGCTTCTTCCGGATCAACCTGATCACTGTCGGACGCTGATGGAACCGCGCAGCCACCCGTCGCTCAGCCTCCGACGGCCGCCCATGCGCCGCACAGGCGGTTTCACACTGCTCGAGATCATGGTGGCGATGGTCCTGCTGGCGGTGATCGTGACCTCGACGGTGTCGCTGCTGTTCATCAACATCCGGGGATGGAACGGACTGGTCGGCGACAGCGAGCGCGCGCTCGACGCGACCCTGATCGATCACCGCCTGCTGGCCATGCTGCGTCAGACCGTGCCCCTGGTCTGGTCCAACGCCGGAGATCGTCAGCTGGCCTTCTCCGGCGAGCCCAAGCGCCTCCAATTCATCTCCCGGGCGCCTCAGCAGTATCGTGCCGGTGGGCTCTTCGAATACCTGCTGATCGAGGAGCGCGACAGCGACAACCGGCCCGGTCTGGTGCTCTACTACGCGCCTTACTATCCGGAGGCGACCGGATTCGCGCTGCCGGAGGCTGGGCAGCGTCGCCTGTTGTACACCGACACCGGCGGCATCACCTTCTCCTATTTCGGCAGTCAGAGACGCGGACAGCCCGCCGAGTGGAGCGAGAACTGGCCGTCGGGCAATGAGGGCTATCCGCAGATGGTGCGGCTGAGCTTCGCCGGGGAGGGGGAGGGCGAAGCGTCGTCCCGTTTCGCCCGATTGATGACGCCCAGTCCCTCGACGACGGGCAGGAACCTGCGATGAGGATGACGGGATCCTCCCCATCGCTTCAGTCCGGCCTCGCCGGGCAGCGGGGCATCGCCCTGGTGATGGTGCTGTGGCTGGTGGTGCTGCTGACCATCGTGGCGGCGAGTTTCGCCACCCACTCGCGCACCGAAACCCGCATGGCCGGCAACCTGGTGGAGCGGCAGAAGGCCCGGCTGCTGCTCGAAAGCGGATTCAGCCGTGCCCAGCTGGAGCTGCTGTCGACCATCGGCGAGGATCGCTGGCAATTCAACGGCGAGGTGCATGAGCTGCAGGCGGGAGCAGACCGGTTGCAGATCGCCATCCGCAATGCCTCCGGCCTGGTCGACCTCAACCGCGCATCGGGCGACGTCCTGTTCCAGCTCTTCTCCCTGGTCGATGAGCGGCCGGAGGTGCGACGGCAGCTGGTGGATGCCCTCGCCGACTGGCGCGACGGCGACGATCTGCGTCGGCTCAACGGCGCCGAGGACGACGACTACGCCCGTGCCGGCCTGAGCTACGGCACGGTCGACCGGGACCTGGAAAGTGTCGATGAGCTCGGTTATGTTATGGGCTTCGATCGGGATGCGGTCGAGA
>QKGH01000182.1 GCA_003250495.1 Marinobacterium sp.
TTCCGCTGCAGTAGATAGTTGGTTCCCGGGGCGTCGGTCACCGATACCGGGTATTCGGTATAGGCGAACAGAACGCTATGGACCGCTCGATGCGATGCTAGTAATCGCAGCGGTGCTCTAACTTCCCTACAACTTCTCGCAGATACGCACCAGCTCCTGCAGCGAGGCGGCTTGCATCTTCTTCATAATGTTATGGCGGTGGACTTTGACGGTTGCCTCGGTGATGCCCAGCTCCTGTGCCGTCTGTTTGTTGAGGTGGCCCTGCAGCACGAAGTGGAGCACCTGTTGTTCGCGTTTGCTGAGGCCGTCGTAGCGGGCCTTGATATCGGCGATGAATGCGGAGTCGGGGCTGGTCTTGGGTTGGTGGTCCTGCTGCAGCGCGGTGCGGATGGCGCTGAGCAGGTCCTCTTCCCGAAACGGTTTGGTAAGGAAGTCTATGGCGCCGGTCTTGATCGCCTTGACCGCCATCGGGATATCGCCGTGGCCGCTGATGAAGATGATCGGGATATCCTCGCCGATCTCCCCCAGCGTGCGTTGCACATCCAGCCCACTCATCTCCGGCATGCGCACATCCAGGATCAGGCAGCCGTGGGCGCGCTTTTTCACGTTGGCGAGAAACTCGTTGGCCGATGAGAAGCAGACCACCTCCAGTCCGATGGAGCGTACCAGGCTGTTCAATGCCTCCAGCACGGCGCTGTCGTCGTCGACGATATAGATCACGGGTTGGGGTGCGGACATGTGGCGGGCTCCTGATCGGCCGGAAGGTTGACGAGGAAACTGGCGCCGCCGGCAGCCGGCGTTTCGATCCAGATCTTGCCATTATGGGCTTCGGTAATGGTATGGCAGATCGCGAGACCCATACCGAGGCCCTCTTTTTTGGTGGTGTAGAAGGCGTCGAACAGTCGACCGAGTTGATCGGCCGGTACGCCGGGGCCGGTGTCCGTCACCCGGATCAGCAGGGCATTGTTGGCCGCATCCCGGGTGAAGGCGATGGAGAGGGCGCGTTGCTTGCGCTCGGTAACACTCATCGCTTCGATGGCGTTCATCGCCAGGTTGATCACCAGTTGCTGGATCTGTACGGCATCGCCACGTAGCGGGGGAAGATCCTGGTCCGCCACGATACTCAGTGCCACGCCGTTGCTTTGGGTCGGCGCCTTCAGGATCAGCGCGATCTCGGAGATCAGCAGCGCCAAATCGATCGGCTTGTACACGACCTCCTGACGTTTCAGGAAGGTACGTATCATCCTGATGATGTCGGCCGCGCGGTCGGAGTCGCGGATGATGCGTTTCAGCACGCTCTGGGCTTCGTCGATGTTGGGCGGCGCGTTACTGAGCCAGCGCACGCCGGCGTTGGCGTTGGTCATGATCGCCGACAGCGGCTGGTTCAGCTCATGGGCGATATAGGCGGCCAGCTCGCCCATGGTGGCGGAGCGCGATACGTGCACCAGCTCCTGCTGCAGCTGGTTGAGGTTCTCCTCGGCCCGCTTCCGTTCGGTGATATCGTCGATGATCTGCAGGATCACTTGCGGCTCATCGATGCGCGGGGGCATCAGCGAGACGCAGACATTGGTCCAGATCGTCGACCCGCCCTTGCACCGGTAGGGGCGCTCGACGCTATATTCCGGCCCGCCACTCTGGATCAGGCGGCTGAGACGCTTCTGCATCACCAGACGCTCGTCCACCGGGGTCAGTTGTTCGATGGTCAGCTGGTCGAAGTCGTTCTCGGTGTAACCGGTGATACGCTGAAACGCCGGGTTGGCGGTGAGGATCTTTCCCGCCAGATTGAACAGCGCGATTCCCGCCGCGGAGTTTTCGTACACCGCTTTCCAGCGCGCCTCCGAGGCGCGCAGGGCGATGTTGCTCTGCTGGGTCTGGTGGCGGCTTTTGATCAGGCGGTGGGTGAGCAGGGCGATATCGTTGCTCTGGTCGGACAGCTCCTGCTGCAACGCATCGCGGGCGACCTTCATCGACAACAGGTTGCTGACCCGCGCCCTCAGCTCCAGCGCGGAGAAGGGTTTCAACAGATAATCCTGTACCGCTTCCGCCAGCAGCTTAACGCGCAGGGTATCGTCCGATTTGGCCGACAGCACCATGATCGGGATATGCGACAGTATCTCCCGCTCGCGGATCTCCTTGACCAGCTGATCGCCCCCCATGACCGGCATCATCAGGTCGGTGATGATCAGATCGGGAGGGGAGGCGAGGATGGAGGCCAGGGCCTGCGCGCCGTCGGGGGCAACCTCGACCCGGTAGTCGTTATGCAGGCAGTCCTTGATGAAGCAGCGCATGTCGGCGTTGTCTTCGACGATCAGGATCTTCGGCTTGCCATAGTGCACGTCGGAATAACTCGGCGCGTTTTCCAGCTGGGGCATCAGCGGCAGATAGTCATCGGGGGTAACGATCTGCAGGCTGGGGTTCGCCGACGTACCGGCCGCAATATAAGCGCCCTCCGGTGCGTGCAGGGGGAGCTCCACCTGGAACAGCGCGCCGCCGCCGGGGGCGTCGCTGACCGAAATCGTGCCCCGGTGCAGCTCGACGAACTCTTTCACGATGGAGAGCCCCAGGCCGGTACCCTGCTGGGCCTGGTGAGTGTCGGCGGGGAGCTGGTGAAAACGCTCGAAGATCTCCTTGCGCAGCGGCGGCGGGATACCCGGCCCGCTGTCGGAGATCGTGATCAGCACATGACCCTCCCGGCTTTGCGACAGGTTGCAGCGGATCAGCCCGCCGGGCGGCGTAAACTTGAAGGCGTTGGACAGCAGGTTGAGGATGATCCGCTCGTATTTTTCACAATCCACCTCCGCGATCATCTGTGTCGACAGCTGGGTGGTGAAGGTGATCGACTGCTGCTGGGCCGCGCCCTCGAAGTTGGAGCACAGCGATCGAGTCAGCTGGCTGAGGTCGATGCGGCGATAGGCGAGTCCCATCTGCTGGGCGTCGATCTTGGCCAGGTCGAGCAGGGAGTTGACCTGTTTCAGCAGGGTCTGGGCGTTGCGCTGGATCACCTCGAGCTGGTTCCAGTAGCGGCAGTCGTTGTCCTTTTCCGCCTCCATTATCGCTTCCAGTGGACCCAGGATCAGCGATAGCGGTGTGCGCAACTCATGGCTGACCTTGGCGAAAAAGTCGCTCTTGGCGCTGTCCAGCTTGCGGATGCGCTCGACCAACTGCTCCAGCTCCTGATTTTTGAGCGCCAGTTGGGCTTCGGCCTTTTTCTTGTCGGTGATGTTACGCCCTTCGGCCAGCAGAAAGACGATATTGTTATGTTCATCGCGGATCGGCAGTAACGAAAAATCGACCGCGATCACCTCCTGACCGCCGGTTTTGCCCAGTATCTCGGTATCGCAGCGAACGAAGTTGCCGGCCAGGGCGGACTCGACCATGCGTTTCTGGGACGCGATCGATTCCTGGGAGATCTGCCACCAGCGCGCCTGCCAAAAGGGTTTCCCTTTGATCTGTTCGAGGGAGATCCCGGCACCTACCAGCGCCGCCCGGTTAACCTCCAATACATTGCCCTGCTTATCGAGCAGGCCGACGAATTCATAGAGTTCATCGAAAATAATACGAGCCAATTTTTCTCGTCTCATTTCTATGCTGTCTTTGGATTTTAAGTTGCTACGGCTATCAGCCAATGAGGAGATATATTTAAAGAGGCCTCTGTGCTTCATGCTCATTTTTAAACCGTATTATTGTTATATGTTTTGATAGTTCTAATTATTGTTATGAAAATAAACCATGGTTTAGTTTTATAAACTATTGGCTAAACGAATAAACCAAAAGTCAATTTATTTTTTTACTGTAACTGCAAGAATTACCACCGTGGCAAGACGGCATTGTGTCGGATTATATACATAAGAATAAAAATAGGTGGATAGATGAGAAAAATAATAAGCGCCAGCACTATGTTGTTGGGTGGTTATGTTTGTGGTGTACAGGCAACACAAGTCTTCGATCTGGAAGGCTTTGGTGCAACCTCTCGCGCGATGGGGGGCACCAGTTCATCGTTCTATACCGGTAACGCGGCGTTGATCAGCAACCCGGCGACACTCGGCCTGGCGCCGAATGGCAGTAAGCTGGAAGTGGGGCTGGACATTGTTACCACCGATATCAAAGCGCGCAACAGCAGCGGAGAAACAGCAACCAGCGACCAGGTCTCCAACAACCGCGGTCCCTACTATGCGCCGCAGCTGAGTTACGTTGCCCAGCTGAACGATCGCTGGCACCTGGGCGCCGGCCTGTTCGCCAACGGCGGGCTGGGTACCGAGTTCGGCAACGACAGCTTCCTGTCGCAAACCGAAAATGGCACCCAGACCGACCTGGAAAACTCCAGCCGTCTGCTGGTGCTGCGGGCGCCGGTGGGCTTCAGCTATCAAGCGATGCCGGATCTGACTCTCGGCGCCAGTGTCGATCTGGTTTGGACCGCTCTCAATCTCAATCTTCTGCTGCCTGCCTCCCAGGTCGGCGCGCTGGCGGCGAACGGGGATCTGTCGGGTAGTCTGGTGTCCCCTCTGGCGGGGTTCGTCGGCGCCGACGGTGCCGCGCACTTCAGTTTCAGTCGCGATGACATCACTGGTGGTGGCGTCGATGCGATCGGGCTGGGCGGGCGCCTGGGTGCTACCTACCAGCTGACCGATAGCACCGTTATCGGGGCGATGTACAACTTCAAGACCTCCGTCGGCGATCTGAAGGGCGGGGCGACGCTGTCCGCCGTCGCTGGCGATGGCTCGGTACTGCCGATCAGGGGCGATATCCGCATCAAGGATTTCGAGATGCCCGCCAGTCTGACCGTCGGTTTCGCACACCAGCTCAACGACCGTTGGCTGTTGGCCGGTGACATCAAGCGCACCTACTGGAGCGATGTGATGGCGAACATCAATGTGGGTTTTACCGGCGCGATGGGTGATATCGACATTGTGTTGCCGCATAACTACCAGGATATCACCGTCGCCTCCGTCGGCGCCGCGTATGCCTATAGCGACAAACTGACGCTGCGTGCCGGCTACAGCTATGCGCAGCAGGCCCAGGATAACGCGCTGATCTTGGCGGTGATTCCGGCCTATCTGAAAGAGCACGTGACCTTTGGCGGCGAGTATTACTTCGACGACAGCTCGAGCCTTAATGCCGCGCTCTCCTTCGGTCTGAAAGAGAGTTTGCAGACCCCGTCGTACCTCAGCGGTACCGAAACGCTGAAGCAAAGCCACAGCCAGATAAACGCCGTGGTGTCTTACGGAAAACGCTTCTAACCCAACCCCTCTGGAGAATAAAAAATGGCTATGCATCCTCGTAAAGATTGGTACGAGTTGACCCGGTCGACTAACTGGACTCCCAGTTATGTGACCGAAGAGCAGTTGTTCCCTGAGCAGATGTCCGGGCATATGGGAATCACGCTGGATAAATGGGAAAGCTACGACGAACCCTACAAGACCTCCTATCCGGAATACGTCAGCATTCAGCGCGAAAAAGATGCCGGTGCTTATTCGGTCAAGGCGGCGCTGGAACGGGCCCAGATCTATGAAAACGCCGATCCGGGTTGGATCAGTACGCTGAAGGCACACTACGGCGCCATCGCTGTCGGCGAGTACGCCGCGGTGACCGGCGAAGGGCGTATGGCGCGTTTTTCCAAGGCGCCGGGTAACCGCAACATGGCCGCGTTCGGCATGATGGACGAACTGCGTCATGGTCAGATCCAGCTGTTCTTCCCGCATGAATACTGCAAGAAGGACCGTCAGTTCGACTGGGCATGGCGTGCTTACCAGAGTAACGAGTGGGCGGCGATCGCTGCCAAGCACTTCTTCGACGACATCATCACCGGACGCGATGCGATCAGCGTTGCGATCATGCTGACCTTCTCGTTCGAAACCGGCTTCACCAACATGCAGTTCCTCGGCCTGGCGGCCGATGCGGCCGATGCCGGGGACTACACCTTCTCCAGCCTGATCTCCAGCATCCAGACCGACGAGTCGCGCCACGCGCAGCAGGGCGGTCCGGCACTGCAGGTACTGATCGCGAACGGCAAGAAGGAAGAGGCGCAGAAGAAGGTCGATATCGCGATCTGGCGCGCCTGGCGTCTGTTTGCAGTACTGACCGGTCCGACCATGGATTACTACACGCCGCTGGAGCACCGCCAGCAGTCGTTCAAGGAGTTCATGTACGAGTGGATCATCGGCCAGTTCGAGCGCGCGCTGATCGACCTCGGCCTGGACAAGCCCTGGTACTGGGACCTGTTCCTGAAGGATATCGATGAGCTGCACCACAGCTATCACATGGGTGTCTGGTACTGGCGCACCACCGCCTGGTGGAACCCGGCCGCAGGGGTGACCCCGGAAGAGCGCGACTGGCTGGAAGAGAAGTATCCGGGCTGGAACAAGCGTTGGGGCCGTTGCTGGGATGTGATTACCGAGAACGTGATCGAAGGTCGGATGGAACTGGTTTCCCCGGAAACCCTGCCCACCATCTGCAACATGAGCCAGATTCCGCTGGTTGGTATTCCCGGCGACGACTGGGAGGTCAAGGTGTTCAGTCTCGAGCACAACGGGCGCCTGTACCACTTCGGTTCGGAAGTAGACCGCTGGATCTTCCAGCAGGATCCGGTGCAGTACCAGAACCATCTGAACGTCGTCGACCGCTTCCTCGCTGGGCAGATCCAGCCGATGACCCTGGAAGGCGCTCTGCAGTACATGGGATTCCAGTGCGTTGAAGAGATGGGTAAAGACGCCCACGACTTCGCCTGGGCGGAAAAGTGCAAACCTGAAATGAAAAAGTCGGCCTGAACCGTTTAAGGAGTAGATGATGTCAGCATTTCCAATTCATGCCGCGTTCGAGCGGGACTTCCTGGTCCAGCTGATCGTCGTGGATCTGAACGACTCCATGGATCAGGTGGCGGAAAAGGTCGCCTACCACTGTGTTAACCGCCGCGTTGCGCCGCGTAAGGGCGTGATGCGGGTGCGCAAGCACCAGTCCAGCGAGCTGTTTCCACGGGGGATGACGGTCGCTGAAAGTGGTTTGAAACCCACTGAAGTTATCGACGTGGTATTTGAGGATTAAGCGATGAGTTTTGAGCGTATTTGTTCCCTGGACGACATCTGGGAAGGTGATATGGAAACCTTCGAAACCGCGGACGGAACCGAAATCCTGCTGGTAAATACCGGGGACAACGGGGTGAAAGCCTATCAGGCGATGTGCCCCCATCAGGAGATTCTGCTGTCCGAAGGTAGCTACGAAGGGGGTGTTATCACCTGTCGCGCTCACTTGTGGACATTTGATGACGCGAACGGCAAGGGCATTAACCCCGACGACTGCTGTCTTGCAGAGTATCCAGTAGAGGTAAAGGGCGATGATATTTACGTCAATACAGAAGGCGTTTCGCCGAATATGGCACACACCTGAAACCGTGTCGGTTTTGTCATCGACCGTTAGCGACTTGGCTGATCAAAAAAAGGATAACAACATGAGTACATTGGGTGATCAGGCCTTAAATAACAATAATGTTGGACCGATTATCCGGGCCGGCGAGTTAGTTGAGCCGGTAATCGAAACCGCGGAAATCGATAACCCCGGAAAAGAGATTCGGGTCGAGGATAAACGCGCCTACGTGCGTATCGAAACGGAAGGCGAGCTGGTGCTGACCCGCAAGACGCTGGAGGAGCAGTTGGGCCGTCCGTTCAATATGCAGGAGCTGGAGATCAATCTGGCCTCCTTCGCCGGACAGATCCAGGCGGACCAGGATCAGATCCGTTTCTATTTCGAAAAATCTCTGTGAGGAGCGACCCATGAGCTTTGAATCCAAAAAACCGCTGCGCACATGGAGTCACCTGGCCGAGATGCGCAAAAAGCCCAGTGAGTACGACATCGTCTCGCGCAAGCTGCACTACAGCACCAACAACCCGGATGCACCCTGGGAGCTGAGCCCGGACAGCCCGATGAACCTCTGGTACAAGCAGTACCGTAACGCATCGCCGCTGAAGCATGACAACTGGGACGCGTTCACCGATCCGGATCAGCTGGTGTACCGCACCTACAACATGATGCAGGACGGCCAGGAATCCTACGTACAGGGTCTGTTCGATCAGTTCAACGAGCGTGAACACGATCAGATGATCCGTGACGGCTGGCAGCAGACGTTGGCGCGCTGCTATGCGCCGCTGCGCTACCTGTTCCACTGCCTGCAGATGTCCTCTGCCTACGTTCAGCAGATGGCGCCGGCCAGTACCATCTCCAACTGCTGCATCCTGCAGACGGCGGACTCTCTGCGCTGGCTGACCCATACCGCCTACCGCACCCACGAGCTGAGCCTCACCTATGGCGATGTCGGCCTGGGTCAGCAGGAGCGGGCGCTGTGGGAAAACGAGCCGGGCTGGCAGGGGCTGCGCGAGCTGATGGAGAAACAGCTGACCGCGTTCGACTGGGGTGAGGCATTTGTCAGCCTTAACCTGGTGATCAAACCGATGATCATCGAGGGCGTGCTGAAGCCGCTGCAGCAAAAGGCGTGGGAAAACAACGATACCCTGCTGCCGCTGCTGATCGACAGCCAGTTGAAGGATGCCGAGCGCCATAACCGTTGGGCCAAGGCCCTGGTCAAGCAGGCGCTGGAAAACCCGGATAACGAAGCGGTCATCAAGGGCTGGATCGAGAAGTGGCAGCCGCTGGCGGACAAGGCGGCAGCCGCCTATGTCACCATGCTGTCCGATGAGCTGAACTGCGGTCTCTACGTTGAACGTAGCGCATCGTTGCGGGCGTCCATGCTGACGGTCTGAAAACGTTCCCCTTAGTTTTTTTCAGCGGTTTCCCCTTCGGCGCTGCCGAAGGGGCTTTTTCAGAGATGCTAGCTATGTTCAAGATACAGTCAGACGATCAACACATCGATTTCGAGGCCAGCGCCGAGGACACCCTGCTGAGTGCTGCTTTGCGGGCCGAGGTCGCGTTTCCCTACGAGTGCAACTCCGGTGGATGCGGGGCCTGTAAGTTCGAAGTGATCGACGGAACGGTCAGCGAACTCTGGCCGGATGCGCCGGGCTTATCCGAGCGTGAACGTCGTAAAGGCCGCCATCTGGCCTGCCAATGCAAGGCGACGTCTGATCTTAGAATCAAAGTGATCAATCATGCCGGCGAGCGGGCACTCTTCCCGCCCAAGCGTTTCAGCGCCCAGGTGATTGAGAAACGGTTTATCTCCGACGAGATGTTCGAGTTGCGACTCCAGGCGGACACGCCTGTGGAGTTCTCGCCGGGGCAATACTTCATGGTCGAAATGCCAGGACTCGGCACCCGAGCCTACTCGGCGGCAACCCCGGTCAATGGCAACCAGCTGAGCCTGGTTATCAAAGCGGTACCCGGCGGCAAGGTGTCCTGCGCGCTGGCGCAGAACGCTATCGACCAACTGACGCTGGATGGCCCCTACGGGTTGTCGGTGTTGACGGTTGCCGATGAGCAGCAATCGGTGTTTATCGCCGG
>QKGH01000085.1 GCA_003250495.1 Marinobacterium sp.
ACGGCCCTGGCGTTGACGGTACAGCAGCAACTCGGCATGCATGGCATGCCGGTGGTAATTCTGGCGACGCTGGCCGCCATTCCGCTAGGGATGATTGGGCAAGTCTGCGAACGCCAGGTACGGTGTGCCAACGGCCGTCTGGAAACGTTGGCGCTGAAGGCCGCAGCGGCCGGAGATGCCCGACGCATCGAGCGCCTGCATCTGGTCGGGCTGCTCAACTTTGCGGTGGCCAGCCTATGCACTTGTGCGGTGGTCGTCGGCGGCGGGACGCTGCTTCTGGCCGTGCTGGCCCCGCCGTTGCTTGGGGCGGTTCAACAGGCGGGTTTGAGCCTGCAATTCAGTTTCACCTTAATTGGGGCCGCCGTATTGCTCGGTACGCTGAATGTCAGTCGCGGTTACTCTCTGTTCGGTGCGGCTTTCAGCGCCACCTTGCTGCTGCTCTGGATCAGATCATGACGATGCCGGCCAGACTTCCGCTAGGGACCGTGCTGCGCTGCTGCGGACGCTCGTTCCTGCTGCAGGCTAGTTGGAATTACGACCGGCTGCAAAATCTCGGATTTTTGTACCAAATGCTGCCTGGGCTCAGGCGGCTGTATGGCCGCCGGTTGTCGTCCGCGCTGTTGGAACGCTACACTGTTTATTTCAATACCCATCCGTACCTGGCTCCCTGGGTAGCCGGAACCGTGCTGCGCCTGGAGGCCGATCATCTGGAAAATACCGGTGCTGGGATTGATGGCCCTGAGTTTCAGAAGATGGTGATGGCGCCTTACGCGGCAATGGGCGACGCCCTGTTCTGGGGCGCGTTTCGCCCTCTGGCGGCGGTCATTGGCTTGCTGCTGGCCATCCAGGGTTTCCTGTGGGCGCCACTGGTGCTTCTGCTGGTCTACAATCTGCCCCACTTGCTCTGCCGTTGCGGTGGGTTGATGGTAGGATTCCGCCAAGGGCTTGGCGCAGTGGAGACTCTGCAGCGCCTGCGGCTTCCGGATATGGCGATTCACGTCAAGGAGGGGACGGTAATTCTTCTTGGCGTTCTCTGTGCGCTGTTAGCCGAGCGCGGCTGCGGTCATCAGGAGATCTCCACCGGCTGGGGGCTGTTGCTGCTGCCGATCATCCTGCTCTTTGCCGGCCTGGCGCGGCGCGGTGTCACCAGTTTTGTTCTGGTTCTGACGACGACCGTCAGCTTGCTAGGACTGGCTGTCCTTTTCAGGGGGTAACCGATGTCGACGACCGAGCGCGCCGATTTCGTGCTGATCAATCGTCTCGGGCTGCACGCCCG
Organism: Marinobacterium sp.; assembly: GCA_003250495.1. Lineage (GTDB taxonomy): Bacteria > Pseudomonadota > Gammaproteobacteria > Pseudomonadales > Balneatricaceae > Marinobacterium_D. Next base: position 1,277 of record QKGH01000085.1, read on the forward strand.
TGCCGCCGCCCAATTAGTGCAAACGGCCAATCGCTTCAAGGCAGACGTGACTGTGGCCAAGGATGGTGAAGAGGTCAACGGTAAGAGTATCATGGGATTGCTGATGCTCGCCGCCCCGGTCGGCTCGCAGTTGCGGGTTACGGTCAGTGGCGAGGATGCGGCCGAGGCAATGCAGGCGATCAGGATTTTGATCAATGACGGTTTTGGCGAACGCTGAGATCCCGCAGGACACGATCCTGATCGGCATCGGCGCCTCTCCGGGGGTGGCGATTGCCAGGGTCCATCTGCTCAACCGCGCCCGCTTGGCCGGTATCGAGCGGCGCATCCTCCCCCAGGAGGTCGACGCCGAGATTACCGTCTTTCTGGCCGCGGTGGAGAAGGCTAAGACCCAACTGCATGAGGTCAAGGCGCAGGTCAGCGACCAGCGTATCGGCGAACACGTCTACATTATCGATACCCACTTGCTGATCCTCGACGATCAGATGCTGATCAACGATACCCTCGAGTTGATCCGCAGCGAACTGATCAACGCCGAAGGCGCCCTTGGGCGTACGCTGCGCACGCTCCGGCAGATGTTTGACAGCATCGACGACGAATACCTGCGCGAACGGCGCTCCGATATCGATTCCGTCGGCGACCGCCTGATGCGCAACCTCCTTGGCGAAGTCCGTGAAGATCTGCAGGGGTTGAGCGAGCAGGTGGTTGTGGTCGCCCACGACCTCTCTCCCGCCGATACCATGCAGATGGACCGCAGCAAGGTAATCGGCTTCGTCACCGATGTCGGCGGGCGCACCTCGCATACAGCTATTGTCGCCAGGTCCTTGGGGATTCCGGCGGTGGTCGGCCTGGAAAATGTGACCACCCAGGTGCAGACCGGCATGCCGCTGATTATCGACGGCTCGACCGGCACGGTGGTGCTCAACCCGTCTCCGGCGACGTTCCGCGAGTACCTGGTTCGCAAGCAGCGCTACGACTACCTGGAAAAGGAACTGGAAGCCTATCGCGGGCTGCCGGCAGTAACCCGTGACGGTCACAAGGTGGCGCTACGGGGTAATATCGAAATTGCCGAGGAGATTCGTGCTGCACGCCAGCAGGGGGTCGACGGGATCGGCCTGTTCCGCACCGAATTCCTGTTCATGGCGGCCAGCACGCCGCCCGACGAGGAGGCCCAGTATCAAGCCTAT
>QKGH01000082.1 GCA_003250495.1 Marinobacterium sp.
CAGGCCGGGCCTATACCGTGCACACTGTCACTGAGCCAGAACAGCAGCGCCAGCAACAGCACGCAGACCAGCTTGAGCTGATCGCGGCGCAGCCCGGTCGCTGACGTCGTCGCGGCCTGGGACGGTTGCAGCTGCGGCCGGTCGGGGAAGAAGCGCAGGATCAACCAGCCGATAATCACCGCTTTCACCACGCCGATCAGTGGGAAGTGCAGCAGGAAATAGTCGGTATAGCTGAACTGCATGCCGTGAATCGTCTCCGCCGCGCCGATCAGCACCATGTTGGGGATGTTGGAGGGCAGGATGGCAAAGGTCGGCACGTGACAGCCGAACGCGATCGCCAGTGCCACCCCGGTACGCCCCTTGGAGCCGCTGACGAAGCCGCAGCGCTCCGCCAGCGCCAGGCCGATCGGCACCATCATCACCGTGCGCCCCACCGACGACGGCATGATGAAGCCCAGTAGCGTGCAGCTCAGCAGCAGACCGCCGATCAACCAGCTGTAGCTGTGCTCGAGATGGCGCCCCAACACCGCCGCGATGCGGTCGCCGAGGCCGCTGGAGCGGATCGCCATGCCGATCACCATCCCGGCAAACACCAGCCAGAACGCGGCGGAATAGAAGCCGGAGAACACCTGTGCCGGCGTCGCCACATCGAGCAGGATCGCCGCCAGGAAAAACAGCAGGCTGGTCAGGTAGCCGGCCAGGGCCCCGGTGGCCCACAGGCTCAGCGTCACCATGACGATCGCCAGGGCCCGACTCTGCACCTGGTTCAGCGCGTCGGGCGGAAACAGCAGCAGGTAGGCCGCCAGTACGGCAACCAGCAACACGAAGATACGGGGGGTATGACGCAACAGTTCCACGGTAGCTCCTGGCTGTGCTGACTGTTGCGGCCGCCAACGGAGCTGTTGCAACAGATCGGCTAGTGATAAATGGGCAGGCGTGCGATTATTCCTGACCGCCCGGACAACTGCAAACCTGCACCCGGGCGCCTCTTCTCCCAATTCTACCGAGCAGGAGTGCGTGTGAGTACAAAACACTGGGGCCTGGCACTGCTGGTGGTCCTGGCCTGGGGCGTCAATTTCGTCGTCATCCGCCTCGGGCTGGACGAGCTGCCGCCGATGCTGCTCGGCGCCCTGCGCTTCCTGATCGTCGCCTTCCCGGCGCTGCTGTTCGTCAAACCGCCCAAACTGCCGCTGCGCTGGTTGCTCGCGTATGCGTTGACGCTCAGCGTCGGTCAGTTCGCGCTGCTGTTCAGCGCCATGCAACTGGGGATGCCGGCGGGGCTGGCGTCGCTGGTGCTGCAGTCGCAGATGCTGTTCACGATGATCTTCGCACTGCTACTGCTCGGCGAGCGGCTGCGCCTGCCGCAGATCCTGGCACTGCTGGTCGCCACGGTCGGGCTGGTGCTGCTGGCCAGCCAGACGCCAGCGGCACAGATGACGCTGATCGGTTTCCTGCTGACGATCGCCGCGGCGGCCAGCTGGGGGCTCGGCAACATCGTCAACCGGCGCATCAGCCAGCTCGGCGAGGTCAACCTGATGGGGCTGGTGATCTGGGGCGCGCTGATCCCGCCGCTGCCGTTCCTGGCCCTGTCACTCTGGTTCGAGGGGCCACAGCTGATCCTCAGCAGCCTGACGCAGATGGGGCTGAAGTCGCTGTTCTCGCTGATCTACCTGGCCGCGTTCGCGACGCTGTTCGGCTACGGCAGCTGGGCCTTCCTGATGCGCCACTACCCGGCGTCCCAGGTCGCACCGCTGACGCTGCTGGTACCGGTGGTCGGTCTGTTCACCGCCTGGTTGGCACTGGACGAGGGGCTCAGCCTGGTTCAGCTCGGCGGCATCGCGCTGATCCTGGCGGGACTGGCGATCAATGTGTTCGGCGACCGCCTACGCTTACGCCGACGGATCGCGACGGAGAGTTCCTGAACGCCAAAGCCGTATTTGCGGCCCTCTATCCGCCCTGGCGCACTGATAAGCACTGATAAGCACTGATAAACACTGATAAACACTGAAAAATAGTCGCGTTACCGTAACCCTGGACGGGCCCCAACCGGGGTTGGCCAATCCAAGCTATGGCACTGATATTGCTTGAGTTTATAGTCTAAGCTAGAAAAACGAGGTGGCGTCGGCAGTCCAGAGACGTCACTGCCGCTTCACCCGATGGATTAACAGACAGGAATCGGACATGAAAAAAACAGCCCTTCTCGCGACCAGCCTGCCGCTGCTGGCCCTGCTCCCCACCAGCGCATTTGCCCATACCGGCCATGGCGAGACCAGCGGCCTGATGGCGGGGCTGCTGCATCCGCTGACCGGTACCGACCATCTGCTGGCGATGCTGGCGATCGGGATCTGGGCCGCCACCCAGAAGGGACGCATGCAGGTCGCCGTTCCCGCCACCTTCCTGCTGATGCTGCTGGCCGGTTTCGTGCTCGGGCTGATGCAGTTTGCGCTGCCGCTG
>QKGH01000356.1 GCA_003250495.1 Marinobacterium sp.
GTCCCCGCGGCACCCAAGCGTCGCCGCTCTCGCCGCGCCGCTAACGATCCGCGCGAGAAGCGCCGTAGCAGCAGCGAAGAGAAGGATGCCTAATCCGACCTGAGCGCCTTAACGGCACTAAAAAGCCCGCCACCGAGAGATCGATGGCGGGCTTTTTTAATGACCGCAACCCTTATCAGGGCAATTCGCCGACTGCAACGCCGGAGCCGGAACAGCACCAGGAGATCAGGAGTACAACGCTAAGGAATCAGGCACACAAAAGAACCGAGGACAGAAACAGAGGAATCAGGGATAGAAACGGGGCTCTATCTCCAGCATCACGCCGAAACGCTGCTGCACATCGGCACGGATCTGTTCCGCCAGCTCCTCGAGTTGGGCCCGATCGCCCGCACCGAGGTTGACCAGCACCAACGCCTGCTGCTCGTGTACACCCACCTGGCGCCAGCGGCGCCCTTTCCATCCGCAGCGGTCGATCAACCAGCCCGCCGCCAACTTGCGTCCCGCAGCATCGGGATAGCTGACCAGGTCCGGCCAGCTGTGCCGCAGGCGCTGATATTGCGCCTCGCTGACCAGCGGATTTTTGAAAAAGCTGCCGGCGTTGCCGAGCCGGGCCGGATCCGGCAACTTGCTGCGGCGGATCCTACAGACCGCATCGAATATCTGCTGCGGCCCAACCTCTTCGTCGTCATCAAACTGCGCCCGTAACGCCGCATACTCGAGTACCGGCTCGGCAACCCGGCTCAGACGAAAACGCACGGCGGTGATCAGGTAACGCTCCGGCGTCCGTTTGAACAGGCTATCACGATAACCGAAACGGCACTGTTCATTGCTCAGCCACAGCGTACGCGCACTGTCCCACTCGAACACCTGGACCGCATCGATACGATCCTTGACCTCGACACCGTAGGCACCGACATTCTGGACCGGAACCGCACCGACACAGCCCGGAATCAGCGCCAGATTCTCCAGCCCGTAGATCCCCAATGCCATCAGCCGTGCGACACTGGCATGCCACTCCTCTCCGGCACCCAGCGTCACGAGCGTCGTATCGCCCTGCTCCTGGATCTCGAGACCGGGCAACGCCACCCGCGCCACCACCCCCGGCACCTTGTCCGCCAGCACCAGATTACTGCCCCCGCCGAGCAGCAACATCGGCTGCGGGTGCGCCTGCAGCCACAGCCGCAGCGCGGCGACATCGTCGAGATCGCGCAGCTCGGTGTAGCGTTCCGCCTCGGCCGCAAAACCGAAGCTGTTCAACGCCTGCAGCGGATAATGCGACTGCCAGCGGAGGCTCACTGCAGCAGCTCCTGGCGCAGATGGGCGATCAAGCCGGCGCAGGCCCGTTCGGCCAGATCCAGCACCTCGTTGAAGCCAGCCTCGCCGCTGCTGTAGTAGGGATCCGGCACCTCGGCGCGGTGCAGACCGGCGAAGTCGAGGAACAGCCCCAGGTGGCCGCCGAAGTCGGCGGGCTGGATCCGTTTCAGGTCGGCCAGGTTTTGCCCGTCCATCGCCAGGATATAGCGATAACGGTAGAAGTCGTCGGCCTGCACCGCGCGGGCCCGCAGCGGCGTCAGGTCGTATCCGCGCCGTGCGGCGATCTGGCTGCTGCGCCGGTCGGGGGGATTCCCGACGTGGTAGGCGGCGGTCCCGGCCGAATCCACCTCCAGCAAACGCTGCAGTCGGGGCTCGGCCTCCAACTGTTTCAGCAGCACGCCATGCGCCGTCGGTGAGCGGCAGATGTTACCCAGGCAAACGAAGAGCACCCCTACCCGCTGCATCAGGCGCACTCAAGCAGCTGTTGCAGTCGCGCCAGGTCGGCCGGCGTGTCGACACCGGCCGGCGGCGCTTCGAGGGCGGCGGCGACATGGATACCGGCGCCGTGATACAGGGCGCGCAACTGCTCCAGATGTTCGGTCAGCTCGATCGGTGCCGGCGCCCAGGTGACAAAATCGTTCAACAGCTGCACGCGATAGGCATAAAGGCCGATATGACGCTGCCAGTGATATTCCGTCGGCATCTGCGTCGGCATCCCCTGCTGCATCACGTCGCGCGGCCAGGGTATCGGAGCCCGGCTGAAGTAGAGCGCCATCCCCTGGCTGTCGGTCACGACCTTCACCACATTGGGATTCATCAGCGCCTCGACCGTCTCCACCGGCTCGCTCAACGTGGCGATGCTGGCCTGCGGCATGGCGGCCAGGTTACGGGCAACCTGATTGATGATCGCGGGGGGAATCAGCGGCTCGTCGCCCTGTACATTGACGACGATCTCGTCGGCCTGGAGCCCGAGCTTCTGCACCACCTCCTGCAGGCGGTCCGTGCCGGACGGGTGTTCGGGCGACGTCAGACACACCTCGGCGCCAAAGGCTTCGGCCACCTCGACGATACGCGCATCATCGGTCGCGATGATCACCCGCCGCGCCTCGCTCTGGCAGGCGCGCTCATAAACATGCTGCACCATTGGCTTACCCGCCAGCAGCGCGAGCGGCTTGCCGGGAAAGCGACTGGAGGCGTAACGGGCGGGGATCACAACGGAGAAACTCATGACAGGCTCACTTCTCGTTCAGGCGTTCTTCGGCGGTCAGGGTGCGGGCTTCGCTTTCCAGCATGACCGGGATATCGTCACGGATCGGGTAGGCCAAACCACTGCTGCGGCACACCAGCTCATTGGTCTCACGGTTCCATTCGACCGGTGCCTTGGACACCGGGCATACGAGGATATCAAGCAGTTTCTGGTCCATGACGGACTCCTGTAAGTTTAGTTTTCACTCTGTCCAGCGCCGCAACGAGCCACCCCTCGAATGCCGGGTCGAGCACGGCGTCCACCGTCAGCATCCAGCTATCCGCCGGCGCGAATGAGCCACATTTTACCGCATCTTTTTCGGTCATCAGCAACGGATATTCGGGCGTGAAGTGCAGCATGTCGGCCTGGATCGCGGCATGATCCGGCAACGGGTGTTCGACCGGATCGAATCCCAACTCCCGCAGCGTGGCAAAAAATCGCGCCGGATAGCCGATACCGGCGACGGCGTGGACACGGCGCGTAAAGGGCCACTGCGCCGGCGCAATCGGCGCGCCGCCGTGCAACGGCCACAACTGACCCGGCTGCAACGTCATCCCGAGCGCTCCAGGCCAGGCAAAGCCCCCCTGCCCGTTCAGAATCACGCAGTCCACCTCGTGCAGGCGCTGCATCGGCTCCCGCAGCGGCCCCTCCGGCAGACAGCGCCCATTGCCCAGCCCCCGCGCGCCGTCGACGACAACCAGCTCCAGATCACGCCCCAGGGCATAGTGCTGCAAGCCGTCGTCACTGAGAATGATGTCGCAGTCGTGCGCCGCCAGCAGCGCCCGTGCGGCCGCCACGCGGTCGGGATCGATGACCAGCGGAACGCCGCTACGGCGGACCAGCAGGCAGGGTTCGTCGCCGCCCGCGGCGGGATCGGTATCGGCCTCGACATGGAACGGATAGTGCGGCGGGTGCGCACCGTAGCCGCGGCTCACCACCCCGGGACGATAACCGAGCCGGCGCAGCTGTTCGATCAGTGCCAGCGTCAACGGCGTCTTACCGCTGCCGCCGAGATTGATATTGCCGACGATAATCACCGGTACCGGCGCCCGCCACTGGTGCGCGGGACGGGAGAGCCGGCGGCGACGGCGGGCGGCCAGCCCCGCATACAGCCAGGACAGCGGACGCAACAGTACCAGCCAGGGCGCGGCGCGATACCAGGCGCGTTGCAAACTCATCAGTCGGTTTCGGTCTCGCGAGTCGTGATGCTGAGCTTGCTAAAGCCCAGTTGTCCGGCGATATCCATGGCGGTCACCACGGCCTGATGCGGCGTCTGGCCGTCCGCCGTAATCACGAACGGCAGCTGGCGATCGTCGCCGGCGACCTTGATGATCGCCCGTCGCAGCGTCTCCGGCTGGGTGTTTACCAGCGGCAGATCGTTGACCCGGTATAGCCCTTCGGCATTGATGACGATGTCGATCGACCTCGCCTCCACCAGCGGCTGAGCGCCCTCGGCTTGCGGCAGGTCGACCTCCAGATGGGTCTCCCGCGTAAAGGTGGTGGAAACCATGAAGAAGATCAGCAGCAGGAACACCACATCGATCAACGGCGTCAGGTTGACGCTGACCTCTTCACGATGCTGACGTTGAAACTTCATACGCTCCCCATCCCGCTTACCCGCCCCTCGAACCGTCGGCGCTTAACGGAAATCGACATCGCGCTCGCCATGGATCATCTCGACCAACTTGACCGATTCCTGCTCCATCGTCAGCACCAGGCTGTCCACCTTGCGCTGGAAGTAGCGGTGCAGCACCAGCGCCGGAATCGCCACCGACAGCCCGGCGGCGGTGGTGATCAGCGCCTCGGAGATCCCCCCGGCCAGGACGTTGGCGTTACCGGTGCCCTGCATCATGATCTCGGTGAACACCTTGATCATACCGATGACCGTGCCGAGCAACCCGAGCAGCGGCGCAATCGCGGCGATGGTACCGAGGCTGTTCAGGAAGCGCTCGAGCTCGTGGACCACGACACTGGCCGCCTCCTGGATGCTCTCCTTCATGATTTCGCGTCCGTGCCGGGAATTATTGAGCCCGGCGACGATGATGCTGCCGAGGGGACTCTCCTGTTTCAACACCTGCAAGCGCTCCGGCGTCATCTGGCCATTACGTACCAGTTCCCAGACCTGCGCCAGCAAGCCGCGCGGCACCACCCGTGATCGCCGCAGCGTCAGCAGACGCTCGATGACGATCGCCAGTGCGAGAATGGAACAAGCAATAATCGGCACCATCAGCCAGCCGCCGGCACGGATCAACTCAAACACGACCTACCCTCCTGATCAAGGCCACAACTCTAACACAGCACCTCTGTCCACGGGAGACCATTAACCCGCTGTCCAGTAACGTCTTTTCTGTTGCCGCCAGGCACGGGTTCGACACTCGCCGGCGTCCGCCTCGAGGATCAGCGCGCCATCCCGGACCGTATCGTAGATCTCGGCCTGCACCTGGCGCACCCGGTCGACCACCGCAGCGGCCGGGTGCCCAAAGGCGTTGAACGCGCCGCGGCTGAAAATCACCGCTGCCGGTTGCAGCTGATTGAGCCAGGCCGCCGAGGTTGAGCTGCGGCTGCCATGATGCCCGGCAACCAGCCACTGCAGCCGTCCGCCGGGCAGCGCCTGCAGCAACCCCGGCTCCGCCTGCAACAGTGCCCGTTCTCCCGGCGCGGTCAGGTCGCCGGGCAGCAGCAGACTGCAACGGTCGGTGCTGACCAGCAGCACACAGGAGCGGTCATTGTCTTCGGCGAGCCATGCCGGCGCGGCCAGATAGCGGAAGCGGACGCCCGCCAGTACCCGCTCGCCCTGGCAGGGCTCGGCGAATAGCGGCAGACGTTGCGGCTGACCGGCGCGCAGATGTGCGCTCTGGCGGTCGCGCAGCAGCAGATCGAGACCGCCGCGATGATCGATATCGTCGTGGCTGATAACCACCTCTTCGAGCCGCCGGATATTGTCCGCCTGCAGTAACGGCCTGATCGCATAGGGATAAACGCTGCCGCCACGCCTGAACGCCGGACCGGTATCATAGAGCAGCGCCCCCTCGGCCGTCTCGATCAACACCGCCAGCCCCTGCCCCACATCAAATACCGTGGCGCGGAACCGCCCCGCCGCGGGCAGCGCCGGGTGCGGGTTTAACAACGGCAGCATCAGCGGCAACGCGAGCCACCGCCAGCGCAGCGGTAGCGGCAGCAACCACAGCAGGCTACCCAGGCTCGCCAGCAGCAACGATGCCAGCCCCGGCGTCGCCAACGGCAGATACAGCCCGACCACGCTTCGCATCCACTCCAGCCACAACCAGTAGTGCCCGATCACGCCATCCAGCACGCCGGCCAGCACCGACTCGCCCCACAGCGCCGGCGGCAGCAGCAGCGGTAACAGCACCACCAGTAACGACACCAGCGGAACCGCGACCAGGTTCACCAGCGGGGCCAGCAACCCCAACTGGTTGAACAGCACGACGACGAGTGGCAGCATGCCGACAAACAGCTGTAACTGCACCCGCAGCAGCAGGCCCCAGTAACGGCCTGTCCGGTGCTGCTGTTGCGCTACCCAGATCAACAGCGCCACCGCCCCGAACGAGAGCCAGGCACCGGCCTCCACCACCGCCAGCGGCTGCATCAGCGTCACCCCCCACAGGGCGTAGCGCCAGCGTTGCCAGGCGCCAAGTGCGTGCAGACGCCAGTCGCCGAACAGGAATACCGCCAGCATGATCAGCGCCCGCTGCAGCGGCAACCCGAGACCGGCCATGAGCGCGTAGCCGGCCGCCAGTACGAACGCCAGCAGCAGCCCGCTACGCCGGGCGGCATTGCCGCCGCAGCCGAGGGCAACCAGCAACGGCAATAGCAGACGCCCCAGCAACAGTCCGGCACCGGCCACCACCGCCACATGAAGCCCGCTGACCACCAGCAGATGGGCCGTCGCGGTTTCACTGGCCAGCCGCCACTGTCTATCATCGAGCAGGCTGCGATCACCCAACAACAGCGCCGCCAGGGTGGCGGCGGCCGGTGGCGAAAAGCGCTGCTGCAAACGGTCGCGAAGCCGCTGCCGCAACGACGACAGCGACGCGGCCCGGGGGTCGCGGGTTTCGATTGTGCGCACATAGCCGCGCGCATCGATCTGCTCCGTCAGCATCCGCCGCTCGCTGTCGAATGCCGCGGGATTGCCGAGTCCTCGCGGCGGGTAGAGTCGTGCCGTCAGCACCAGCTCGTCGCCACCCTGCAGTGCCGGTTCCGCTCGATACAGGCTCAGCCGTACCCGGCGCAACGGCGGGTAGCCATCGAGTTCCGGGGGCGCGGACAGATGCAGCGTGAAACGCTGGCGCCCGTCGTCGCGCTGCACCAGTCCGACAATGCTGCCGTGCAGGCGGACCTCCTGGCGGGCGAAACTCTCGGGCAGTCGGTGGCTAAGCGCATCCATGCCCCAGCCACACCCCAGCGCCGCGCCGAAGCAGAACCAGAGCAGCGGTAAGCGGCAGATACGGAGGTGACAGGCGGTTAAACCAAACAGTAACAGCGCGGGGATATAGTTGAGGTCTGGAATCCAGGCAACCAGCATGAGCCCGGCGAGATAGTAGATCATCCCTGATCCTATGAAAGTTGGCTTATGCGCCGACACTCGGCATAATTGCTCCTACAATTTGTTTTAGACCGATGACAGTATGCCCCGCAAATTTTTCAAGAAGTACATGCCGGATCAGCATCTTCTGCGCTCTCATCGGTCGCTACGCTGGTTGGGAACCCACCTGCACGATCCCAACCTCTGGCACCTGACCCGCAAGTCGGTGTCCCGCGCCTTTCTGGTCGGTGTGTTCTGTGCTTTTCTTCCAATCCCCGGACAGATGATCGTAGCGGCCGCGCTGGCGCTGCTCTGCACCAGTAACCTGGCGATCTCGATCGGCCTGGTCTGGCTGACCAATCCGCTGACGATGCCGCCGGTGTTCTACACCACCTACCGCCTGGGCGCATGGATCCTCGGCACCCATGTCAGTGTCAACGAATCGTTTCAGTGGGATTTGAGCAGCCTGCAATCCGAGCTGGCGGCCATCTGGTGGCCGCTGCTGCTGGGCTCGCTGTTGACCGGTATCGTGCTCGCGGTCGTCAGCTACTTCGCGATCCAGGGGTTCTGGATCTGGCACGTCAACCACAGCTGGCGCATGCGGCGGTTGAAACGGGTCCAGAAGGGAAATGGACCGCAGGATCCCGGCAAGCCCGCCCCCTGACACCAACCGACCGTCGCAGCGCTAACCGCCGCTGCGCCCGGGCGGATACCGGCTCAGCGGCCCGGTCTCAGGCCACCGTCACAGATCTCCAGCACCCGGTCCATCCGCTCCGCCAGGGCCAGATCGTGGGTCACCGTGACGAAGGCGATACCGAACTCGCTGTTGAGCTGCCCCAGGTACTGTTCCACCTCCTGCGCGGTGTGCCGATCCAGATTACCGGTCGGCTCATCCATCAGCACACAGCTGGGTTTGGCCACCAGCGCCCGGGCGATCGCCACGCGCTGGCGCTCCCCGCCGCTCAGTTGCCCCGGTTTATGCCGTACCCGATGTGCCAACCCCACCTGCTCCAGCATCTGCCCGGCGGCCAGCTTCGCCGACGCCGCCCCGGCCCCGCCGATCAACAGCGGCATCGCCACGTTCTCCAGCGCAGTAAACTCATTGAGCAGATGGTGAAACTGATAGACGAACCCCAGCTCGGAGTTGCGTAGCGCGGAACGGCGATTCTCACCGATCGCATACAGCGCTTCGCCATTGACACGCACCTCGCCGGCATCCGGGCGGTCCAGCCCACCGAGGATATTCAGCAGCGTGCTCTTACCGCTACCGGAGCTGCCGATGATCGCGACCCGCTCTCCGCGCCGGACACTGAGGCTGATGTCGCTCAGCACCGGGGTGGTCGATCCCGCCTCGAAATAGGCTTTCCGGATCCCCTTGGCTTCCAGCACGATATCACTCATAACGCAGGGCCTCCGCCGGTTGTGTTTTCGATGCCCGCCAGGCCGGGTAGATGGTGGCCAGGAAGCTGATCGCCAGCGCCGACAGGATGATCATGACCACGTCGCTGCTCTGCAGCTCCGACGGCAGATAGCTGATGAAATAGACATCGGCGGACAGGAACTGGATACCGAAGGTCTGCTCTATCCAGTGCACCAGGTCGGTCACCGTCAGGGCCAGAACGATCCCCAGCAGGCCGCCCAGCAGGGTACCGACGACACCGATCACCACCCCCTGCACAATGAAGATGCGCAGGATCGTAGCCGGCCGGGCCCCCATCGTGCGCAGGATCGCGATATCCGCCCGCTTGTCGGTGACGACCATCACCAGCGTCGACACGATATTGAACGCCGCGACAAACACGATCAGGAACAGCAGCAGGCCGATCATCCGCTTCTCCATCTGGATCGCCTGGAACAGGTTACCGTGGGTGCGGGTCCAGTCGCTGGCATGCAGCGGCTGCGCCAGCGAGTCGGCCAGGGCCCGTACCTGGAAGGGCGCCTGGAACAGATCCTGGAACTTGAGGCGTAAACCGTCGACCTGGCCCGCCGCCATCCGCTTCAGGCGCGCCGCGTCGTCGATATTGACGTAGGCGAGATTGGCATCGAGCTCGGCCCCCACGGCGAAGATCCCGCTGACGGTAAAGCGCTTCAGGCGCGGCACGATACCGGCGACACTGACCGAGGCTTCGGGCAGCACCAGCGTTACCTTGTCGCCGACACCGACACCGATAAAGCGCGCCAGCAGCTCGCCGAGGATGATGTTGTAACTGCCTGGCTGCAGGTCATCGAGCTG
>QKGH01000442.1 GCA_003250495.1 Marinobacterium sp.
TTCGGTGCCAACGAAGTGCTGAAGGGGATCGATCTCGATGTCTACGAAAGCGAGGTCGTCTGCATCATCGGCGGCTCCGGCTCCGGCAAGAGCACGCTGCTGCGCTGTATCGACTTCCTGGAGAGTTACGACGCCGGGGAGATCACCGTCGAGGGGCGCCTGATCGGCTACGGCTCCGACGACTCCGGCAACCTGAAACCGCTGCCCAAACACACGGTGCAGAAAGACCTGCGCAACGTCGGCATGGTGTTCCAGCAGTTCAACCTGTGGCCGCACAAGAGCGTACTTGAAAACGTCATGGCGCCGCTGACACTGGTCTCCGGCCTGTCCCGCAGCGAAGCGAAACAGCGCGCACTGGCGGTGCTGGAGAAGGTGGGCATGGCGCACAAGGCCGATGCCTACCCCGGCACCCTGTCCGGCGGCCAGCAGCAGCGCGTCGCCATCGCCCGCGCCTTGGGCAAGGAGCCGCGCATCCTGCTGTTCGACGAGCCGACCTCGGCGCTGGACCCGGAACTGGTGGGCGAGGTGCTCAAGGTGATGCGCCAGCTCGCCGACGACGGCATGACCATGGTCGTCGTCACCCATGAGATGGGCTTCGCCGCGCAGGTGGCGGACAAGGTGATCTTCCTCGCCGACGGCCGTATCGAGGAGCAGGGCCCGCCGGCCGAGCTGTTCCGCAATCCGCAGTCCCCGAAGCTGCAGAGCTTCCTGGCGACCTGGTCGGAGCGCAACGGCACGCTGTGACCCGCTCCGCACGGGGGATAGGCGGCCTGCCGCCGCCACTACCCCTTTTGGCCTACCCTCTATGAGGAATTATCCACAGCCGCCAAAGCCCTTAGTTTAGGTCTCACCGGGCACCGCTTGTGCCCCCTGAACGTAGCCTTATCGAATCAGGAGAGACCCATGAACAAACGTGTCGCCATCATCGGCGCCGGTCCCAGCGGCCTGGCGCAGCTTAGAGCCTTCCAGTCTGCCCAGGCCAAGGGAGCCGAGATTCCGGAGCTGGTCTGTTTCGAAAAACAGGGCGACTGGGGTGGAGTGTGGAACTACACCTGGCGCACCGGTATGGATGAGAACGGCGAGCCGGTGCACGGCAGCATGTACCGCTACCTCTGGTCCAACGGACCGAAGGAGTGCCTGGAGTTCGCCGACTACACCTTCGAAGAGCATTTCGGCCGCCAGATCGCCTCTTACCCGCCCCGCGAAGTGCTGTTCGATTACATCAAGGGACGCGTTGAAAAAGCCGATGTGCGTAAATACATCCGCTTCAACACCCCGGTGCGCAATGTCAGCTACGATGCCGATAGCGGTCTGTTCACGGTGGCCGTGCACGACCACAACAGCGATACCACCTACAGCGAAACCTTCGATTACGTGGTCTGCGCCAGCGGTCACTTCTCCACCCCGAAGGTGCCTGAATTCCCGGGCTTCACAACCTTCGGCGGCCGCGTCCTGCACGCCCACGACTTCCGCGACGCGCTGGAGTTCAAGGACAAGGATATCCTGATCGTCGGTGCCAGCTACTCCGCCGAGGATATCGGTTCCCAGTGCTACAAGTACGGCGCCCGCTCCATCACCAGTTGCTACCGTTCCGCACCGATGGCCTATAAATGGCCGGCCAACTGGGAGGAGAAACCGAGCCTGACCCATGTCGACGTGGACACCGCCTACTTCGCCGACGGCAGTAGCAAGCAGGTCGATGCGATCATCCTCTGCACCGGCTACCTGCACCACTTCCCGTTCCTGTCCGACGACCTGCGCCTGAAGACCGACAACCGCCTGTGGCCGCTGAGCCTGTACAAGGGCGTTGTCTGGGAAGACAACCCGCAGTTCTTCTACCTCGGCATGCAGGACCAGTGGTACTCGTTCAACATGTTCGACGCCCAGGCCTGGTACGTACGCGACATCATCCTCGGCCGCATCGCCCTGCCGTCGAAGGCCGAGATGAGCGCCGACAGCCTGAAATGGCGCGGCGAGGAGCTGAAGCTGGAAACCGCCCAGGAGATGTACGAATACCAGGGTGCCTACATCCTGCACCTGATCGAGCAGACCGATTACCCGACCTTCGATATCGCCGGCGTCAACCGCACCTTCCTGGAGTGGAAGCACCACAAGAAGGAAAACATCATGACCTTTCGCGACCACTCCTACGCCTCGCTGATGACCGGCACCATGGCGCCGCCGCATCACACCCCCTGGCTGGATGCGCTGGACGACTCGATGGAGGCCTATCTCAGCGACGGCGAACAGAGCCCTATCAAAGCCGCCAGCTGAAGCCGCGTGGGCAACGGCCAGCCGTTGCCCACAGGAGTTACCGTGCCGAGTGACGACCACTTGCCGCCCAACCGCTCGAACTGACAGAGAGTAGAGACGATGAAATCGATTACCAAGATCCCGGCGCCCAGCGTCGAACCGATCACCGCGGACCTGCCGGGCTGGACC
>QKGH01000202.1 GCA_003250495.1 Marinobacterium sp.
CGCATCGGCCTGGTCGCCGAGCATTTCACCAGCGACTCCGCCTTCGACCTGTTATCCGAAAGCTCAGCCGCCAGTACACGGCGCGCCGATGACGAAAACGAACGCACCCGTTTCGGCCTCAGTCAGGATTACCGCGGCGCCAGCGCGGTATCGGACGCTCTGCACTGGCAACTGGACTACCAGAAAACCCGTACCCGTAACGGTACCGCTGTCGATTCCAGCAGTAGCCAGCGCTACATCGACCGCTTCTACGACGAGAAAAGCCTGCAGGCCCAGGTCGAACTGCAAAAGGCTCTCGGCCAGCATCAGTTGCGCTACGGCCTCGATTACACCGACGAGACGCTGGAGAACCTGAACCGCGACACGCTGTACGGTACCTCGCGCTTCTCGCCGCAGGCCGACGGTCGCAGTATCGGCGCCTTCCTGCAGGACAGCTGGCGCCTGAACGCCCGCCTGACCCTGCTGCCGGCCATTCGTTACGATCACTATCACTACAGCACCGAAGGCGACGACTACATCGCCGCCTGGGGCGACAACACCAACCACGCCCTGACCGCCCAATTGGGCGCCGAATACGCCCTGAACGAGCGTTACACCCTGTTCGGCAAATACGGCAGCGGCTTCCGCGCGCCGGATATGGACGATCTCTATTACTACTACGAGAACAACGTCTCTTTCGGTGGCAACGCCTACAGCTACCTGATCGCGCCCAACCCCGACCTGGAACCGGAACGCAGCCTGTTCCTGGAAGCGGGCCTGCGCAGCGACGGCGAGTACGGCGCGGCCGAACTGGTCGGCTTCTACAACCGTTACCGCGATTTTATCGAACAGGTCTCTCTGGGTAGCTCGGCCACCTATACCCTCGGCCGATACACCAACGTCAACCTCGATAAAGTCGTCATCAAAGGGGTCGAGCTGAAGGGGCAACTGGATCTCGCTCGCCTTTCCGAGGCCATCGCCCCCGGCTGGCGTTTCAACGCCGCCCTGGCCTGGGCCGACGGCGAAAACCGCGAACAGAACCAACCGCTGGACAGCATCGCGCCGCTGACGCTGGTGGCCGGTCTGGGTTACGACCATCCGACCCAGCGCTGGGGCGGTCGCCTGGACCTGACCTGGGTCGACAGCAAGGACGCAAGCGATATCAGCAGCGGCAGCGAATGGCTGGCGACACCCGGCCACACCCTGCTGGACCTGACCGCCTATTACCAGCCCACCGCTAACATCAAGATCGCCGCCGGCCTGTTCAACCTGGGCGACGAGAAATACTGGGTCTGGAACGACATCCGCAACCTGAGTAACACCGGCACCAACCTCGATCGCTACACCCAGCCCGGGCGTAACGTCGGCATCGACCTGACGGTCAGTTTCTGATGCCCGCACCTATCCCCAGCACGCTAACCAGGAGATCCCGCGATGACCGATATGAAGCTGCACACCCCCACACGTCAGGCCCAGCTCGAGGCCTACCAGGCACTGCACACCCAGGAGCCCAACCTTCGTGCCCGGGAGCTCGCTGCGCGCCTGGGCATCAGCGAAGGCGAACTGCTGGCCTGCCGCCAGGGACAGGACAGTTGGTTGCTGCGCCCGCAATTCCAGACTCTGCTGGAGTCGTTGGAACCCCTCGGCGAGGTGCTGGCGCTGACCCGCAACGCTGAGGCGGTACATGAACGCCGCGGCATCTACCGCAACCTGAGTTTCAGCGGCAACGGGCGCATGGGACTGGTGGTAACCCCCGATATCGATCTGCGTCTGTTCATGGAGCACTGGCACTGCGCCTTCGCCGTCACCGAAGGCGAGCGCGACAGTCTGCAATTCTTCGATCCCCAGGGCACCGCCCTCCACAAGATCTACCGTACCGACGAAACCGATGCCGGCGCCTGGGCGCAACTGGTCGCCCGTTTCCGCCTGCCGGCGGACAGCGAAGTCCTGTTCGATCCGATCCGGCTGAATGCCCCGGTCGACGCCGGCTTGCCGGCCGATTTCGAGCAGACACCGTTTCGCCGCGACTGGGCCGCGTTGAGCGACGTGCACCAGTACCACGCGCTGTTGCGCAGGTATGGCCTGAGCCGCACCCAGGCGTTACGCGAGATCGGTGAAGAGTGGGCCTGGCCACTGTCGCCGCGGGCGCTGCGCCAGGCACTGCAGCGCGCGGCCGACGGCCAGTGCGAAGTGATGGTCTTCGTCGGCAACCGCGGCTGTATCCAGATTCACTCCGGTCCCGTCGAACACCTGCTCGAAACCGGGCCCTGGTTCAACGTGCTCGACCCCTCCTTCAATCTGCACCTGCGGGAAGATCAGATCGCCGAAGCCTGGGCCATCACCCGCCCCACCAGCGATGGTATCGTCACCTCCATCGAGGCGTTCAATGCCAGCGGCGACTCGATTCTGACCCTGTTCGGCAAACGCAAACCGGGGATACCGGAACTGCAGCAGTGGCGCGAAATCGTGTTCGCGGTGGATAACCTGAAGCCGGGAAACCGCCCATGCGCCTGACACTGCCAAGACTCAATCCTGCCATCTATTGGCTCGCCCTGCTGGCACTCTCCGGCGGGGCGGAGGCGGCACGCATCGTCAGTATCGGCGGCACGGTCACCGAAATCGTCTACCTGTTGGGCGAAGAACAGCAACTGGTCGGTACCGACACCAGCAGCCTCTATCCGGCCGCCGCCGCGGCACTGCCGCAGGTCGGTTATCAGCGCACGTTGTCGGCCGAGGGCGTGCTGAGCCTGCATCCGGACAAGGTGCTGATCACCCCTGCCGCCGGACCGGCGAAGGTGTTGCACCAGCTGGCCGCCAGCGGTATCGAGCTGATCCGTATCGACGCCCCGGACACGCCCGCCGGGATCACCCAGCGGGTCGAGCAGGTGGCACAGGCCCTCGGCATCGACGCTAAAGGTCGGCAGCTGACCGAACAACTGCAGACACGGCTGGCGCAGCTGCACCGGCAGCGGCCCACCTGGACCCGGCCGCCCCGCCTGTTGTTCGTGCTGCAGGTCGGCGGTGCGCCGATGGTGGCAGGTCGCGGTACCGCGCCCGACGCCCTGTTCCAACTGGCCGGCGCCGACAATGCCGCCGCCGGCATCGACGGTTTCAAAACCCTGACCCCGGAAGCGCTGCTGGCCGCCGCTCCCGACGCCCTGGTCGTGACCGAACAGGCACTGACACGGCTCGGCAGCGCCGATGCGCTCTGGGAGTTGCCCGGCGCGCGTGCCACACCGGCGGGACAGGCCGCGCGCTTGCTGCAGCTGGATGCGCTGCTGGCCCTGGGACTCGGCCCCCGCACACCGGACGCCGTGACCCAGCTGTGGCAGCAGTTGCGGGAGTGGCAGCCATGAACTCGACGCTCAGTTTGCGTCCCACCCTCGGGCCCGGGTTGCTGCTGCTGGCCTTTATCAGCGCCCTGGCCCTGAGCCAGGGTGCCTACACCCTGTCCTGGCCCCATCTAAGCGCCGCCGACTGGCAGATCCTGCTGAACGTCCGCCTGCCGCGGTTGGCACTGGCCCTGCTGGTCGGTGCCGGGCTGGCCGTGGCCGGTAGTGTGATGCAGGCGCTGTTCCGTAACCCGCTGGCCGATCCGGGATTGCTGGGTATCGCCGCCGGCGCCTCGGTTGCCGTGGGGCTGCTGATCGTCGTGCTGCCGCAACTCGGTAGCGTGTCACAACAGATCCCGCTCTGGGCCCAGGCCTATCTGCACAGTCTGCTGGCGTTTGTCGGCGCGCTGGTCACCTGCTGGCTGATCTTCCGCCTGGCCCAGCGCCGGGGCCAGGTCTCGGTCCTGCACCTACTGCTAGCCGGCATCGCGATCAATGCGCTGGCCGGCGCCGCCACCGGACTGCTGACCTACCTCAGCAATGACGAGCAGCTGCGGGCGCTGACCTTCTGGGCCATGGGCAACCTGGGCGGCGCGCGCTGGCAACAGGTTGCGGTACTGGCCACACTGCTGCTGCCGACCCTGGCCTACCTTCTGCGCCAGTCGGCCCGGCTCAATCTGCTGTTACTGGGCGAGGAGGAAGCGCGTTATCTCGGCCTGGATGTCGAGCGTCTGAAAACCCGCCTGATCGCCGCCTGTGCGCTCTGCGTGGGGCTGTGCGTCGCCTTCTCCGGACTGATCGGCTTTATCGGCTTGATGGTGCCGCACCTGATCCGTCTGCTGTTCGGCGCCGACAACCGTATCGTGCTGCCCGGCGCCACGCTGCTTGGCGCGGCGCTGCTGGCCGGCGCCGATACGCTGGCGCGGTTACTGGTGATCCCCGCCGAACTGCCGGTGGGACTGGTCACCAGCCTGCTCGGCGGCCCGTTCTTTCTATGGCTGTTATTCAAATCGATGCGAGGTACGCTCTGATGCTCGAGGCCGAAGGATTATGCGTCAGCCACCGGGACCGCCCCCTGTTATGGGAGGTCGATGCCCGGATCCTGCCGGGCGAGCTGCTGATGCTACTGGGGCCCAACGGCGCCGGGAAATCGACACTGTTGAAAGCCCTGGCCGGAGAGCGGCGCCCGGATAGAGGAGAGGTGCGGCTGGAACGACACCGGATTCGCGACTGGCCCTTCCTGGAGTTGGCACGCCGTCGTGCCGTGCTGACGCAACAAGTGCAGATCCCCTTCGCCCTCAGCGTTACCGAAGTCGTGGAACTGGGCCTGACCCCCTGGCAGTTGCATGCGCCACGCGCTCACCCGTTGGTGGAGAGCCAACTCGAGCGCGTCGGTTTGACGGCGCTGCGTAACCGCAGCTATCTGCAGCTGTCCGGCGGCGAGCAGCAGCGCGTACAGCTGGCCCGGGTACTGGTCCAGCTGCAGGCCGACGAAGACGATCTCCACGGCCGCTATCTGCTGCTCGACGAACCGCTGGCGGCGCTGGACCTGCATCATCAACAGGCGGTGTTGCGGCTGCTGCGCGGACTCAGCGCCCGCGGACTCGGCATTCTCTGCGTCATCCATGACGTCAATCTGGCCGCGCTGTATGGCGACAGAGTGCTTCTGCTGGAACAGGGCCGGGTCCGCTTTGACGGCACAACCGCCCAGCTGCATCACTCCCGGCAGGTGGAAAACATCTATGACGCCGACCTGATCCGCCTCTCGCATCCGGAGACGGCGCTTCCCCAGTGGCAGTTCCGGCGCTGATGCGCCGGCTACTCAGGCAAAGCGACTGCGGAACGCGAAATAGACCGCGCCGATCAGGCACAGCCCGGCCCACAGATAATCGAGCTTCAGCGGCTCACGCAGGTAAAACACCGCAAAGGGCACGAACACCGACAGTGTAATCACCTCCTGCAGGATCTTCAGCTGCCCCACGTTCAGTTCGGTATAACCGATCCGGTTGGCCGGCACCTGCAGCAGATATTCGAGCAGTGCAATGCCCCAACTGACCAGCGCCGCCACTATCCAGGGCTTGTTGTTCAGCTCCTTCAGGTGGGCGTACCAGGCGAAGGTCATAAACACGTTGCTGCATACCAGCAGCCCCACACTAACGATGATCGGATTCATCGCGTCGCCTCAATTCAACTCCATCGCCATCAGTCGGGCATCGTCACCGTAGCAGGGCGCCACGCGGCTAGCGACCGGACTGAACCCCATGTGGCGCCAGAAACCCTCCGACTCCTGCACCGACACCAGGCTGATACGCCGGTAACGGCCGGCCCGGGCATCGTCGATCAGTTGCTGCGCCAGCCGCGCGCCAACCCCCTGCCCCTTGGCCGTTTCCGCCACCGCCAGGTCGTGCAGGAACAGCTCGGCGCCACCCTCCACCTCCGGCAACAGCTCGTATAGCTTGGGCGGCTGCGGCCGGTTCCAGACATGCGCCAGCAGGTAGCCGGCGACCTCTCCCGCGGTTTTACACACCAGGCAGTGCTCCGGCGACACCTCCCACTTGCGTTGCAAAACCGCCAGGCTCTCGGGCTCGAGATCCACGTAGACCTCGCGCTGTATCTCAGCGATACGGCTCCAGGAGCGCTCGCTGATCGGTACGATCTGCATCAAACTCACTCAACAACGACTTTATTCACAAACGACAACCGCGCCGGCCGACGAACACCCTTTCCGCGGCCTCAAAACCGACGGCCATAATCCGGCATGAACCACACCGCGCAACACAGGGTATGCAGACGCGTGAGCAGCACGGATGGAGATTCGAAGGGAGGGGTAACGGCCGCATACCGGCACCGGGCGCGTAGTGTGATTCAGCCCGGCGCCGAACTCAAGCCGACAACACTTTTTTCAGCCCGGGTTTCAGCCTAGCTGCTGCAGCTCCGGCACCCGGTTCTCAGACGGCTGCCATAAACGCTGTGACACGCGCAGGTAAACGCCGCCCGCCAGCAGCACGGAGAGCAGATCGGCGACAGGCTGGGTATAGACGATGCCGTACATGCCGACCCAGGCGTTCAACAACAGCAGCAACGGCAGGAACACCAGCCCCTGCCGGCTGACCGAGATCAGCAGGGACTGCGCCGCCGCGCCCACCGCCTGCAGCGCGTTGGCGAACACGAACAGCAGGCCGACGATCGGCCCCGACAGGATCATCGCGCGCAGGAAGGCTACCCCGGACTCATACACCTGGGGGTTATCGATGAAGGCGCGCACGATGCTGCCGGCCGCGAACCAGACCGCCAGTGTCAGGGCCGTGCCCATGACCACCTCTATCACCAGCGATACGCGGATCAACTCGTTGAAACGGTTCCGGTTACCGGCGCCGTAACTGTAACCGAGCAGCGGCTGGATACTGATGCCGACGCCCAGTTGCAGAATGATGACCACCAGCGCCACCCGCTGCGCTATCCCCATCGCCGCCAGCTCGATATCGCCGTATTCAATCAGCAGGTTGTTCAGCACGATAAACGAGATGCTCATCAGCACCGGGTTGATCGCCGCGGTGATGCCGATCGTCAACACGCCGCTGGCGATCCCCTGCCCGACCCGCAGATCGCGCAAGTCGATCGACAGCGCCGAGCGCTTGCGCAGGAAAAACAGCAGGTAAAACGCGGCCCCGATCGCGTTGCCGATCACCGTTGCCAGGGCCGCGCCGACGACGCCCATATCGAGGCCGAGGATCAGCAGCGGATCGAGCAGGATATTGACCAGCGTACCGAGCATCATGCCGCCCATCGCCACGATCACCTTGCCCTCGGCGCGCACGATATTGCTGAACGCCGTGGCCAGAATCACGAACGGCGCGCTGGGCGCCACATACAGCAGGTAATCGCGGGTAAAGTCGGCGGTGGCCTCGCTGGCCCCCACCAGCGCCAGCAGCATCGGCATGCCGAGCCAGAACAGCGGCATCAGCAACGCCCCGGATAACAGCGACGCATAGAAGCAGAACGCCGAGGTCTGGCGCGCATAGGTCAGGCGCTTGGCACCCAGCGCGCGCGATATGACCGAGGTGCCGCCGATACCGAACAGCGTACCGGTGGCCATGAACAGCATGAACACCGGCGTCGCCAGTGCCACCGCCGCGATCTGCAGTGGATCGCCGGTCTGGCCGACGAAAAAGGTATCGGCGATATTGTAGAGCAGTACCAACAGCATACTGGCGATCGCCGGCAACGCGCTCTTGGCGATCGCCAACGGCACCGGCATCGATTCAAACAGGGCTTTATCGGGCGCAACCAACGACAACGATCCTCGTCTGTGGCGGGCCGGTGGTCGTGGCGTCAGACGGCGCCGCCGCTGCTTGACGCTTCACCTCCGGCCCGGCCGTCCGTGAAGGGCAACAGGGCGTCTCCAGTATACTCCCGCGCGCCGTCAGCAGGCGGTTAACGAGCCCTATCCTGACCGCTGCCATAGCAGCCCGCGGCGATAGGATGCTCAAGATGTACGCCGTTTAGCCGCTCCCGCCAGTCCGCGCGGCAGTCGCGATAGCAGCAACGACGCAACGACGCTGCACGCCAGATCCAAGCTCATGGAACCCAGGAGGCAATGAAAAAGGGACGCCGTTCATGCGTCCCTTTTTCATTGCCAGTTGGCGTCGACTTCACTCCGGCCTGAAGTGGAGCCGGCCCGGCGCTACGGCGTTTCCGGCGGATGGTTGAAGCCGGGGTGAGTGAACGCCTTGACGGTGAAGGCCATCAGCGACAGGATGCCCCAGCCCAGCCCGACGACCACGCCGGCGTCGATAATACCGCGCCAGGGCTGATCGAGCTGACGCACCAGCACGACCAGCAGGATGATACCGCCGGTCAGGCAATAGGAGACGATCTTGCGCCGGCGCGTGGCATGGAAGAACCCCATGCAGAACAGCGGCGCCAACAGCAGCCGCGTCAGGGTGACATTATTCGACAGGTAGCGGATGCGTGCCGCCGCCCGCGGCGAGAAGTTCTGCTGAAAACCGCGGTAGCCTTCGGCAAAGCCCATGAATACCAGGCTCAGCGCCAACGCCGCCCAATGGTACCAACCGAACCCCTGCATCGGCATATCCAGCGCCATCGGCCCAAGCCGATAGATAGCGCTGCCGAACAGCAAACAGATACCGCCGAATCCCCAAATCGCTGCAATCGTTCCCAACATAGTCGTGTCTCTAGCGTTAAACCATCGGTCACCTCGTCAAGCACCGATTATACGCGCTGATTGTTTCCTGCACAGTCCTTGACGAAGATCAAAAAAAACCGCCTGACCCGGATGGGAAAGGCGGTCGGCATACACCGGGAACGTTCGGGGTGGGGGGACATCCTGTACCCCGTCCCGGATCTCCTGAGGAAAAAGGTTATGGCCTCAATAGCCGTTGAGCTTGTCGATATACTCCGGCAGGAACAGCGAGATCTGCGGCACATAGGTGATCAGGATCAGGAACAGCAGCAGCAACGCCAGCCAGGGCGCACAGGCCTTGATCACCCATACCATATCGCGGCCGGTGATCCCCGCCGTGACGAACAGGTTCAGCCCCACCGGCGGCGTCAGCATGCCGATCTCCATGTTCACCACCATGATGATCCCCAGATGGATCGGATCGATGCCGAGCTTGGTAGCGATCGGGAACAGGATCGGCGCCATGATCAGCAGGATCGCGGACGGCTCCATGAAGTTACCGGCAATCAGCAGCAGGATGTTGACGACGATCAGGAAGCCCCAGGCCGGCAAGCCCCACTGCACGATCACTTCGGCGATCTGGTGCGGAATCCGCTCGGTGGTCAACACATGGGCGAACAGCATCGCGTTGGCGATGATGAACAGCAGCATCATCGACACCTTGGCGGCGTCGACCAGCACCTTGCGTACCTCCGG
>QKGH01000109.1 GCA_003250495.1 Marinobacterium sp.
GGGGGTAACCCCGCGCCACAATTTCGCCCGAAGCGCGGTCACTGCCACTATTGCCCTGACCGCGCTTCGGGAGAGCCTACATGAAACAGCTGTTCGTCACTCTGTTCTGCGCTACGCTGCTACTGACCGGGGCCTGCTCACGCCAGGAGCCGGCGCCTGCACCGGCAGCCCAACGTCTCAAAGTGGTGACCACCCTCTTCCCGCTCTACGATTTCGCCCGCAACATCGGCGCTGACCTGGTCGAGGTCAACCTGCTCCTGCCGCCCGGCGTCGAGCCGCACAGCTTCGACCCACAGCCGGACGACATTCTGCGCATCAACCGGGCCGACCTGTTTGTCTACACCCATCCGGCCATGGAGCCTTGGGCCGTACGGGTCGCCAGTGCCATCGATACGGCGCGGGTAAAGATCATCGACGCCAGCGCCGGCGCCAAGCTGCGCCAGGCGACCGCAGCCTATCCACAGGCAGACGATCATGATCACCGGCATGACGAGGCGATCGACCCACACCTTTGGCTCGACTTCTCCAATGCTGAGGTCATGGTCGACAACCTGGCTGTAGCCATGGCCGCGGCTGACCCTGCCCACCACGACACCTACCTGGCCAATGCCCGCAGCTACCGGGAACAACTGGCTGCCCTCGACGAAAAGTATCGTTCCACCCTGGCAGGGTGTCCTAACAAAGTTCTGTTGCACGGCGGACACTTCGCCTTCGGCTACCTGGCCGCACGCTACGGTCTCGATTACCGGGCCGCCGCCGCAGTCAGTCCCGACGCCGAGCCTACCCCGACCCGGATGGCCGACCTAGTACGACAGATGCGCGCCAACAACCTGCGCTACGTATTCAGCGAAGAACTGGTCGCACCGCGCCTAGCCGAGACCCTAGCCCGGGAAACTGGGGCCGCCATCCTGCCGCTTAACGCTGCGCACAACTTGAGCCGCGAAGAATTTGCCGGCGGAGTGTCCTTCATCGCCCTGATGGAGCGTAATCTCACCAACCTCGTCACTGGACTGGGATGCCAATGACCATCCTCGAAGCCAAAGGCTTGCAGGTCAGTTATGACAACACCGAGGTTCTGAGCGAGGTATCGTTCACACTCCAGGGTGGCGACTACCTCGGCATCGTCGGCCCAAACGGCTGCGGCAAGAGCACCCTGATCAAGGCGCTGCTCGGACTGATTCCGCTCGATCGTGGCGAAGTCGCCCTGTTCGGCACCTCGGCCCGCGACTTCCGCGAGTGGCAGCGCGTCGGCTTTCTCCCCCAGCGCCTACGCACTCTGGCCAGCCACTTTCCGGCCACGGTCCATGAGGTCGTCGCACTCGGCCTGCTCGGCGGCAAACGCTTCCCGAAGCGATTGACTCAAAATGACCGAGAGAAAGTCGCCGACATCTGCGAGCAGATGGGGATCGGCACACTTGGCCGGCGACTGGTATCGGAACTCTCCGGTGGGCAGCAGCAGCGGGTCTTGCTGGCACGCGCTCTGGTCAGCGGCCCGGAGCTACTGTTCCTCGACGAACCGACCACCGCCCTCGACCCGGAAACGCGCGAGAGTTTCTACGCGCTGCTGCGCGAGATCAACCGGGAGCGGCAAACCACAGTGGTGATGGTTACCCACGACACCTGGAACATCGGCCGCTATGCCGCGCGCCTGCTTTATCTCGACCGGCGAGTAATCTTCGACGGAACCTTCGCGGAGTTCTGCCATGCGCCGGACATGGCCCGCTTCTTCGGCGAACACGCCGGCAACACCATCTACCACGAGCATTGAGAGGAGTTATGGACTTCCTGGAGATGCTCAGCTTCGGTTTTATCCAGCGGGCGCTGTTGGCTGGGGTACTGATCGGCCTGCTCTGCTCGGTACTGGGGGTATTCCTGGTCCTGCGACGCTTTTCGTTGATCGGCGACGGCCTGGCCCATTTTACCTTCGGCGGCGTCGCCCTGGTGCTGCTGCTCGGAGTAGCGCCGCAGCATGTGACCTTGGCCGCCCTCCCCTTGGTGCTGCTCGCCGCCATCGGCATTCTCTGGCTCGGTGGCAACACCCGCCTGGCCGGGGATACGGCTATCGGCATCGTGTCGGCAGTCGGCATCGCCGGTGGCGTGATCCTCGCCAGCCTGGGCGGTGGCTTCAATGTCGACCTGCTCAGCTACCTGTTCGGCAACATCCTCGCTATCGGCACCGAAGAACTGGCCCTGGCGGCGGTGCTGTGTGCCGTGGTCCTGCTGGCGGTGGCGTTGTGCTACCGCGACCTGTTCGCTGTAACCTTCGACGAGGAGTTCGCCCGCACCACCGGCATCAACGCCCGCACCGTTAACGTACTGCTGGCGATACTGGCGGCTCTGACTGTGGTGCTGGCCATGAAACTGGTCGGGATCATGCTGATTTCAGCCCTGCTGATCCTCCCCCCCGC
>QKGH01000346.1 GCA_003250495.1 Marinobacterium sp.
CGGCATAATCCGCCATCGACAGCTCCCGCCAGCGCTCAACCGAACCAGCCGTGCAGGAACCAGCGCCCGCGCCGGTCCCGGAACAGCCAGCCGCAGCGCCCGTCGGGCCAGCGGGCAACGAAGTAGTCACGCAAAGGTGGGGCAGCAGACTCCCGCGGCGCCTGCTCCCACCAGCCGGAGACGATCCGCTCCGGGCCGCTGAGCAGTTGCAACTGCTGCAACAGGGCCTGCGACAGCCGCTGCGGGCGCTGCACCAGCCAGCCCGGGCGCAGATACGGTACGCTGCCGACCAGGATCCCAGCCCCACCGGCCCCCTGGTCCGCGGACACACGCGTCCGCTCCCCCGACCCGGCGATCCTCCTGGCGCCCCTCCCGGCGGCGCTGCCATCGGCTGTTACCTCCAGCGCCGTTTCGATCGCCGCCGTATGCACTACCCACTCGGGACGATGATCGGCCTGCAGCGCCAGTCCGAGTACCGCGCCGGGCCCCAGGCGGCTCTGCAATCGACTGAGCAGCGCCTCCGGATCCAACCGCCCCTTGCGCGCGGCGAACAGATCCTGGTTATGGCTCCGCTGCTGCTGCAGCGCCTCGGCCTGCAGTCCCAGCGCGAACTGCAGCCGGCACAGCTCCAGCCACTGCGCCGCAGCCGCCGCACCGCCGGCATGGGCGACCACTACCCGCTGTTCGGCGGTACGCTGCTTCAGCAACAGAACGATACGCCCGGCCTGCTGCTGTCGCAGCCGCAAAAAGCCCTCCAGGGCCGCGAGTAGGCGTCGCAACGGGAACAGCAACCCCTGGCTGTGTTCCACCTCGGCGGCCAGCTCCAGCCACTGGCAGAACCGCTCCGGCGGCTCGAAGATCGGCGGCAGACGCACACGGGTACCGGCGATTCGCGCCAGCAACTCCGGCAACGCCGGCCCAAAGCGCCGGGCCAGCTCGCTGCGGGCCCGCACCTGCAAACGTTGCAGATCCCCCAGCGTGCGCAGGCCGACACCCTGCAGCTGCTC
Source organism: Marinobacterium sp. (assembly GCA_003250495.1). GTDB lineage: Bacteria > Pseudomonadota > Gammaproteobacteria > Pseudomonadales > Balneatricaceae > Marinobacterium_D. Next base: position 1,008 of record QKGH01000346.1, read on the forward strand.
CACCAGTGCCGCCGACAGTTGCAGCTGGTCTATTGTTAACTGCGCCAACCGGGTCTGCCAGCTCTCGCTGTCGGCTCCCTCCCAATCGGTGATCGCCGCCAGCAGCTCGGCCCCCAACGCGCTCTCCCCCAGCGCGAGGCGCGCCGCATAGCCGGTTTCCTGCAGCGCCGCGCGCACGCGCTCCAGCAGCACCGGCAGGCCACCGAAATAGCGCAGCATGCTGGCAACCTCCAGCAACAGGGCCTGGGGCGGCAGCAGGCTGATTCGGGCACTGAACGCCCCGGCCCAGAGCGCCAGCCGCTCCAGCTCCGCCTGCTGACGCCCGGCATCGCTGCGCAACAGCGCCAGTTGCGGACTCAGCGCCAGGGCCGTCGCCAGCGCCTGACCCGGCATCACCCCTTGCTGCCGGGCCGCGTCATTGACCTGGGCGACCCGCTGCCGCTTGTCCAGCAGCGCCTGCGGTCGCGGCCGCTCCAGTCCGTGCAGCTCCAATGCCAGATCGGGGAAGTGGAGACAGAGCCAGCGCATCTCAGCCACCGGGTCTGGGCACCCGGGACAGCGCCGGTGGCGAGAACGCGGGCAGCGGCAGACTCAGCGTACGGGCCGATACCGGCCAGCCACCGCGCCGTTTCAGCAACTCCACTTCGACCTGGCGTTCACTGTGCCCGTTGTGCAACCGTAAACGGTAAGCGGCGGATGAGTGCTGGCTGGCAACCGCGTTGGGTCGAAAGATCCAACCCAGCGCCTCGCCCTCGCTCGCGGCCAGCTGCAACCGGCGTAAAGCCGTGCCCGGCACCCCGGCATCGAGCCAGCCCAACACCAGCCCGCAGCAGCCGCTGCCCAGGGCCTGCTCCAGGGCCCACAGGCGCTCTTTCACGCTGTGGGTACGTACGATGCGCTGCCCACTCAAACCTATGCCCGCCTGCCGCAGCGCCAGCGGATAGGGGTGGTGCGGCGGATCGACCCACAGGATCAGGGCGTTGTCCGCCGCGATACGGCGCAGCAAGGGCCAGAGCAGGCGCAGTTCGCCGCGGCCCTCGTCGTCGCACAGCAGCTCCACCAGTTGCCCGCGCTGCCAACCGCCGCCCGGCAGCAGTTCATCCAGCTGTGCAAATCCGCTCGGCTCCACGGCGGCGGCCTGCATGCCCTGCCCGCCCTGGCCCCGCCAGAGCTGGCCACGCTCGATTAATTCCGCCAGTGCCATCGCCCCCACCCCACGATACTGTTTATACGTACAGTATTTTAGCGCAATCCCAAAGCAGCTCAAGAGATCTTGAAGAGATGCCCTCGGCGGCTCAGCCCCAGGGGAAGAGAGTATATGGAGGGCATCCCGGCGTTGCCTGGCAGCCGCGGGGTTGTCTCAGGAGGAGGGAGACTCGTCGATCCAGATCAGGCTGGCCATGCGCCCGGTCTGGCCATCGCGGCGGTAGGAGTAGAAATAATCGCTCTCGGTGAAGGTGCAGTAATCGCCGCCGCTGACCCGCCCGACACCGGCGGCCTGCAGCCGTACCCGCGCCAGCTGATACAGGTCGGCCAGCCAGCGCTCCGGGTGGGTCGGGCTCGGCACGAACGCCGCGGCGATCTCCACCTGTGCCTCCGGCGACTGCCGCAGGAACTGTTCGCGCACCTCATCGCCCACCTCGAACGCCAGCGGCCCGATGGCCGGCCCCAGCCACGCCAGTACCCGCCCCGGCGCGGGGAAACAGGCCAGGGTACGCTCCAGCACACCCGACACCAGCCCGCGCCAACCGGCATGGGCCGCAGCCACCCGGCGCCCCTCACGGTCGGTCATCAGCACCGGCAGGCAGTCAGCGGTCATG
>QKGH01000039.1 GCA_003250495.1 Marinobacterium sp.
GGGCGTCGGCGCAACAGCAGCCCGTAGATACGGGTGGCGGCAACCTCGGCCGCCAGCTGCGCTTCGGCCAGGGTATCGAGGCGGCTGCCGCGACCATGAAAGCGATGCAGGCGGGCATGGACCCGCGAGTAGTTGTCGATCAGCGGCAGGGTGCGCCGCTTGCGGCTGGCAGCGAGGAATTGCCGACCGCGCGGACTGCAGCCGAGCAGGTGCAGATAGAGCGGGCCGTGGTCGAGAAAGGCCGCATATCGACCCGGCTACCGAGCAGCAGGTGGCTGAGGGTGCGCTGCAGGCGGGTACGGGTCCATTGTGCTCCCTGCGCCGCTGCCAGCAGCGACGGCAGGTCGTGGCTGTTCTCCGCGGCCTGCAGCAGGCGCTGGTGCATGCCGTGTTCGACCAGGTAGATTTCCGCGTCATCGCGCAGCAGCGCCGCCAGCACCAGGCGGTAGAACAGTTCCGGGTCGCTGTGCCGCCCGGCCGCCAGCGCCCGCTGCAGCGGCAGCGCGACCTCCGCCGGCAGCAGTCCGGCGATCGACTCGCCGGCGGCAATGCGGCTGCGGATACCGGTGGCCGAGGCGATGCCGCCGACCGCGTCGGTTTCGTGGTAACCGGGACCAAGCCGGGGGATAGTGAACGGCTGCAGCGGCAGATCGAGGCGCCGCAGCGCCCGCAGGTAGGCGAGGCCGAGGATGTTGTTCGGCGCGGCCAGAAGCGCCGCGGTTTCGGCGCCGGCCCGTTCCGCCACCACCGCAGCCCGCGCCTCGGGATACCCCTGCCCCCGGCGCAGACACGCCGCCGTCTCCCGCTCGATCAGCTCCGCGTCGTCCTCCAGCCGTGCCGCGCAGGCCATCAGCGCGGCCAGGTCGCCCGACTCACTGCCGAAGCAGAGCGACTCGACGCCGAGCGCGGCCAGCACCTGCAGCGCCCCGGCAGCGAAGTGCGGCGCGCTGTTGCAGGCGAACGGCAGCGGCAGCTCGACGACGACATCGACACCGGCCGCCAGCGCCAGGCGCGCGCGCAGCCACTTGTCGACCAGCGCCGGCTCGCCGCGCTGCAGGAAATGGCCGCTCATCACCGCTACGGAGACCTCGGCGCCGCTGACGTTGAGGCTCTCGCGCAAATGATGCAGGTGGCCGTTGTGAAACGGGTTGTATTCGGTGACCAGGCCGACCGCGCGCATGGCTTACAACTCCACCGGCAGGAGGTCGGTGATGGCGGTATGCGGCGGCACGACGGCGGTTCGGCAGGCGAGCGGCTCGACCCCGGCGGCGACCGCTTCGCGCAACAGCCGTCCGTACTCCGGATCGATGCTATCGGCAGGGGAAAACCGCTGTGCCTCGCCGCGCTGCACCAGGAACAGGATCACCGCCCGATGCCCCGCCTCGACTGCCGCCATCAGCTCCCGCAAGTGCTTCTGTCCGCGGGTGGTCACCGCGTCGGGAAAGCAGGCGACCTTCTCGGCGCAGCAGAGGGTGACGTTCTTGACCTCGACCAGCACCTGCTCGCCGTCTTTGGCCAGCATGAAGTCGAGCCGGCTCTGGCCGAAGCGGTATTCCGGCGTCACGACATAGCCGGCGAGCCCCGGCAGGGAACCGGAACGCAGCGCCTCCTCGACCACCCGGTTGGCGCGCTGGGTGTTGGTGTCGACCCAGAAGCCGTGGACCCGGATCAGCTCCAGGGTCCAGGCCAGCTTGCGCGCCGGATTGTCGGCGGCCGACAACAGCACCTCGTGGCCGGCGACGGCACACTGCTGCATGCTGCCGGTATTGGGGGTATGCGCGGTCACCACCCGGCCGTCGGACAGCTCGACGTCGGCGAAGAAGCGCTTGTAGCGCCGCAGCAGGCGGCCGGCGGTCAGTGGTTGCGGCAGGAGCATCGTTCCATCCAAAAATCGGGGTTAAGTCCAAAGCATAATGGAAAACGGCGCGATGCGCGAGGGATTGCTGCATCCGCTCAGGCAACGGTTTAATCTTCAATCGATGTGGACTATACTTGGCAGTCAAAGGAGAACGGAACCGATGTTGTCCCTGCCACAGATACGCCAGCACCTGGCCGCCCATGCCCCGACCCGCTACGCCGAGTCGCACCGCTTTGCCGCGGTAGCGATGGTGCTCCATGCCACCTATGCCGGGGTGGAAATGCTGATTATCCGCCGCGCCCGCCACAACGACGACCCCTGGTCGGGCGACCTCGCCTTCCCTGGCGGCAAGATCGACGCCGGGGATGCCAGTCCCAGGGCCGCGGCCGAACGGGAAACCCTGGAAGAAATCGGCCTTGACCTGCAACAGGCCGAATACCTCGGGCAGCTCGACGATCTCACCGGCGCCAGGCTGCCGGTCTGTGTCTCGGCCTTCGTCTATGCACTTGAATCCGCCCCGTCCCTGCTGTTCAACAACGAAGTTACCGACAGCTGGTGGCTGCCACTGGAAATTTTCCACGAACCGCATCGCCATTCACAACGCACATTCCCGACCCGCAGCCATAACAGTCTGCACCCGGTGATCGACCTGATCGCCGATGCGCCGGTGCTGTGGGGCATCACCTTCCGGCTGATTGAAAACTTCTTCGCCATCATCGACACCCCCCTGCCAAATCAAAAATAAAAAGACCTGTCGGTGTACGAAAGACACCACAGGTCTTTGTTGAGCATTAACCTACTTGACCGGCGCACGGCCGGTCAGGGACGGGGACGTCAGCCACCGCCGGGCGGGGCATCGCAACCGCAGTCGCTGGCGGAACGCCGTCCGGGAAGGAAACTGCGGAGGATGATGGCCAGCAACAGCGCCGCGCTGGCCATCTCCCACCAGGCCGGGCCGGTCTCGACCGCCGCGTGCACCTGGCCGACGATATCCCAGCCGGCGGCCTGGTAAAGGCTGTCGGTGACCCAGCCGAACAACAGCGAACAGGCCGCAATGCTCAGCAAATAGACGACTGTCGCCCCTTTGCCCCAGAAACGCGCGACCAGGGTCACGGTGGCGGCGTTGGTCGCCGGTCCGGCCAGCAGAAAGACCAGCGCCGCGCCCGGGGAGATCCCTTTGAGAATCAACGCGGCGGCAATCGGCGTCGACGCCGAGGCACAGATGTACAGCGGAATGCCGACAACCAACATCGCCAGCATCATCGTCAGCTGGCTGTCGCCGAGGCCGGTAAAAAAGGCATCGGGGACCAGCGCGTCGATCACCCCGGCGATGGCGATACCGAGCAGCAGCCAGCCGCCGATGTCGCGCAGCAGCTCGCCAAAGGCGTAGCGCACTCCGGCCAGCAGCCGCGCCGGGCCGCGCAGTTGCGGCAGCGGCGGCTCACAGCAGTCGTCGCTACAGGCCGCGTCGGGGCCCGGAGTCGGGGGCACCGCTTTTTCCGGCATCAGGTTGATCAGCAACCCGGTAACAATCGCCGTCAGCAGCGCCGCGATCGGACGCAGCACCGTCATCACCGGGTCGAGCAGCGCATAGGTGATCGCCATCGAGTCGACCCCCGATTCGGGGGTCGAGACCAGAAACGCCGCCGACGCCCCGCGCCCGGCGCCCTGGCGCCGCAGCCCGATCGCCGCCGGAATCACCCCGCACGAGCAAAGCGGCAGCGGGATGCCGAACAGCGCGGCCTTGATCACCGAGGCGACGCTGCTGCCGCCGAGGTGACGGCTGATCAGGTCGTCGGGAAACGCCCCTTTGAGCAGGCCGGCGACGAAGAAACCAAAGAGGATATAGGGTGCAGCTTCGGCCAGCATCCGCCAGCAGCTGTTGAGAATATCGAGTACCAGGGTCATGGCCATTGATCCGTTGAGGTTTTCTTGCGGCTTTTGAAACCGGGGCGGAGCCAGACTAGCAGGCAGGCGCTTGACTGGCAACCGCTTCGTACCGCTGTTGCATTAATTTTACCGCAAATCGCAGCCGTGCGTATGCTATCCTGCCGTTATGAATGAACGCCTCACCACCAGCGACCCGCAACTCTGCCGCCAGTGCAGCGGCCTCTGCTGCCAGGGGCACCCCGGCCTCTGGACCGATCCGGAGCGCTTCCGGCGGCTGTTCCCCGCCCTGCCGGAAACCGCCGCCGAGCTCGCACTGCACCTTGCTTCGCTGCAGCTGGTCTTGCGTGATGTCGGTGACGTGCTGATTCCGGCCCCGCAAAATACGGCGAGCGGCTGCATCTTCCTCGCCAGCGACGGCTGCTCGTTGCCGAACGAGCGCCGCCCCGACCAGTGCCTGGCCCTGGCGCCACAGCTCGACACCCTGCTCGAAGGTGAAATGCGTTGCACGATGCCGCCCGAACACGGCAGCAACAGCGCCCGCCAGCGCTGGCGGGCCTTCTGGGCAGGCGCTGAGCAAACCCTCTAAAAAAAAGACAGCCCGGAAATCCACTTCCGGGCTGTCCTGCCTTGGATGCAGCCAACTCTCAGTAGGTCGGCGCGAACGGTTTCACCTCGGTCTGCGGCACATGGCACTGCAAGCAGTCGACCAGGGTCGCGTGCCATTCGGGGTATTTCGGAGCCCCCCCCTCCCCGGTTCGATGACACTCGAGGCAGACCGCGCCACCGGCGTCGGCGTCGATCTCGTGCGGGATCAGCGGCGGGTTTCCGGTCGACCCGAGCGCCGGCTCCAGCGAGGCCGGCGCCGAAGAGCGACAGGCGGTGATCCCGGCGGCCATCAGCAGGCAGCACAACAGCACAGGCAGATATCTTTTCATCGTTCAACCTCCTTGGGTTTGTTGGTTTTTCGTGCGCAGTTGAATGTCAGCGCCGCCGTCGGGCAAACCCCGATGCAGGCGCCACAGCGGCTGCAATCGCCGGCCGTGACCCGGGCTGCGCCGCTCTGCAGCGACGGTTCCAGGACTTCCGGGACAAAACAGGTGGCACTGCAACGCCCGCAGTGGATGCAGCGCCCGCCGTCGTAAGCGACCCGGAGCGGCCCGACCCTGCCGAGCAGCGCATAGAGGCCGCCGAGCGGACAGAGGCTGCGGCACCAGGCCCGCCGCGCCAGCAGCAGCTCGGTCAGCACCACCAGCAGCAGCACGAGAGCACCAAGACCGCCGCCGAAGGTCAAACTGCGCACGGCGATGCCGATCGGCGAGACGGTTTCGAAGGCCGGCACGCCGAACAGCAGGCTGAGCAGCAAAGCCGCGACCAGCGCCGCTGTTTTCCCCGAGAGCGGCCAGCATCGCAGTCGCTTTGTCCACGGCAGCAGGTCGGTGAGATCGGTCAGCAGGTGCACCGGGCAGACCCAGCCGCAGAACACCCGGCCGCCAAGCAGGCCGTAGAATATCAGCACCGTCGCGCTGCCGATCAGCAGCGACAGGCTCAGCGTACCGGTAAGCAGCAGCACCTGCAGCGTTGCCAGCGGATCGGAGAGCTTCAGGCCGAGCAGCGACGCCGAGGCCAGCGTCCCCTCGAACACCTCCCGGCTCCAGAGCGGCGAGGCGAGCAGGGCAACCACCGCCAGCTGCACGCAGCGTCGAGCGACGGTCCAACGGTTAACCTTCATACAGACTCTCCGTTGGCGGCTGCAGCGGGCCGACGACGATCGCCGGCCGTTCCAGCACGCAGACCTGCTCGCAGATACCGCAGCCGGTGCAGTGCTGCTTGTGCACCACCGGCTCGAAGATCGCGTGCCGGCCGGTGCGGACGTTGAGGTAGTTCTCGATGCTGATCGCCTTGTCGAGCAGCGGACAGGCGCGGTAGCAGGCCTCGCAGCGCAGCCCCTTGAGCGACAGGCACTCCTCGCGCTCGACGATCACCGCCGTCCCCATCCGGGTCTTTTGCGCGTCGGTCAATTGCGGATCGAGCGCCCCGGACGGGCAGGCCTTGACGCAGGGGAGGTCCGGGCAGAGATAGCACGGGGTCTGGCGCGGCACGATCAGCGGCGTGCCGATCGCCAGCCCGTCAGCAAGATCGCCCATCTGCACCGCGGCGTACGGGCAGGCGTGGGCGCAGCGGCCGCAGCGCAGGCACTTCTGCAAAAACACCTCCTCCGCCACCGCCCCCGGTGGCCGCAGCTTCCAGCCGTAGCCGGAACCGGCGGCGAGCAGCGTCGCCGTCACCGCCGTGCCGACCAGCGCCGCCCTGGCGCCGGCCACTGGTGCCGCCATTTTTTCGTCCCGCTCTGTCATCCTGGCTCTTTGGTTTTCGACACCGAGAAAAGGTCGTCAGCAAGGCTTGCCGTCACGCCGCTGACGGGCCATTATCGAAGTCGGCCTACACCTTTTCCACCTTCACCGCGCACTTCTTGTAATCCGGCTCCTTCGAGATCGGGCAGAAGGCGTCGAGGGTCAGCGCGTTGATCATCCGCTCCTCGTCGAAGAACGGCACGAAGACGCTCCCCTTCCCCGGCACCCCGCGCTCGCCGACGCTGGCCTTGATGGTCAGCGTGCCGCGGCGGGTGGTCAGGCGGATCGCGTCGCGGTTCCTGATCCCGAGCCGTTTGGCGTCGTCGGGGTGCAGCTCGCAGACCGCCTCGCTGACCGCGCGATGCAGCTCCGGCACCCGCCGCGTCATCGTTCCGGTGTGCCAGTGCTCGAGCACCCGACCGGTACAGAGCCAGAACGGGTAGTCCTGGTCCGGCACCTCGGCCGCCGGCTCGTAGGGGCGGGCCCAGATCGCGGCGCGGTGATCGTCCTTCTTTGCCTTGTAGAAGTCGATCCCCTTCCCTTTCTCGACATAGGGATCGTAGACCTCGTTGTAGCGCCACAGCGTCTCCTTGCCATTGACATAGGGCCAGATCAGGCCGCGCGCCTTCTGGTATTCGGCGTAAGGGGCGAGGTCCTTGCCGACGCCGAGGGTGAACTGGCGGTACTCCTCGAACAGCGACTCGTGGAGCGACTTGTCCTGCGGGTAGTCGAACAGGCTCCCCAGGCCGAGGCGCTTGGCCACCTCGACGATCTGCCAGAGGTCCTCCTTCGCCTCGCCCGGCGCGTCGGCCAGCTTGAACCAGTGCTGGGTGCGGCGCTCGGCGTTGCCGAACATCCCCTCCTTCTCCACCCACATCGCGCTGGGCAGGATCAGGTCGGCGACCTCGGTCGAGCGGGTCGGGTAGGCGTCAGAGACCACCACGAAGCGCCCCGGCTTGCGCGCCCCCTTGCGGAAGCGGTCGACGTTCGGTGCGGCCTGGAACGGGTTGTTGACCTGCACCCACATGAAGCGGATATCGCCGCGATCGAGCGCCCGCAGCATCTCGGTGGCGTGGAAACCCGGCTTCGGCGGGATCTTCTCCACCGGCACCTTCCAGATCTTCGCTGCGATCGCCCGGTGCTCGGGGTTCATCACCACCATGTCGGCCGGCAGGCGGTGGGCGAAGGTGCCGACCTCGCGGGCGGTGCCGCAGGCCGACGGCTGGCCGGTCAGCGAGAACGGTCCCTCGCCCGGTTTGGAGATCTTGCCGGTGAGCAGGTGGAGGTTGTAGACCAGGTTGTTGACCCAGGTGCCGCGGGTGTGCTGGTTGAAGCCCATGGTCCAGTAGGAACAGACCTTGCGCTTCTGGTCGGCGTAGAGGTGTGCCAGCTCGACCACGGTCTTGGCCGGCACGCCGGAGATCGCCTCGACCTTCTCCGGGCTGTAGTCGTCGAGGAACTTCTTGTACTGCGCGAAGTCGATCTTCTCCGGCTTGTCGCTAAAGGCGAAGTTGTCCTCGACGCCGTAGCCGATGTTGGTCAGCCCCTTCTTGAACACCACCTTGTCATCGATGAACTTCTCGTCGTAGAGCTTGTCGCGGACGATAACGTGGGCGATGCCGTTGGCCAGCGCCAGGTCGGTCTGCGGCTTAAACTCGACGTAGAGGTCGGCCTCCTTCGAGGTGCGCGAGTAACGCGGCGCCAGGTCGATGATCTTGACCTTGGGGTTCTTCACCCGGTTGGCGGTCATGCGCGAGAACAGGATCGGGTGGCACTCGCTCATGTTGGCGCCCCACAAGAAATAGGTGTCGCCGAGATCGAGGTCCTGGTAGTTGCCCATCGGCTCGTCGGAGGCGAAGGTGGTCATGAAGCCGGCCACCGCGCTGGCCATGCAGAAGCGGGCGTTGGGGTCGATGCTGTTGCTGCCGATACCGGCTTTCATGAACTTGGCGGCGACATACCCCTCGTGGATCGTCCACTGCCCGGAACCGAACATGCCGACGGCACCGGGGCCGTACTGGTCGATGGTCTCCTTGATCTTCTGCGCACACAGATCGAGCGCCTTGTCCCAGGAGATCGGGACAAACTTGTCATCCTGCCGCAGCAGCGGCGTGGTCAGGCGGTCCTTGCCGTACATGATCTTGGCCAGGAAATAGCCCTTGATGCAGTTCAGCCCCTTGTTGACCGGCGCCTCGGCGTCCCCCTTGGTGGCGACGACTCTGCCGTTTCTGGTGCCGACCAGCACGCCGCAGCCGGTGCCGCAGAAACGGCACGGCGCCTTGCCCCAGGTAATCCCGGCATCGGCGGCCTCAGCCTGCTTCGCCAGCAGCGCGCTCACCGGCAGGCCGGCGGCGGCCAGCGCCGCGGCGGCCGCGGCCCCCTTGACGAATTCCCTGCGCTTGATATTCATCCGCTACCTCCCTCTCAGCTCACGCCTCGCAACGGCGGTCGACCGGCAGATCGTCCGCCATGTCTTCGAAATTATGATAGGCCACCGTGACATTGACGACCCCCGGCAACGCGGCGATGGCCTCGGTCAGCGCCTGTTCAGATGCGAAGTCCCGGGTGTCGAGGGTCGCCACCAGCAGGTTACCGCCGGTCTCGGTCTGCAGTTCCACCTCTGGCAATTGCGCCAGTCCGCGGCGGATGGCCGCCTGTTGGTCGGGATCGATGCGAATGACGATTCCACTGATCGGCATGCCCGCGCCTCCTTGCATTAGGGTGTAAACAAACCGGGGCCGGCCGTTACCGGCCGGCCCCGCGACATACTTCGGAGTTACTGCACCTTCTGGTGATAACGCTCCTCGTAGTACTTCTTGATCTCGTCGAGGCGCTGCGGATCGAAGCCCTTGACGAACCACTCGTGCTCCGGCTGCCCCTCGATGTACTTCTTCATGATCTTCTCATAGACCTGCGGCTTGCCGGCCTTCTCGCAGGCTTCCTTGGCCTCGGGGAGCATCCCGGTGTAGAAGTTCTTGGCGATATCGTAGAAGCCGTGCCACCAGGCGTAGTCGGGGCCGGACATCGCAGCGCCGTGGCGGGCGCGGCGCCCTTCGTGGTGCCAGAGCTCCCAGTAGGTCCAGTCGAGCTTGTCGTCGAAGTTGGCCTTGGTGAGCACGCCTTCGGCCATCAGCAGC
>QKGH01000111.1 GCA_003250495.1 Marinobacterium sp.
GTAGAATCCGACCTGCAGCGCCGTGGGCTTGGCCTGGTAGCCGATCAGCACATGCAGCACCTGGCCCAGCATCGACTTCTCGGTCAGGATCGCGCTGCTGTCCCAGAGCGGCGCCTGATACGGCAGGATATCCGCCTGACTCAGGTAACCCGCCGCCGAAGCCGCCAGCCCCGCCGCCAGCAGCAGGATCATCCAACCGGTCACCTGGAACAGGCGTCCGGTCGGAATCCGCAGCAGACCGAAATAGAGCAGGCACCCCACCAGTACACCGCTGACCACGCCGATGCCGCTGCCGCTCAGCATCGCAACGGACGAACTGCCCCCCGCCGCCACGCTGTACATGAACAGCACCACTTCGGAGCCTTCGCGCAACAGTGCCATCCCCGCGGCAACCGCCAGGAAATAGAGCGGCAGCGAGCCATCGGTGATCTTGGCGCTGACGTCGCGCAGATGCGCCACCAGCTCCCTGGCGTGGCGCGACATCCAGATGTTGTGCCACGCCAGCATCACCACCGCGGTAAGCAGTATCCCCGCGTTCATCAGCTCCTGCCCCATGCCGCCAAAGGCACCGGTGATACGGTTGGCGAACAGCGCAACGACACAGGCCCCCGCCACGCCGGCCAGCAGGCCACCGAAGATCCAGCGGCTGCGCCCCGGCAGCCCCTTGGTGGCGGCCAACAGAATGGTCACGATCAGTGCCGCTTCCAGCACCTCACGAAAAACAATGATTGCAGAACTCAGCATGACTCCCTCCGCTCGCCGCTCTATTCGACGATCAGCGCACCCTTGGCGGTATCTTCGTGGAACTCACCGACAAACTCGTAACGCCCGGGCTTGAACGGCCCGACCGTGACCAGAATCTGCCCCTCGCCCGGCACGATCTTCTCCGCCTCGAAATCTTCACCCTCAAACTCCTCTGGCGACGCATCCTCGTTGATTACGAGTAGTTTCACCCGCTGGTTGGCCGGTAGTGTCAGCTCCGCCGGAATGAAACGATGCTCCTTGATATGGAGTTCGTAATCGGCCGCCTGCGCCAGTGCTGGCAGTCCCGTGGACAACAGTGTAACCAGAAGCAGCTTTTTCATATCACACACCCACTTAGTATTTTAAATGATAATAATTATCATAATGCTGTGCATCACGTGCCGCAATACAGCGGGATCGATAAAATGCCAGCTGCCAGAAATATGCCAATTGCTATAAAGAAGCCCTCCAGCGCCTGGGCCAACGGCAATAAAAGTGGTACACGTGCACGCACAGAGCGGCGTGGGGATGGGAACGCAGAGCGCTTGGCAACCTAGACGAGGAGCAACAGCGACAAAAGCTAAGAGCGGCTTAGAAACAAAAACGCAGAGCGGCCTGCCGACAGAAACGACCGACAGAAACGAAGAGTACCCCTCCTGCAATGCGCAGCGGGAGCCGCGCCGGCGGGGCCATCGCCTGGGGCTTGGGGCCAGCGGATGCCGCCGCCGGCCTCAGTAAAACACCGCCAGCCAGACGGTCAGTTGGGCGGGATCGGTCCAGGCCACGCGGTGGCGGCAATGGGCCGGCAGGTTCAGGTAATCGCCGGGCCCCAACACCCGCTCGCTGCCATCGTCGAAGCCGATGCGCGCGGCACCCTGCAACAGCAATACGAACTCATGCTGCTCCTGGTCGTACCAGAACCCCTCCGGCGAGGCCTGCCCCTGGGACAGGATGCGTTCGATACGCACCCCGTCGCCCGCGGCGAGGGTCTCGAACAGCTCCTGTGGCAAGCGTTCAGGCAAATTGTCGAAAAGGTTACGTTGGTCCGTTCCAGACATTCGGGGGGTTCTCCTGCGAACCTGCTTGGATTAACCGGACCACTATATCCCTCTGCGGCCCTGGCCGGTACAAACCGCAGACCGTGGTCGTAGCCAACCGGCCTCACCGCCCACGTAGCGTGACGAAGATTGGCCCCGGGAGGAGCACGCCCTGCACCGCACCTTTTGCGGCGGAGACCCTGCGGATCGAGAGCGCGGTATTGTCACAGTACGCTAAGCGGGCCATGCCGGCGTATCGCCTATTCACAGAGGGAGAGGCGGCGGCGCCGCCAGGATCAGACGCTGCGCCCCTCCAGCCGTGCCTGCACCTGGTCGACGATATGGGCGCCGATCGGCAGCGCCGAAGTGGCCGCCGGCGATGGTGCGTTGCACACCACCAGTGAGCGCTCGCCGTTGACGAACAGGAAGTCATCGACCAGCGCACCGTCCCAGGACACCGCCTGGGCCCGCACCCCGGCCGGATAGGGGGTCAGATCCGCCAGCGTCAGTTGCGGACAGTATTTGCGTACCTGCTCCAGATAGCCGCGCCGGAACAGACTGTTCTTCATCTCCATCAGCCCCGGCTTCAGGTTGCGCCCCAGCAT
>QKGH01000322.1 GCA_003250495.1 Marinobacterium sp.
GGAGCGAGGCCGGCTATGAGCAGTATCCCCAGTTACGCCCTCTACGGCGAAACCCCCGAGAAGCGCTGGTTCGAGACCATCCACTACGAACCGATCTCGCGCCGCGCCAAGCACTACGCGTGGAAGATCGACCCGCATCAGCACGATGCACTGGTCCAGCTGCTGTACGTGCAGAAAAAAGGCGGTGTAGTGCATCTGGATGGAAACAGCGTCAGCTTCAGCGCCCCCTGCTTCATCCTGATCCCGGCCCAGACCGTGCACGGTTTCGACATGGGCGCCGGCATCGACGGCTCGGTGGTCACCGTGGCGCAGAAGCCGCTGGAGACGCTGATCTCCAGCGGCGTGCCAGCGCTGGCCGATATCTTCGACAAACCGCTGGTGATGGCGCTGCCGGACACGCCGCGGATCCACAAAACCCTGTCGACGCTGTTCGAGTTGATCGAGCTGGAGACGGTCAATGCCGGCAAGGCGGAACTGAATGCGGCCAGCGCGCTACTGCTGGCACTGCTGGTGCAGATCCGGCGCCTGGATCAGTCCCAGCACACCTTGCACCCGACCCAGAACTCCCGTAAGGCGGAGCAGGTGGAGCGCTTTCGCGCGCTGGTCAACAACAACCTGGGGGGGCTGAAAACGGTCGAGGAGTATGCCGAAAAGCTGGGGACCAGCGCCGGCCAGCTACGCCGCATCTGCCAGGAGGTGATCGGCCAGTCGCCGCTGCATGTGATCAACGCCCGCATCATCCACGCGGCGCAGCGCGACCTGGCCTATTCGACGATGAGCGTACAGCAGGTCGCCTATTCGCTCGGCTACGACGACGCCGCCTACTTCTCGCGCTTCTTTCGTAAGCAGACCGGGCTGACGCCATCGGAGTTCCGCGAGCGGGTCAAAGCCAACGAGCCGATCTGAGCGGCCCGTCGCTCGGCAACGATTGAGGTGGTAAAACCGCGGCTCAGGCCGCCGGCGGATTCAGCAGGCGCACCTCGCGCTGCGGGAACGGAATCTCGATCCCCTCTGCTTTCAAAGCATTAAACATGGCCAGATTGGCGCGATAGAGCAGATCGTAGTAGCGCTCGGTGGGGAGCCAGATGCGTACACCGAGGGTGATACCGCTGTCGCCAAACGCTTCAATCCCTACCTGAGGCGCCGGATCCTGGCAGATCTCTTCGCCAAAGCCGCTCAATGTCGCTTTGAGCAGATCGCAGGCCTGTTGCGGATCGGCGCTATAGGCGATATCGATGGAAACCTCCGCCAGGGTGTTGGCATGGGAGTTGTGGATGATTTCCCCGATGATGTGCTTGTTCGGGATGGAGATCTCGACCCCATCCTCATTGGTCAGCAGCGTATGCGCCAGGTGCACCTCCTTGACCAGCCCGGTCACCCCCTGCACGCTGATCGTGTCGCCCACCACGTAGGGACGGCTCAGCACGATGGTCAGGCCGGCACTGTAGTTGGACAGCAGCCCCTGCACCGCCAAACCGGCACCGAGGCCGACGGCGCCGATCATCGCCAGCAGCGGGGTGACGCTGATCCCGAGCTTGCCCAGCGCCACTACCGCGACCATCGCCAGGATCAGGATCTTGATACAGCTGGCGATGAAGCGGCTCAGCGTGATATCCAGATTCTGGCGCTGCATCAGCGCCAGGGCCCAGTTCGACACCTTGCCCGCCACCCACAACCCGAGCAGCAGAATGATCAGCGCACCGATGATCTGGAAGCTGTAGTTGACGAAGAATCCCACCACCAGGTTGTAGATCTCCTGGACCTGGGTCAGATCCAGCTGCATCGCTTCATCCATTCTGCGGCTCCGTGTTTCGTGTCATGGTTTGTTTCGGGCTCCGTTTCTGTGGCGGATCGATCAGTCCCGGCTGGCGTTGTGCGTCGGTACGGGCCAGCGCCCGCAGCCGGCGCGACAGGCTGTCGACCAGGATATTCAACACCGCGGTGGCGGCGATCAGCAGCATGGCGCGATCGTAGCGGATCTCCTCGAACGCCGAGTCGATGAAAAACCCCAGCGTGGCGATGCCGAGGATCCCCATGATCGCACTCTCGCGCAGGATCACCTCCCAGCGGTAGAACAGGAACGCCAGCAGCGCCGGGAAGCGCCGCGGCGTTTCCAGGTAGGCGTAGCGCAGCAGTCCGCGCGGGTCGTCCGGTCGCGTCAGCCGGCTGCCCTGCTCGGCGTCGCTGGCATTGGCGACCAGGAACGCGATCAGGCCGCTGTTATGCAGCGCCAGCGCCAGCACCGCCGGCAGTCCCGAGGGGCCGAACAGCAGCAGCAGGACGAAGGCGAAGATCATCTCCGGCGTCGAGCGCAGCACCAGCAGCAGGAAACGTCCGCCCCAGCGCAGCCAGGGTCCGGCCAGGGCGCGCGTGGCCAGCGGATAGAACAGCAGGATCAGCGCCCCGGTCAGCAGTAGTGCCAGCTGCGTCAGCAGCAGGGTCTGTACCAATCCCGGCCACACCTGCTCGGTGAACATCTGCGAGTACCACGCCAGCGTGCCGCTCCAGTCCCCGGCGCGCAGCGGCGCCGGCCAGATATCGACGCTGATGAAACGCCACAGGTAGCCGCCGTTACTGAACCCCGGCGTCTGTGGCAACAGCCACAGCGCCAGCAGCAGGTACAGCGGGATCAGCCGCGGTCGCAGCCAGTAACGGATAGTCGCGATCAGCAGCAGGAAGGCCCACAGCAGCGCACCGGCGGCGCTGTACTGCCCCTGTTTGAACGCGGTTTCGAGATGGAAACCGAGCGTCGGCAGGCCGATGAAACCGAGGATAGCGCTGGAACGTAGCGCACACTCGAAGCGGTAACGGGTGTAACTGAGCAGCGCCGGCCAGGCCTGCGGGATCAGCGTGTAGCCATAGCGCTTCAGCCCCCGCACCCGGGGTCCCGGTGCCAGCCCCGGCTCCGGCGCCTGTTGCTCGAAAATCTCGGCGAACACCTTGGCGAAGGTGGCGGCGAACGGCAGCAGGATCGCCAGCAGCCCGGTCAGTGCCCCGAGCCCGTACAGCTGCATGAAGATCAGCCCCCAGAACAGCTCGTGCACCGAGCGCACCGCGGCGCACAGGTAGCGCACGCCACGCCAGTGGAACAGCATTGCCAGCACCAGCCCCAACGGCACCGCCAGCGCCACCGCCAGCAACGCGAACGCCACCGTCTGCCCCAGCGCCTGCAGCAGCAGCGGAAAATCGTCCCAGGCCGGCAGCAGCAGCCCCCGACCGATACGCCCCAGCTCGTGCCAGGGATCGACCGGGTAGACCTGCAGATCGGCGCCGAACAGCGCCAGCAGTGCCAGCAGCAACAGCAGCAGGCAGACGCCGTTCAGCGTGCGCACGCTGGAGCGGCGATCGAAACTCAACATGAGGGGATCATCCCCTGCGGCCCGACGTCGGCGGACGCCTCTGGCGCCGAGAGTTCCTCGGCGTAGAAGCTATCCAGCGCCTGTTCGCTGAGTTCGCTGGCCGGGCAGTCGCAGCAGATGGCGCCGTCGCGCAGCACGACGATACGCTGGAAGTTGTCCAGCGCCAGCTGCCGGTTATGCAGGCTGACCACGGCGGTCTCATGCTGTGCCAGCAGATGCTCCAGCAGCAGCTGCGCCTGCAGCGGATCGACGGCGGAGACTGGCTCGTCGCCGAGGAAGATCGGTTGCCGGCGATACAGCGCGCGGCCGATCGCCACGCGCTGACGTTGACCGCCGGAGAGCCGGTCTACCGACTGCCACAGCTGGTCCTCCAACCCCAGCGTCTGCGCCAGCGCCTCGATCTCACGCCGCGCCTGCGGCAGCGGGCGCACCAGGTTCCACAGTGCCGCCAGCGTGCCGAACCGCTCCAGCCCGCCGACGAAGATGTTCTGGTATGCCGACAACAGGTCGACCAGCCCGGCAGACTGCGGATAGAGCGCGCTCAGCGCCGCCTGCTGCCCGTACAGCAGGGTCAGCAGTGAGGATTTGCCGGCCCCGGAGGGGCCCAGCAGCGCGACCCGCTCGCCTTGGCGGATGGTCAGATGGATATCCCGCAGCACCGGGCGGTCGCCGTAGCTCAGCGACTGCCCCTGCAGGCGGAACAATACCGGTGGCTGAGTCATGCCGGGGTCAGTCCAGCAGGCCGATCGCTTTCGCGGTCTGCTCCACCGGCTGGTAATCGGCATTGCTGGCCGGTACGAACCCCTGGCGCGGGAAGCTGGCCAGCAGGTCGGGATCCGTCAGGTTCAGCAACACGTCACGCACCTTGTCCTTGAAGCCGGCGCCGAAGCGCTGGTCCACATCGCCGCGGATGGTCCACTGGTAGTCGGGGAAGGTCGGCGTCTCCCAGATCACCTTGACCTTGCTCGGATCGACGTTGCCCTTCGCCAGCTCGCTCTCCCAGACGCTGTAGTTGACGGCACCGATCTCATAAGCGCCGGCCTGCACCTGGGCGATGGTGCGGTTGTGGTCGCCGGAGAAACCGACGCGGGAGAACACCTGATCCGGTGCCGCGCCGAAACGCTCGCGCAGGTAGAACTCCGGCATCAGGCGCCCGGAGGTGGACCCCTTGGAACCGAAGGTGAAGGTCTTGCCCTTCAGCGCTTCGCTGAGCTGCGCGCCCGGCTCCAGCCCGGTGCTGGCGTTGGCGATGAAGTAGCTCTTGAAGAACTGGTCCTCATAGCCCTGCGCCAGCGCTTCAGAACCCGGCACCAGGCGTCGTGCCTGCACGCCGGAGAGACCGCCGAACCAGGCCAGCTGCACCTGGTCGTTACGGAACGCGGTGATCGCCGCGGCATAGGATTTGACCGGGATATACTTCACCTCGACGCCGAGCTGGCCGGACAGGTAGTCGGCCACCTTGCCGAAGCGCTGCTGCAGCTTGCTCTCGTCCTCATCGGGGATCGCGGTGAATACGAAGGGTTCGGCCCGGGCCAGTAACGGCAGAGCCAGCAGTACCAGCGCCAGCGCGCGACGTAGAAATGACATGGTTGCTCCTTGTCTGGTGTTCGTTGTCGGATAATCGGTTCGGTTCAATGTTCGCCACCGGCCGCACAGGCGCTGCCGGCCGGCTGGGATCCAGCTCAATTCAAACATCCGGCGTAGGTCGTTTCCAGATACTGCTGCACCGCATCCCGGTCGCCGCTGAAGCGGATCCGTTCCCGGCGTTTGGCCAGTTGGTGGTCGTACATCGGATCGTAATAGTCCACCAGCAGCATCAGGATCCAGTCCCAGTGCAGATCGGGATTACCGGCCCGGTGCGCGTTCAGCGCCCGCTGCAGCAGCCCCGCCGCCTCGCGGTAACGCACTCCGCCCAGGCGTTTGCGGATACGGTACATCGACTGGGTCAGATCCTCGGCGAAAGCCTCGAAACCGGCGTTCCCGCCCAGGTGCTGCTGCCACTCCCGCAGGCGCTCGAGGATATAGTGGCGGAAGGTGTGCTCCGCGCGCTCCTCCAGCGTCACCTCCAGCACGACCAGCGGCGCCTGCTCCATGCTGTGCTTGAGCGACAATGGCAGGGCGCAGCGCCCGATCAGATGCCCCTCATCCTCAAGCAGGATCGGCTGACCCGGTTGCAGCCGGCGCTGATCGCGCTTGAGCAGCTCCACCGCCAGCGCGTTCTCGAAGCCGAGCTGGGTCGGCTGTCCGCCGGGACGGCGGCCGAAACTGGAACCCAGGTGGTGCGCCAGCCCCTCCAAATCGACGGCGGCGTTCCACTGGTGAATCAACTCGGTCTTGTTGCACCCGGTGCGCCCGCCGAGCAGCAGGAACGGACGCTCGGCACAGATCCGCTCGAATTCGCGCAACAGAAACTGCCGCATCGCCTTGTAACCGCCGCGGATGCGCGGGTAGTCACAGCCCGCCTCGTGCATCCACTGCTGGCAGATCTGGCTGCGCAGCCCGCCGCGCCAGCAGTACAGGTAACCCTCGGGATGGCGGCGGGCGAAATCGACCCAGGCCGCGACGCGCGCCTCCTTGACCACCCCGCTGACCAACTGGTGGCCGAGGCGGATCGCCGCCTCCTGCCCCTGCCGCTTGTAGCAGGTGCCGACCTCGACCCGCTCCTCGGTGGTCATCAGCGGCAGGCTGGTACTGTTGGGAAAGGCGCCATGATCGAACTCGATCGGCGCCCGGGTATCGATCAGCGGAATATCGTCGAGAAAGATCGCGCGATAGTCGCTGCTGTCGGCCCGGCTCACAGCGCGATCTCTCCCTCGACCCGTACGCGCTGGCCGCCATGCGTCGGCTCCAGCTCGCCGATGCAGGCGTGGCACAGTCCCTGCTCGGCCAGCAACCGCTCCAGCCCCGCGGCCTGCTCCTCGGCAACTGCGATCAGCAGGCCGCCGCTGGTCTGCGGATCGCACAGCAGGTTGGCCAGCGCCTCCGGCATCTCTGCCAACTTGTGGCCGTAACTGTCGCGGTTACGGCCGGTGCCGCCGGGCACGCAGCCCTGCGCCAGATAGGCCACCGCCTCCGGAATCAACGGTACCGCCGCGGCCTCGACCCGCGCCTGCAGATCGCTGCCCT
Organism: Marinobacterium sp.; assembly: GCA_003250495.1. Classification (GTDB taxonomy): domain Bacteria; phylum Pseudomonadota; class Gammaproteobacteria; order Pseudomonadales; family Balneatricaceae; genus Marinobacterium_D. The sequence continues at coordinate 6,486 of QKGH01000322.1, forward strand.
CGCACACCTCCAGCAGATGCCCCATCAGGCCGAAGCCGGTCACGTCGGTGATCGCATGCACCCCCGGCAGCTTGGCGACCTCGGCACCGACACTGTTCAGGCGGCACATGATGTCGCGCGCCAGGTGGGTGTGTTGCGGCTGTAGCTTCTTCTGCTTCTGTGCCGTGGTCAGGATGCCGATCCCCAGCGGCTTGGTCAGGTAGAGCCGGTCGCCGGCCTGGGCCAGGTTGTTCTGCTTCAGGTGTTCGCGCGCGGTCAGGCCGGTCACGGCCAGGCCGAAGATCGGTTCCGGGGCATCGATACTGTGACCGCCGGCCAGCGGAATACCGGCGTCGGCACAGGCCTGGCGCCCGCCCTCGACGACCCGCTGCGCCACCTCCGGCGCCAGCTTGCTGATCGGCCAGCCGAGGATCGCGATCGCCATCAGCGGCTGCCCGCCCATGGCATAGATATCGCTGATCGCATTGGTGGCGGCGATGCGGCCGAAGTCGAACGGGTCGTCGACGATCGGCATGAAGAAGTCGGTGGTGCTCAACACCACCTGGCCGTTGCCGATGTCGTAGGCAGCGGCATCGTCCTTGCTGCTATTGCCGACCAGCAGGTTGGGCGAGTCCGGCAACGTCAGTTGCGACACCAGGATCTGGTCCAGTACTTTGGGGGAGATCTTGCAACCGCAACCAGCGCCATGGCTGTATTCGGTCAGACGAACAGCTAATTCGGACATACCTCGGACTCCAGCGTTAACTCAGGCTGTGAATGATACGAACAGAACTCCACTTTGTCAGTGTTCTTGCCGGCCGTACCGACTTTAGCCGACACCCCGGGGTCGTTTCGCACCGCCCTCCCGGATTAAACTGCGCTCCGCGCGCCTGCCCCGCTTTGAAACGCCGCACGGAGCGCTTAGGATACTCCGTTCACCACCCTAGACCGAGGTCAATCATGCGTGCTTCGTATGACGTCCAGCTCCCTGCCATTCCAACCCCGCGGCTCCGCCTGCCGGCGGCGCTGACCCTACTGCAGGCCCTGTTGCTGGCCCTGCTATTGGGCGCCGCCGTGTCGACCCGGGCCGCCGCCGCGGCTGCCCCGGACGACGGCGAACCCTTCAGTTACGCCTGGCTCAAGGGCCATGCGCAGGAACTGGCGCAACAGGACTACGTCAGCCACAAGGGCGAGCTGCCCAAGCGGCTGCAGGGGCTGAGCTGGGACGATTACCAGCAGTTGCGCTACCAGCGCGACAAGGCGCTGTGGCGCAAGAAGGACTCGGCGTTCCGCGCCGAGCTGTTCCACCTCGGCCTGTTCTTCGACACCCCGGTGCATATCTATGAACTCAAGGGCGACAAGCCGGAGCCGATCCGCTACAGCCCGCAGCTGTTCGACTACGGCGACTCCGGCGTCAACGGCCGCGGCCTGCCCAGCGACCTTGGCTTCGCCGGCTTTCGCATGCAGTTCCACACCGACTGGAGCCGCGACGTGGTCGCCTTCCTCGGTGCCAGCTACTTCCGCGCCGTGGGTCCGGAGATGCAGTACGGCCTGTCGGCCCGCGGCCTGGCCGTGGACACCGCGCTGCCGCGCCCCGAAGAGTTTCCGATGTTCACCGACTTCTGGCTGCAGCGGCCGCAGGCCGGCAGCGATGTCGCCACCGTCTACGCCCTGCTCGACTCCCCCAGCGTGACCGGCGCCTACCGCTTCGAGATCCAGCCCGGTAACCGGCTGAAGATGCGCGTCGATGCCGCTATCTACCCGCGCCAGGCGATCGAGCGCCTTGGGGTGGCACCGCTGACCAGCATGTACATGGTCGGCGAGAACGATCGCCGCGCGTACTGGGACTGGCGTCCGGAGATCCACGATTCCGACGGCCTGGCCCTGCTGACCGGCACCGGCGAGTGGATCTGGCGCCCGCTGACCAACCCGCGTCAGCTGCGCTTCAACGCCTACAGCGACAACAATCCGCGGGGGTTCGGCCTGCTGCAGCGCGACCGCGACTTCGACCACTACCAGGATGACGGCGTGTTCTACGAGCGCCGCCCCAGCCTCTGGGTCGAACCGATCGGCGACTGGGGCAAGGGTTCGGTGCAGCTGGTGGAGATCCCGACCCAGGACGAGACCTTCGATAATATCGTCGCGTTCTGGAATCCGGAGCAGCCGGTGGCCGCGGGCCAGGAGTTGCTGTACAGCTACAACCTGTACTGGGGCGGTTCGGCCCCGGTACGCCCGGCCCGGGCCACCGTGCACGATACCTTCACCGGCATCGGCGGTGTGGTCGGACAGAAACGCGAGTACTACAGCAAGCGCTTCGTGGTCGATTTCGCGGGCGGCGCACTGCCGATGCTGGGACGCGACACCGAGGTCAAACCAGTGATCAGCGCCTCCGCCGGCAAGGTGGAGATCACCTCGGCCCGCCCGCAGCATGCGATCAACGGCTATCGCGCCATGTTCGACCTGGTACCGCCGGCAGACAGCGAGGAGCCGATCAATATCCGCGTCTATCTGGAGGCCAACGGCCAGCCATTGAGCGAGACCTGGATCTACCAGTGGACCCCGCCGCCGCTGGCGGAGCGCGATCTGCGCAACCCGGGCCACCTGTAAGCGCAGT
>QKGH01000355.1 GCA_003250495.1 Marinobacterium sp.
GGGGCGCAAGTCGCGTCGACAACTGCGCGAGGTGCTGCAGTCCACCGACAACTACATCCAGACCCTGAACGACCAGTTCACCAATCCGTCGGGCACGGAGAAACTGCTGCAGCCGATGGCGCCGATGGAGAGCGCCTCGGCGCCCGTGGAGGAACTCGCCGGGGATCGCGAAACCGCCTGATGATCACGCCCCCGCCGCGGCGCTGGGCGCCGCAGCGGTCGAGGGGGCGGGAAAGGGATTCTCTGACTGGCGAGCCCGGGTCGCGGTGAAATGCCCCGCCGCCAGGCTCACGCCTCTCTGAAGCTGCGCCGGGTGTTGCGGCCTTCGCGCTTGCCGTCGTACATGGCGCTGTCGGCCTGGGCATAGAGCTGGTCGACCAGGCTGTGGATGGGCACCTGCGGATCGCTCTCCGGTGTGTAACTGCTGATGCCGATGCTCGCGGTGAGTTTCAGATTGCCGATCTGCGGTCCGAACTCGAGCCGGGCCAGGCGCTCCTGCACCCGCTGCGCCATCAGATCGGCTCCCTCCAATCCGCTTTCGGACAGCATGATCACGAACTCCTCACCACCGACCCGGGCCACCAGATCCCCGCCACGGGCCTCCTGACGAATCACGTCGGCGATGGCGCAGAGCACCTTGTCCCCCACCACATGGCCCCACTCGTCGTTGATGAGCTTGAAGAAATCCACATCCAGCAGCATCAGGCTGCAGTGCTGCTGGTGGCGCCTAGCCCGCGCCAGCATCCCCTCCGCCTCGCTGAAAAAGTAGCGGCGGTTGTTGAGGCCCGTCAGTTCGTCGATGGTGGAGAGCTGCTCATAGCGCTTTTGCAGCGATTCGGCCTCCTGCAGCGCCTTTCGCAGCTCCTGCGTGCGCTGTTCGACGGCGAACTCCAGATCATGCAGCAGGCGATGGTTGTGCAGGATCTGCCCCAGGCAGCTGCAGAAGAGACTCAGGGTATGCTGCTGCCAGGGTTCGAAGTACTCAGGCAGTGGGTGCGAGGCGTTGAGCACCGCCAGCACCGTATCGCCCATCTTGATGGGGGCGCTGATCAGGGAGCCGGGTTGCTCGCCGCCCGGATGGGGATTGTGCAGGAACTCCTTGCTCTGGTTGCATTGGCGGCAGTACTGCAGCTGCCCGCTGGCAAAGGCGATGCCGGCGATACCTTCTCCCGGGGCGAAACTCATGCTGACACGGCGGGAGCGCAGGTCGACCAGACCGGCGACGGTGTCGTGGGACTCCCGGATGTCGATGCCGGCGACACAGTGGAGCCGCCCCTGCTGCGGCATGAACACGGAACAGCTCTCCACGTTCTGATAGCGGATCAGTTCACCCAGCGCCTTCTTCAGCAGTTCCTCCTCACTGATGCCGTTGAGGCTGATCTGGGTCAGCGCCCGCAGTGCGGAGAGCGAATCGAGCAGACTGAAAAACCGCTCGCGAAGATCCATCGAGGTCTGATTGAAAGAGAGATCCACTGGCAAATCCCGTTTATCTGATCATGGCATGGGCGAAGTTGTGCAGCTCTTCGTCGCGCAGGCGGCACTGCTCCTCGATTGTGAGCAGTGTCTCCGGTGACAGACCGGGCAGCGATTCAGGAACACCCGGAATCTCGATCCCGGGCCGGGAGCGCTTGCTCACCAGATCGGCGGCCAAGGAGACCGCGGCCACCTGGCAACGGGTATCCTCCTGGGGTGACTGGGCCAAAACGCGGACCACCACCGGTGGCAGATGCCAGCGATCGGTCAGCCAGGCTCCCGCCTGCTGACTGCTGATGCCGATGACGCGCTCCTCGGCTTCCTGACGCTCCAGCCGTTGAGCGTCCGCCAGGCTCCGCAACACGCTGGCGTAGTCTTCGGGAAAGAGGTGCACCAGTACCAGGATACCGATATCGAACAGCAGTCCTGCAAGGTAGACGCTGTCCAGATCGGGCACTTGTGCGCTGTTCAGATGACGGCAGACCTCCCTGGCCAGCAGCGCGGTCGCCAGCGAGTCGTACCAATAGCTCTCCAGCTTGAAGCCACGGCAACGGGTGGTGTCGAAGACGCCGCTGACGGCGATGCTGAAGGCGAGACTCTTGACCATGTTGAGACCGAGCACCCGGATGACCGCCTCCTCCACCGAGTGGATCGGCGTGACCTGTCCGAAATAGGCCGAGTTGGCCACGCCCAGGATGCGCGCGGTCACGCTCGGGTCCTGGCCGATGACCCGGGAGAGCTCCGCCAGTGAAAGATTTTCGTTCGACAGCAGTTCGAGCAGGCGGGCGGCCGTCGCCGACAACGGCGGCAGCTGTTTCAGAGCGAGAATCCGGTATTTGGCGTCGCTTGCGGTCTGCATCCCACAAAGGCTCCTTCTCTTCCAATGAGTTATCGGCAT
>QKGH01000278.1 GCA_003250495.1 Marinobacterium sp.
AGTTCGCGGGCCTGGGCGGCCGCTTCGTCATGGCTGAGGGCCGCATCCTCGACCACCTGGGAGAGGGTGCTGTCGCCGCCCAGCATCTGGCTGTCGGGGAAGTGAATCTCCTGCACGCCGGCCGGCTGGGTGCCCGCGCCCTGGATCAGGTTGGGGTCGCCACCGCGCAGACACCCGATGTGGCAGTTCTGCAGCTCCTTGAACAGGCGCGCCATCTTGTGCTGGTCGAAGGAGATACTGTTGAGCCGCTCACGCAGATTTCTCAGCAGCTCCGGTATGCCCCTGAGCAGCTGCTGGCGCTCGGAGTAATCCGATTTCGGCTGCACGCTCCAGAGCAGGCGATCGACCATCTCCAGGGACTCCTGCCACTCCTTGCTGTCGGCCCCCTGGCGCAGGTAGTTGAGCAGCAGGACATCCTTCCAGCCGTCCTCCAGCAGGGCCATCACCGCCTCGGGAACCACCCGCTGTTTGCGCAGACGGGTATTGAGCTCCTCGGCAACCTTGCGCTTGGCGGCGCGCAGCTGCTCCTTGCCCCGCGTCACCTGATTGGTGCGCTGTTCGGCGATCTGGGCGCCTCGCTGCTCCTGTTGCCACCAGGCGCTGAACTCGTCGTCGAGCTCGGCGAAGATACCGGGGTCGTCCTGGAATTCGTTGAGCACCCGCTTCACCACCGACTCGATCTTGCCGTAAAGCGCGTCGTTGGCGCGGTCGCCGGTGTCGTTCCAGCCCACCGCGGCCTGGGCCAGGGTATTGAGCAGGCGGCGTGCCGGATGGACCTTCTTGCTGAAGAAGGTCTTGTCGATGATCGCCACCTTGAGCATCGGGATCTGCAGACGGCTGATCAGCGCCTTCATGGCATCCGGCAGGCTGTAGTCGTCGAGGATGAACTCGAACAGCATCGAGATCACGTCGATGGTGTCGTTGTCCGCATCGCCCAGGGCCCGGGTCACCTGCCCGCCCTCCTGGCTGATGCGCAGGTCGTTCGCCAGACGTGCCCGCATCTGGTCCGGACTCAGAGGCTGGCTCACCCGCCTGCCCTGCGGCAGCATCACGACGTTGGACTGCTGCAGCGCATTCAGCGCCCCCAGCAGTTCGCCGGTATCGATCACCGGAACCATGCTGCCCGGCGGCGCGGTCAGCATCAGACTGGATGCCGCCACCCCCTCGGTGAGTCGGGCGCGCCTGACGCCCAGCAGCTGCTGCAAGGCGGCGAAAACCTCGCCCTGCACGCTGAGTCCTGGCATCGGCGCACCGCCCTGGACCGGTGTGGTATAGACCGACTGGCTCGGCTCCGCGACGTAGGAGGATTCGGCCGCCAGCTGGCTTTCGCCCCCATCGCCCCTCAGCACCGCCGGCGATACCGGATTGCGCCGCACTTTCGGGGTCAGTTTGGGGATCACGCCGGCCTTGCCGAGGAGGATGTTGATCTCGTCGTAGAGGCCGCCGATGAAATGCATCACGTGATGGTCGAACAGCTTGTAGACCACCAGCTTGACCGGGAGCTCGACCGGCACATTGCTCATGGCGACCTGGAAGGCGGCGCACAGCACGGCGGGCGCAAGCGGCGTCTCCTGGGCAAACCGCTCATCCACCTGTCCACCGCCGATGATGAAGGCAAAGCGCTGCCCCATGGCGTAGAGCTCGCGGGCGAAGCGATTCTCCGCCTTGGAGATCATGTTGGTGATGGCCAGCGAATCCTCCAGCTCTTCATCGTCGAGCAGCGCCAGCTCGGAGCTCTTGCTGAGATCCTCCAGGGAGTGCCGTCTGACCTCGACCTCGCCGGATTCCCAATAACGATCAAAGACTCTCAGCAACTCCTGGTTGAAGACACGATCGATGCCCACGCGCTGCTTGCGCAGCTCGCGCATCGAATCGAAGTAGACGTTCTGCAGGGTGTTGCTGTCGGATTTGTTGGCCATCTCGTAGAGCGCATCGTCGAGATTCTCGAACAGTCCGCCCATGAGTTTCGGCATGGTCTGCACAATGAGTTTACGGCACTCAGCCGCGATCCTGCGCCCATTGACGTCAAGCGTAATTGTATTTCGACGAGGCACTGCGGAGCCGAATGTAATGATGTTGTCTTGACCAGGCATCGATGGACACTTTGTGAAATAACCGCCGCTAACAAATGGCCGATGCACGACAGCGGCACGAAACCACGCTTACATCTAAGGTATGTCAGTCTCCAGGAGGTGACTGAGAATACTCTCACAAAAGCCGGTGGACTGTCGTACGCTGCTGATTTCGATCCTAGAACCGGTATTAAAAAACTAGCATCAAGCGGGCTTACATTCAAGAAATATCAATAATCACGGTAAGTTACCAATTCTTAATCTGTTCATGCCTTTATCG
>QKGH01000150.1 GCA_003250495.1 Marinobacterium sp.
AACAAAACAGCAAAAGCACGCCCAATACACAATACACTTATTTTTTATAAGTGATTTATATAAATAAATTTTTCAATTATTTTTTTTGATTTTTTGTGCCTAAAAAACCGAAAAAAATCTAAAGAAAATCGCATTGAACACGCTCACTCAGCAAACCGAATAACCTATTGTTTTCAGCGTTATTCCTGTTCGTCCGGGCACACCATCGGGGTTCAAAAACACCGTCGCTAAACCGATCGGGCCCCTCCTAAAAACTGTTCATTTTTTAACCTATACATTGATCCAGATCTGGTGCACTGCAGATTTTTGGCACGCCAGATGCTTGATGGCGAACAACGGGGCGACACATTTCGCTCGCAGTCGTTAGCCCGTATCGCTCTCCCAGCGCCGGATCCAACTGGGTCGCGCAGCGCTGAAACATCGAGCGAACACTACGGCAGCACAGCGCTACCTCCGCGGCACCGAAACGGGTCGACTCGATCACGGGCAGCGGGGTACGCGAGCCTTCCCCCGAACGCTTTACTCGTACGCCTGGACAGGCACGTCACCGACTTAACGTTTCGACGAACTAGGAGAGAAAGAGTGGGAGTTATTCTGAAACAGCCGATCTCGGGCTCGATCGCATGGAAAGGCAGCGAACTGTTGGGACAGGAAGCCGCCTGGATCTACCGCCTGTCGCAGGAGTCGATCGCGGCCCTGGAGCTGGCGCTGGAGCACACCCAGAGCAAGGGGCTCAACGCGCCCTATTTCAGCAAAGAGGACTTCCCGATCACCCCGGCGCTGCAGGCGGAGATCGACGATTTCGCCGAAGAGCTGGAGAACGGCCGCGGTTTCGTGGTGATTCGCGGCCTGCCGGCGGAGCGCCTTAGCGAAGAGCAGTTGGCGATCATCTACTACGGCATCGGCCTGCACTTGGGACTACCGGTGACGCAGAACGAGCGTGGCGATCTGCTCGGCAAGGTCACCAGCGTCGGTGATCCGAACGACAAGAACGGCCGCGTCTATGAAACCAACGACTACCTGCCCTACCACACCGACCTGTCCGACGTGGTCGGCCTGCTGTCGATCCGCAAGGCCAAGAGCGGCGGCCTGAGCAGCCTGGTCAGTGCCGCCACCATCTACAACGAGATCCTGGCGCGCTACCCGGAGTACCTGGGCCTGCTGTACCGCCCGCTCTACTTCAACCACCTGGGCGAGGAGCTGCCGAGCCTGTCGCCGATCTTCAGCTACAACGAGGGCAAACTGAGCTGCCGCTACCTGCGCAAATATATCGAGGTCGGCCAGGAGCGCCGCGGCATCGAGCTGTCCCGCGTGGAGCGTGAAGCGCTGGAGCTGATCGACACGCTGATCCACGACCCGCAGATCCGCCTCGACATGATGCTGGAACCCGGCGATATCCAGTTCGCCAACAACTACGCGGTGATGCACTCCCGCACCAGTTTCGAGGATTACGACGAGCTGGAGCGCCGGCGCAAACTGCTGCGGCTGTGGCTGAAGATGCCGAACGCCCGCCCGCTGGCCCCCGAATTCCCGGGCCGCAACGGCATTCCGATGCGCGTGCAGGCCTGAGCCGCCGCGCCTGCGTCCCCAACGAATTTAACCGTTCTGCCAAGAATCACTATTGGAGATACGTCATGCTGTCGAAGAAGATGTTACCCGCACTGATGCTGACCTCACTGCTGACGCCCGCGCTGGCACAGGCCGAAATCAAGGTCGGGGTCGTCACCTCCTCCACCGGCCCGATCGCGCTGGTCGGTATTCCGCAGAAAAACTCCGTACCGCTGCTGCCGGAGAGTGCCGGTGGCGAAACCATCCGCTACATCGCGCTGGACGATGGCAGTGACCCGACCGCGGCCGTCAAGGCGTTCAAGAAGTTGATCAACGATGAGCACGTGGATGCCATCATCGGCCCCAGCGGTTCCGCCAGCGCCATGGGCGTGATCCAGTTCGCCGCCGAATCGGGCACCCCGATGCTGGCACCGACCGGCAGCGCTGCCGTGGTCCTGCCGATGACCGAGCAGAAGAAATGGGTGTTCAAGACCACCCAGAACGATGACCTGATCGCCAAGGCGCTGGTCGACCATATGAGCGCCCAGGGCGTCAAGACGCTGGGCCTGATCGGTACCGCCGACCCCTACGGTGAGAACTGGGCCAAGGTGATGGCCAAGCTGACCAAGGATGCCGGCATCAAGATCACCGCGCTGGAAAACTTCCAGCGCCAGGATACCTCGATGACCGGTCAGAGCCTGAAGGTCCTGATGGCCAACCCCGATGCCGTGCTGATCGCCGCGCCGGGCAGCTCCTCCGTGATGCCGCAGACCACGCTGAAGGATCAGGGCTACCAGGGTCAGATCTACCAGACTCACGGCGCCGCCCTCGATCCGTTCCTGAAGCTCGGTGGCAAGGCCGCTGAAGGCACTATCCTGGCGGCCAGCCTGATGCTGGTGATCGACGAAGTGGCAGACAGCCCGTCCAAGCAGATCGCCGCCGACTACATGACCCGCTACAAGGCGATTTACGGCGAGAACCCGGCCACCTTCGGCGCCAATGTCTACGATGCCGGCCTGCTGCTGCAGAACGCCATCCCGACCGCGCTGGAGAAAGGCAAGCCCGGTACCGCCGAGTTCCGTGCCGCGCTGCGCGACGCACTGGAGCAGACCAAAGAGCTGGCCGCTACCCAGGGTGTCTACAACATGACGCCGGAAGATCACAGCGGCTTCGACGAGCGCGGCCGCGAGATGATCACGGTCAAAGACGGCACCTGGAAACTGCTGAACTGATCGACCGCTCCACCGGGGAGGCCGGGGTCCGGCCCACCCTGCACCGAACAGAAAAGATTCAACGCATAGCCCAACGACTGCCGAAGCCAGGAAAGCGGTACCGCCGGTCCTGCTCCCGGACCTGCCGCCCTGCCGGTACTGAAGGACAGAAACAAGATGAACTTCCAGATAGCCGTTCTCCTCGGTCAGGACGGTGTGACCAACGGCGCCATCTACGCCCTGCTGGCCCTATCGATACTGCTGGTGTTTACCGTCACCCGCATCCTGCTGATCCCGCAGGGTGAATTTGTCACCTACGGGGCGCTCACCATGGCGGCGATCCAGTCCGGCCACCCCACCGCGCTGGCGTGGATGCTGCTGGCACTGATGCTGATCGACTGCGCGCTGGACCTGCGCACCATGCTGCAAAACGGCTTCAATATGCTCAAGATGCGCTGGATCGGCCTGAAGCTGGGCTATGCGCTGCTGCTGTGCGTTTTGATCCAGACCCTGCCGCTGGCAGAGATACCGATGGTCGCGCAGGCGCTGCTGACCCTGGGGCTGCTGGTCCCGATGGGACCGATCATCTATCGCCTGTTCTTCCAGCCAATCGCATCGGCCCCGGCGCTGGTGCTGCTGATCGTATCGATCGCCGTGCACGTGGCGATGGTCGGTATCGGCCTGCTGCTGTTCGGCCCCGAGGGGGGACGCACCAAGCCGTTCTCCGACGCCGGTTTCAGCCTCGGCCCGGTGCTGCTGAAGAGCCAGACCCTGTGGGTTATCCTGGTCTCCATCACGCTGATCATCCTGCTGTTCATCGCCTTCGAACGTACGTTGTACGGCAAGGCGCTGCGGGCCGCCGCGATCAACCGCATGGGCGCGCGACTGATGGGGATCTCCCCGGTATTTGCCGGTAAGGCCACCTTCGCCATGGCGACCTTCATCGGCGCCCTGTCCGGCATCCTGATCGCCCCGATCACCACGCTCTACTTCGATTCCGGCTTCATCATCAGCCTGAAGGGGTTTGTCGGCGCCATCATCGGCGGCCTGGCCAGTTACCCGGTGGCCGCGGTCGGCGCCCTGGCGGTCGGCCTGATCGAAGCGTTCTCGATGTTCTGGGCCAGCAACTACAAAGAGATCATCGTATTCACCCTGATTATCCCGTTCCTGCTCTGGCGCTCTCTGACCAGCCGTCACGTGGAGGAGGAGGAAGAATGAAACCGCGTCACCTGTTAATCGGCTTCATCGTGTTGCTGGCACTGGCCCCGCTGGTGCTGCCAACCTTCCAGATCACCCTGCTGAACTACATCGGCCTGTACGCCCTGGTAGTACTCGGCCTGGTACTGCTGACCGGTGTCGGCGGCATGACCAGCTTTGGCCAGGCGGCTTTCGTCGGCCTCGGTTCCTATACCAGCGCCTACCTGACCACCACCGAGCAGCTGCCAGCCTGGCTGGCCTGGAGTGCCGGTTCGCCGTGGATCGCGCTGCTGATCGGCATCGCATTGACGGCGGCGGTGGCACTGATCCTCGGCGCACTGACCCTGCGCCTGTCCGGCCACTACCTGCCGCTGGGCACCATCGCCTGGGGCATCTCGCTGTACTACCTGTTCGGTACCCTGGACGGACTCGGCGGCCATACCGGTGTCAGCGGCCTGCCGCCGATCTCCCTGTTCGGCTTGGTGTTGGATCAGGGCGAGAAGATCTACTACCTGATCTGGGCGGTGCTACTGGGCGCTATCTTCATCACCCAGAACCTGCTCAACTCCCGTGAGGGTCGTGCTATCCGCGCGCTGAAGGGCGGCCAGTTGATGGCTGAGTCGATGGGCGTCAACACCTTCCGCTCCAAACTGATCGTGTTCCTGATCTCGGCCCTGTTCGCCGCCGTGTCCGGCTGGCTCTATGCCCACACCCAGCGTTTCGTGAACCCGACTCCGTTCGGTCTGAGCATGGGTATCGACTACCTGTTCATGGCGCTGATCGGCGGCGTGGCCAGCGTCTGGGGCGCACTGATCGGCGCCGGCGTGCTGACCATGCTCAAGCAGTGGCTGCAGGATCTGCTGCCGTACCTGCTCGGCAGCGACGGCCAGTACGAAACCATCGTCTTCGGTCTGCTGATCGTATTGCTGATGCAGCGTGCACCGGGCGGTATCTGGCCGTTCCTGATGCGCCTGGTGCCGGCCCGCTTCAAGCAGCGCCGCCTGCTGCGGGAACAGTCGCAGCAGGTCGCGGCACTGGCCCACCGCGCGTTGCCGGAGCAGGGTCAGGTGATCCTCGAAGCGCGCAACGTGACCCGCCGTTTCGGGGGCCTGGTGGCGAACAACAACATGAACCTGAAGATCCATGCCGGCGAGATCCTGGCCCTGATCGGCCCCAACGGCGCCGGTAAGAGCACCATGTTCAACCAGCTCTCCGCGGTCGATACCCCGACCTCCGGCGAGGTGCTGTTCCGCGGCGAAAGCCTGACCGGCAAGAGCTCCCGTGAAGTCGCCAAGATGGGGATGAGCCGCACCTTCCAGCACGTGAAGCTGCTGCCGACCATGAGCGTGCTGGAGAACGTCGCCATCGGCGCCCACCTGCGCGGCGACAAGGGGATCGTCAGCTCCGCGCTACATCTGGAGCGCGCCGAAGAGCAGAGCCTGCTGCAGGAGGCCAAGCGCCAGCTCGAGCGCGTCGGTCTCGGCGACTATCTCTATGAAGAGGCGGGCAGCCTGGCCCTGGGCCAGCAGCGGATCCTCGAGATCGCCCGCGCCCTGTGTGCCGACCCCTGTCTGCTGCTGCTCGACGAACCCGCCGCCGGCCTGCGCTACAAAGAGAAGCAGGCCCTGGCCGAACTGCTGCAGAAGCTGCGCGGCGAGGGGATGGCGGTCCTGCTGGTGGAGCACGACATGGACTTCGTCATGGGTCTGGTGGACCGCATCGTGGTGATGGAGTTCGGCGAGAAGATCGCCGAGGGGCTGCCCGAAGAGATACAGAAAAATCCGGCCGTACTTGAGGCTTACCTGGGAGGGGTTGAATAAATGACCGCACAGACCGAAAAGCTGCTCGATGTGCGCGACCTCCATGTGGCCTACGGCAAGGTGGAAGCGCTGACCGGTGTCAGTGTCGAAGTTCGCGAAGGGCAGATCGTCACCGTGATCGGCCCCAACGGGGCCGGCAAGACCACGCTGCTGTCGGCGATCATCGGCATCCTGCGCTCCAAGGGCGAGGTCCATTTCGACGGCCAGTTGTACGCCACCCCGGACGTTGAGATCTTGGTCGGCGACGGTCTCGGCCTGGTGCCAGAGAAGCGCGAGCTGTTCGCCAGCATGAGCGTACAGGACAACCTGCAGCTCGGTGCCTTCCAGCGCTACCGACGCGGCGATCGCGGCTACGAAACCACCCTGGCCGAGGTCTACAGCCTGTTCCCGCGGCTGTGGGAGCGACGGCATCAGATGGCGGCGACGCTGTCCGGCGGCGAGCGCCAGATGCTGGCGATCGGCCGCGCACTGATGGGCAAGCCGCGCCTGCTGATGCTGGACGAGCCCAGCCTGGGGCTGGCACCGCTGATCACTCGCGAGATCTTCCGCATCTTTGCCGATCTGCGCCGCCAGGGCGTTTCCATCCTGCTGGTGGAACAGAACGCCCGCGCCGCCCTGAAAGTGGCGGACTACGCCTATGTACTGGAGGCCGGACAGGTCGCCATGCAGGGTAAGGCCGCCGATCTGGCCAACGACCCGCGGGTCATCGAGGCCTACCTGGGTCTGGCCAGCAAACACCAGGAGCTGCTCTCCAGCTAATACGATCCGCCCCTCCCTTTACCCAAAGGGAGGGGCGGCTTCCGGTAGAGAACTAGGTTATGGACACCCACCACATGCGCATCTGCATCGCCGGTGCCGGCGCCATCGGCTGCACGCTGGCCGCACGCCTCGGAGGCACTCACGGCACGATCAACGTCTTCGCCCGCGGCGCAACCCTGCGTCAGTTGCAGCGCAACGGCATCACGCTGCACGACCTGGACGGCACCCACTGCGTGCGGGTCAACGCATCCGATTCCGCTGCCGAACTGGGGCCGCAGGACCTGATCTTCATCTGCACCAAGGCACCGGCACTACCGGCGATCCTGCAGCAGATCCAGCCGCTGCTGCAGCCGGAGACTATCGTCATCCCGGTGCTCAACGGCCTGCCCTGGTGGTATTTCCACGGCACCGACGGCCGCTTCGCCGGCAGTGCGATTGCCGCCATCGATCCGTCGGACCGGCTCAGCACCCTGCTGCCGGACCGCCACCTACTCGGCGCCGTGACCTTTATCACCGCGCACAGCGAGGCGCCCGGGATCGTGCGCTGCGCCAACCCGCACCTGATGATCCTGGGCGAGATCGACAACCGCCTCAGCGAACGCCTGGAACAGATCCGGACCACGATCGAGGCCAGCGGCATCGAAACCCGCGCCACCGATAATATCCGCGACCAGATCTGGACCAAGATCATCGCCAACCTGACCTCCAACCCGCTGTCGGTGATTACCGGCGCCACACTGGAGCAGCTGTACGGCGATGAACGTCTGAGCCCGCTGGTGCGCCAGCTACTCGACGAAGTACTGCTGACCGCGGCTGCCTACGGTGCCCGGGTCCGCTTCGATCCAGCCAGCATCATGGAGATGGGCGCCGGCATGGGTGCGGTGAAAACCTCCATGCTGCAGGATTTCCAGCGCGGCCAGCCGCTCGAACTGGCCACCATCGGCGAGGCCGTGGTGGAGCTCGCTGAGCGCGCCGGTCTGCAGATGAGAACCACGCGCCACGTGCTGGCACTGACCCATTTCGTATCCGAACGCCAGCGGGCCGCCACGCCCCCGGCACAACCCCATTGAGTCCCCGTACCTCACATCCGTCACAAGGAGATCACGATGTTCCAAGCTGCCCCCAACCAGAATGCACCCGTTACCCGTCCCGAGCATTGCAGCGACGAGGAGTGGGCACTGCGTATCAAGCTGGCACACTGCTACCACCTGGTGGATTTTTTCGGCTGGACCGAGACCATCTTCAACCATATCTCCGCCCGCCTGCCGGATCAGGAGGGTAGCTACCTGGTCAACCCGTTCGGCCTGAACTACACCGAGGTGACACCGGCCAACCTGCTCAAGGTCGACGTCGACGGCAACAAGCTGGATGACTCTCCCTACGATGCCAACCCGGCCGGCTTCGCCCTGCACGGTGCGATCCACACCGCCCGTAACGACATCCACTGCCTGATCCACACCCACACCAACCCGATCTCGGCCATCGCCCAGAAAAAGGCCGGTTTCACCCACAACGATTTCTACGGCGCCCAGCTGTTCAACCGTGTCGGCTACCACACCTTCGAAGGGATCACCCTGTTCCAGGACGAGAAGGAACGCATGCTGGCGAGCCTCGGCGACAAGCACATCCTGGTGCTGCGCAACCATGGCATAGCAGTGGGCGAGATGGATATCGAACGCACCTTCTTCCTGCTGTGGACCGTGCAGCGCGCCGCCGAGATCCAGGTCACCGCGGGCGCCTTGGGCGGCGAAGACAACCTGTTGCCGGAAGAGATCAGCCAGAAGTGCGCCGATCTGACGCAGATGCTGATCAAAGATAGCGGTTTCGCCGTGAAGTTCTTCGATGCCATGGTGCGCAAGATGCACGCCGAGCGCGGACCCAGCTGGTAAGCGACGCCCGCGCTCCCGGAACGGCTGTACCCACCGTACCGGGACTTACCGGCAGCGCGCCGGCGGCACTCCCGCTCGGTCGCCCGCATATCCCTACCGACACTGCGCAACGCCCGGCGTTGCGCGGCAGTAACCCGGAGGCCGTAACCTAAATCAGTAATCTGAATAAGTAATCTGAATAAAAGACGGCATGGCCCACCGATACGTAACTAACACCGCGGGCCTCCCGATCCCCGCGGGCCGGACATTTCGGCACCGGTTGACCACCAAAGACACATCGACAACGACCCGGTATATTATTTGACCATTCAATCAACGATCTTTTATATTCACGCCCTCACCAACCCAGCCAAGTCCCCGTTATGAGTACACCGAACCGGAGCCGCCGGCACCGTTACAACCCCGCCAGCGAAGACTTCCAGAAAGAGGAGTTCCCCTTCTATTGGCTCGCCCGGGTGCACGGCCGCTACACCCTCGCCATGGAAAAGGCGCTGAAAAAGGTCAATATGGATATCCCGCGCTGGCGTATCCTGTTCATCCTCAAGGAGCAGGGCGTCTCCAGCATTTCC
>QKGH01000139.1 GCA_003250495.1 Marinobacterium sp.
ACCACCGGCACACCGATGCTCAGCGCCTCGGCCACGGTACGCCCGAACGATTCCGGCTGGGTCGACAGCGACAGCACCAGATCGGAGACGGCATAGATATCGCGGATATCGGAACGCGCGCCGGTAAACAGGACCGCATCCTGCAGCCCCAGTTCCCGCACCCGGGCGTAAAGCTCCTGCGCGTACTCCTGGCGTTTCGGATCCTCACCGCCGACGATCAGTCCGCAGACCGCCTTACCCTGCTGCCGCAGCGCAGCGATCAGGTTGATGAAATCGTGGTGCCCCTTCAGGCGCGTCAGCCGCCCCGGCAGAGTGAGTACCTGCTTACCTGAAAGCTGCGGATATTGTTCCTGCCAGCCCTGCAGCCAGACCGCGCTGGGACGGTAGCCGCGGGGAAACTCCAGCGGATCGATGCCGCGGTAGACCAGCCGCACCCGGCTCATATCGGTGTCGGGGTAATTATCGCGAATATAGGTCTCGACGGTTTTCGACACGGCGATGACGCGCTCGCCGCGGCACATGATGGCGCTGTAGCGGTTGACCGAGTAGAGGCCGTGCACCGTAGTCACCAGCCGCGGCCGTGCATGGACCGGCAGGCCGCGCCAGGCCAGCCAGCAGATCCAGGCCGGCAGGCGCGAGCGCAGGTGCAGGATGTCCGGCCGCTCCTGGCGCAGCCAGCGGCGCAGGGCGAACACGTGGCGAAAAGTAAGCAGTGACTTACGCCCCAGATCCCAGCTGACATGACGACTGCCCTCGGCCTCCAGCTGTGCGACCATGCGCCCGCCGGCGGAGATGACGATCGACTCGTGCCCCTGCTGCACCAGATAGCGGGCCACCTCCAGGGTGCCCTTCTCGACGCCGCCGCCGTTCAGGTCCGGCAATACCTGCACGACCTTCATCGCTGCGCTCCCTGCACTCGAGGGTATTCCAACCGCTGAAAATCGATCACAGGCGCAGGTCCGCCTCACCCTGCGGCAGCACATATTTCAGGTCGTACAGCACCTGGTCGGGCTTGCCCCAGGCACGGATCGCCTCGACACCCAGGTCGCGGAACTGCTGGTGCGCCACGGCCAGCATGATGCCGTCGTACTGCCCCGGCTGCGGTGCGGCCAGCGGCGTGATGCCATACTCGTGTTCGGACTCCTCGACCGACGCCCAGGGATCGTAAACATCGACCTGGGCGCCATACTCGGCCAGCGCCGCAACGATATCGACCACCCGGGTGTTACGCAGGTCCGGACAGTTCTCCTTGAAGGTCAGCCCCAGGATCAGGATGCGGCTGCCGTTGACGTGGATGCGCCGCTTCAGCATCGCCTTGACCATCTCGTCGGCGACATAAGCGCCCATGTTGCTGTTGATGCGGCGCCCGGCGAGGATCACGTCGGGGATATAGCCCGCGGTCTGCGCCTTGTAGGTCAGGTAGTAGGGGTCGATACCGATGCAGTGGCCGCCGACCAGACCGGGACGGAACGGCAGGAAGTTCCACTTGGTACCGGCCGCCTCCAGCACCTCCAGCGTATCGATGCCGAGCTTGTTGAAGATGATCGCCAGTTCGTTGACCAGGGCGATGTTCAGGTCGCGCTGGGTGTTTTCGATCACCTTGGCCGCCTCGGCCACGCGGATGCTGCTGGCCTTGTGGGTACCGGCGGTGATGATGCTGGCGTAGAGCGCATCGACCAGATCCGCCACCTCGGGGGTCGAGCCGGAGGTGACCTTCTTGATCGTCGTCACCCGGTGCAGCTTGTCGCCGGGGTTGATCCGCTCCGGGCTGTAGCCGGCATAGAAGTCGACGTTGAAGGTCAGCCCCGAGACCTGTTCGATCACCGGGATGCAGTCCTCTTCGGTGGCACCCGGGTAGACGGTGGATTCGTAGATAACGATATCGCCACGGCCGACCACCTTGCCCAGCGTCTCGGAGGCCTTGATCAGCGGCGTCAGGTCCGGCTGCTTCTGGCCGTTGATCGGCGTCGGAACGGTGACGATGTAGACGTTGCAGCTCTGCAGCTCGTCGATGTCGGCGCTGAAGCTCAGGTGCTGCGCCTGGGCCAGCAGCTCATCCTCCACCTCCAGCGTGGCATCGTGGCCGGCGCTCAGCTCGGCGATGCGCCGGGCGTTGATGTCGAACCCCACCACCGGACGGGTCTTGCCAAACTCCACCGCCAGCGGCAAACCGACATAGCCGAGCCCGATGATCCCCAGCTTGAGCTGATCCAGTGCGTTAAGGCTCATATCCATCCTCTGTTCAGTATCTGTTCGGCGCAACGCTCGGCTTCGTTGAAAGTCTGCGCAGGAGGCCGCAGGGCGCCACCGCGCCAGTCGGAAAAGGGCGTCATTATCCCCTGTTCGGCC
>QKGH01000455.1 GCA_003250495.1 Marinobacterium sp.
GGTTGCCCTTCTCGTCCACCTCGCGGTAACGCACCGCCAGCACCGCCTCGGCGTACTTGGTGGCCATGCCGACCAGGGCGGTGCACCACATCCAGAACAGGGCCCCCGGGCCGCCGGCGGCGATGGCGGTGGCCACACCGGCGATGTTGCCGGTGCCGATGGTCGCCGAGAGGGAGGTCATCAAGGCGTTGAAGGGGCTGATCTCGCCCTCGCCCAGTCCCGCTCGGCCGCGCCACAGCATGCGGAAGCCGTAGCCGAGACGGGCCAGCGGCATCAGCTTCAGACCCAGCATGAGAAACAGGCCGGTGCCCAGAATCAACACCAGCATGTACGGTCCCCAGACGATGCCGTTCAGCGCCTGGATCAGCTCTTTTATGCTCTCCACCCTGCTACCCCCCTCGTTTGTCACCGGCCTGCGGATGGTCTGACGCACCCGACCCAGCGGACACTATACACAACTCCTCCGGCCGCCCAAACCGGCCCCGGACCGGGCACCGGCAGCCTCGGCCAGGACCGCCGGCACAGCGCCCGCCCGAAGCGCTAACCCTTGAGTATGTGGTAGTGGACGGCTAATCTCTGACGGACCGGCTCCACTTCCCAGGCGAAACGCGACATGTCAGTCTGCAAGAATCTCAAGGGCTATGCCCGGCGTCACGAACGGATGGCGGATCTCTTCTCCCTGATGGCGGTCCTGCTGTGTTCGCATCCCTCTACGTGGGCGCCGTCTACTATGGCCCCCTGCTGGGCTGGATGAAGACCGATGCGGTGCTGCACGTGCCGCTGGTGATGGCTGCGCTGCTGCTCGACGTGTTCCTGATCTTCTTCTTCCTCAATATCGGCTCCGCCCGCTTCGGGGAAGAGGACGAAACCTGTTTTCACACCTTCCGCGGGCGTCGCGCCGGCAGCGGTTCATTGGGTATGATGTTCAACAGCTGGCTCCACCACATCGAACAGGTGGGCCGGAAACACCGCTGAGAGCGCCAACCCCTGAGCTTGCCAACCCGATTTTAGGTTTCGATGTCATCACTCGCCCGTCTGCTGACCCTGCTGCTGGGTCTCTACCTCTCCGGCTGCGCCTCGCTGGCCACCGACCGTCTCGCCAACAACCTCTCGCAGGCGATGCTGAACCAGACCGATCCGGAGATCGTGCGCACCGGCGTGCCGGCCTACCTGCTGCTGCTCGATTCGTTGATCGCGCAGGATCCGGAGAACCAGGGCCTGCTCTATGCGGGCTCCCGGCTCTACGGCGCCTATGCGGGCGGGCTGGTCAGCGATCCCCAGCGGCAGCAGCGACTGACCGAAAAGGCGCTGGATTACGCCCGGCGCGGGCTCTGCCCGGAAACCCCCGACCTCTGCCGGACCCTGGACCAGCCGTTCGACGCCTTCTCCCTGGCCCTGGCGGATACCGATGAGGACGAGATCGAAGGCGTCTACCTCTACGCCACCAGCTGGGCCGGTTGGATCCAGGCCCATGCGGAGGAGTGGAACGCGGTGGCCGAGCTGCCCAAGGCGGAGGCCATGCTGCAGTGGGTGGTGGCGCGCGATCCCGCCTATGGGGAGGGTCGCGCCCAGCTCTACCTGGGGGTCATCGACAGCCAGGTGCCGCCGGCGCTCGGCGGCAGGCCGGAGGTGGGCCGCCAGCATTTCGAGGCGGCCATCGCCTACTCCCATGGCCGCGACCTGATGGCGAAAGTAGAATACGCCCGTCACTATGCCCGCCTGGTCTTCGATCAGCCGCTGCACGACCGGCTGCTCAACGAGGTGCTGCAGGCCGATCCGGTCGCCGAAGGCCTCACCCTGAGCAACATCATGGCCCAGCAGCAGGCCGCCAAGCTGTTGCAGGACGAATACTTTTAAGGAACCCGACATGCCCTCCCGTCTGATCGCTCTGTTGCTGCTGGGCCTCGCCGCCCTGCCGCTCTCCGCCGCCACCACCCTCAAGATCGCCACCATCGCCCCCGACGGCACCAGCTGGATGAAACAGATGCGGGCCGCGGCCGAGCGCATCGACCAGGGCACCGAAGGACGCGTCAAGCTGCGCTACTACCCCGGCGGGGTGATGGGCAACGACAACAGCGTGCTGCGCAAGATCCGTGTCGGCCAGCTGCAGGGAGGCGCCATCACCGGTGGCGGCCTCAGCAGCATCTACGCCGACGCCCAGATCTACAACCTGCCCTTCCAGTTCCGCAACCTGGAGGAGGTGGACGCGGTACGCCGGGAGATGGACCCACAGATCGTCGAAGGCCTGCACCAGGCGGGCTATGTCAGTTTCGGCCTGAGCGAGGGAGGGTTCGCCTACCTGCTCTCCAACACGCCGGTGAGAACCACCGAGGACATGCGCAGCCTGAAGATCTGGATCCCCGAGGGTGACGAGGTCAATGCCCGGCTGTTCAAGGCGCTGGGCATCTCACCCATCCCTCTGCCCCTGACCGATGTCATGACCGGCCTGCAGACCGGCCTCATCGATACCATCGCCACGTCTCCCATCGGCGCCATCGCACTGCAGTGGCACACCCGGGTGAAATACCTGACCGAGGTGCCCCTGGCCTACCTCTACGCCACCCTGGTGATCCAGGAGAAGGCACTGGACAAACTCGACGCGGCCGACCGCCAGGTGGTGGAGACCACCCTGAAGGAGACCTTCGCCGAGCTCGACCGGCAGAACCGAGCCGATAACCTGCAGGCCCTCGACGCGCTGCGCCGGCAGGGTATCGAGTTCATCAACCCCACCCTGGAGCAGCAGCAGGCGTGGGAGACCCATGCCAACACCACGCTGAAGACGCTTGCCGGTGAGGGTCTGTTCAGTCCACCGATGCTGGAGCGGATGCAGTCGCTGATACAGGCACAGCGCACCCTCAAGCCGGCGAACTGATCGTCGCGGCTTCCGGCGCATC
>QKGH01000424.1 GCA_003250495.1 Marinobacterium sp.
CGGGTGCGCGACGGCGACGGCGTGCTGCAGGTGGCATTTCGCGGCGAACGCGAGCAACTGATCTTCGTCGCCCCCCGCTATGCCGGCAACGGCGGGCAGGGGCTGCTGTGGTACCGGCTCTATCTGAGCCCGGCCACGGCGCAGCGTGGGACGGCGCTGGTACTGCAGACGCGGATCTACGACGGCTCCGGCAGCGTGGAGTGGCAGACGCTGTTCGACCCCGAGGTCACGCAGAATGGCCAGGGCGAGGATCTGCCGCCGCCGGTGGAGCACCTGCTGCGGCTGACCGGCGAGGCACGACTGAGCTTCAGCTACAGCCAGCAGGAGCAGGGGCGGGAGTTGGAATCGAGCGACGAGTGGCTGGAGCAGAACCAACTGCCGTTGCTGGTGGAGCTGTCGCTGGAGGAGTTTGCCAGCGACGGTGACAAAAACAGAGACGATAGCGGCCGGGAGCAGGCAGCGCTGCTGCCCGGCTGGCAGGCATTGGCAGTGGCGCTGCAGGAGTACACCCAGGATGTGCGCAGCGACCGGCTATAGCGGACCCGGGCAACGCGGGGTGGTGCTGGTCACCGTGCTGTGGATGCTGGTGCTGCTCAGCCTGATGGCCACCGGCATCTCGCTGGGCGGACGCAGTTTCGTGCGCCAGACCCTGAATATCGAACAGGGTTACCGTGCGGCGCTGGCCGCCGATGCCGGCATCAGCTGGGCGTTGTGGAGCCTACAGCCGGGTCCGCAGGGGCGCTGGCTGGCGGATGGTTCGGAGCACGAGCTGCAGTTGGGCGAGGCGCGGGTGCGGGTGGCGCTGTTCGACGAGAGCGGCAAGCTGGATCTGAACCTGGCGCCGAGCGAGTTGCTGGACGCGCTGCTGGAGCCGGCGATCGCGGACAGTCGCCAGCGTGCCGCGCTGGTGGCGGCGATCGAGGACTGGCGCGACAGCGACGACCTGGTCCGCCTCAACGGTGCCGAGGAGGCGGAGTATCTGGCGGCGGGGCGCGACAAGGGGCCGGCCAACCGGCCGTTTCGCGACCTGATCGAACTGGCGGAGGTACTGGGGATGAATGAACGTATCTATCGCAGCATCGTGCCGAGCCTGACGCTGAGCTCGGGGGTGCGCACGATCAACCCGCAGGTGGCGCCCTACGCGGTACTGATGGCGCTGCCCAATGCCAGCGACGGGGTCGTGCGCAGCTTTATCGAGGCGCGGCGCAGCGCCTGGGACAGTGCTCTGCCGGCGCCACCGCTGCCGTTCGATGCCGCCCCCTATGTCAGCGAACGCGGTGCGGGGCGTAACTTCACGGCACTGAGCGAAGCCCAACTTGGACGCTGGACCCGGGTACGCCACGGGGTGCTGATCGAGCGCCGCGCCTCGGTGCCGCGGGTGGTCCGGTCGCTGCTGCTGCTCGATGACACCGCTGGCGACGATGCGGCGGCCCAACCGGGCGATCAGCAGGGTGATGGGGAGGGCGGCTATGAACAGTGAAGCGCGGGCGTTGGCGGAGCGTTGGCGCAGCGAGCTGGGCAACCGGCTGGCCGCGTTCTGGAGCTGGTGGAGCGGCGAGCTGACGGCGTTGATCCCGGCGCGCTGGCGCACCCGACTGCAGGGACGGGAACGCCGCCTGCTCTATCGCGACGGTGCCTTCGAACTGACGGAGGGGAGTGCGCCGCTGCGGGTGCCGTTGGCCCAGGTCGCGCAGGATCCGACGCTGGCGACCTGGCGCACGCTCGACGCCGGGCGTATGCAACTGCTGTTGCTGCTGGCGCCGCAGGAGCTGCTGCGCAAGGTGATCGCCCTGCCGGCGGCCACCGAGCCCCGGTTGGCGGCGGTGCTGGGGTTCGAGCTGGACCGGCACACGCCGTTCAGCGCCGCCGAGGCCAGTTTCGGCTACCGCATCGTCGGTCGCGACCGGGCGGCGCAGCGCATCAGCGTGGAGTTGTATGTGTTGCCGGCGGTACGCTGCCAGCAGCTGCTCGACGCCCTGGCCCAGGCCGGTCTGCGCCCTAGCTGGATACTACCGGCCGGTAGCGAGCAGGAGATTTCGGCACGCCAGACCCTGAACCTGCTGCCGCAACAGCAGCGCGCGCGGCCGCAACGCACGCTGCGCAGCCGACCGGTGCTGGTCGTACTGCTGCTGGCGCTGGCGATCGGTGTGCTGTTCTCGCGCCGCGAAGCGCGGATCGAGGAGCTACAGACCCAGGTCGGCCCGCAGCAGCAGGCTGCTGAGCAGGTGCAGGCGCTGCGGGCACAGATCGATCGGTTGCAGGCGGGCAGCCGTTTCCTGCTCGAACGCAAGCGGGCCCAGCCGGCGGTGCTGGTATTGCTCGACGAGCTGACCCGGCGCCTGCCCGACGACACCTGGCTCAACCGACTGGAGCTGAGCGGCAGCGAGCTAAGGCTGCAGGGGGAATCCGCCTCGGCGTCGGGGCTGATCGCGCTGCTGGAGCAGTCGCCGCTGCTGGCGCAGGTGGGCTTCAGCTCCCCGGTCACGATCAACCCGCGCTCACGGCAGGAGCGTTTCAGCCTGGATGCGCAGATCGAGCCTCCGCCCGCGGGTGGCTGGAGCGTCGAGCCAGTGGCAGCGGAGGAGACCGGCGCGATGACAGAAAACGGGCTCCCCAATACGGCAGAAGGCGGTACCGAGAGCACAGCGGAGCCTGAACCACTCCCCGCGAACGGACAGGAGACGACACCATGAAAACGCTGAGTGCGAGCCAAAGCAGGGTTCTGGCGCTGGCACTGCTGCTGGTCGTGGTGTGGCTGCTGCTGCAGCTGGTGCTGCTGCCGTTGTGGAGCAGCTGGCGCGACCAGGGGGTACGGATCGACTCGCTGCAGCATCGCCTGGCGCTGTATCAGCGTCTGAACGCCGGTGCGGCGGACGCCCGGACCCAGTTGCAGCAGTTGCAGGCCAGCGTGCCGAGCAACGACTGGTACCTGCCGGAGTCGACCCCGGCGCTGGCCGCGGCGCGGCTGCAGCAACTGCTGCACCAGCAGGTGGGGCAGAGCGGCGGCCAGGTACTCAGCACCCAGATCCTGAACCGCAACGAGGAGGCGCCGCTGCAGCCGGTGGCGATCCAGGTACACCTGCGCGGCGAGCTGGGGGGGCTGGTGGATCTGCTCTATACGCTGGAGTCCGGCCCGCCGGCCCTGTTCGTCGACAACCTGACCGTGCTGGCCAACCCGCGCCGCCAGCTCAGCAACCGCCGCCCGAACGATCCGCGGCTGCAGGTCCAGGCGCTGCCGGCGCTGGATATACGTTTCGATCTGACCGGTTACAGCGTGAAGGGAGGCCGACCATGAGCTATTCATTTATATCGGCGTCGGCGATGCGCCCGGTTATGACGCCGGGGGCTGGCCAGTTGGGTCGGCATTTTCGGGCGCGCTACCGGCTGGCGAGTGTGTTGCGCTGCGATTTGCAGAAACCGCCGACCCTGCCGGTTTCGCTGACGCGCTGTTTGATGCGGCGGCGGCTACCGACCCTGGTGCTATCGATCGGCTTGCTGGGAGGGCTGCCGTGGGTAGCGGGAGCCGAAACAGTCACGGCGCCGGTGAACGCCCAGACCGCGGCTCAACTGGCGCCCGCTGCACCGTCTGAGCTGCCGCGTCTGCCGCCGCGGCAGCGTTTCGATGACATTCTGGCGCGGCCGTTGTTCAGCGAGGGGCGTCGCCCGGAGGCGGTGGACAACAGTGCTCCAGCCAGTTCCGCTGCCGAACTGAAAGAGAACTGGCGTCTCACCGGCATCGTCATCGTCGGTACGCAGACCAAGGCGCTGCTGCAGCAACGTAACGGCGACCGCCTGCTGAGTCTGACGGTGGGGATGCCGCTGGATGGCAGCTGGATGCTGGAGCGGATCGAAAACCGGGCCGTGGTGATGGATTCGGGGCTGGAGCAGGCGCGCCTGGAGCTGCTCGAACCGCGCCCGACTGAGCCAATCGTCAGCTCGCCAGCGGCGCCGGCCGCTGCGGCGGATGGCGGGGGCGAACCGGCCACGGCGATACGGCCTTTGGAGGAGCGGGTGCGCGAAGCGGCCCGTCGCGTACAACAGGAGACTCAGCAAGCGCTGGAGGTTCCCAATGAACAGCAATAAGAAGTCGAAATTTTGTATAGCAGCGCCGCGCCGCAGCTCTGGGTTATTGCCGCGCCTTGCACGCTGGCGCTGGGCCGGGATGCTGGCTGGCGCGTTGCTGCTGAGTAGTTGTGCGCTGCAGGATACGCAGAACCCGAACGCGCTGGACAACCCCTGGCGCCAGGTCGATATCGGCGGGGTCGCATTACCGGCAGCCACCGCCCGGGTGCTGCAGGAGCGCAGCGGCGAAGCGGCGCCGAAGGATGAGCGCTTTGCGGCGCAGGAGCCGGGCGCCACCGCGGCGCCGGGGCCGCAGGCGGAGTTCTACAACGGTAACGGCGTGTTCGTCGATATCGGCCACGACCGGCCGGTGGTGCCGGAGGATGGCGATATCACCTTCAACTTCCAGGGTGCCGAGATCGGCGAGATCGTCAAAACCATCCTCGGCGATATCCTGCAGGTCAACTACATCCTCGATGACCGGGTACGCGGCACGGCCAACATGCAGACGGTGCGGCCGATCACCCGCGATGCGCTGATCCCGACGCTGGAGAAACTGCTGCAGGTGAACGGTGCCGCGCTGGTCGATCAGGGCGATTTCTACGAAGTGGTGCCGATCGACAGCATCAACGGCGGCACCGTCAGTCTGAAGTCCAACCTCAGCGCCGACCGCGGCTACCAGATGCTGGTGGTGCCGCTGCGTTATATCGGTGCCCAGGAGATGGTGAAGATCCTCGAGCCGATGAAACCGCGTCAGGGGCTGATGGAGGCCGATGCCCGGCGCAACCTGCTGACCCTGGCCGGCACCCAGGCGGAGCTGATCAACCTGCGCGAGACGATCAAGGTGTTCGATGTGGATCAGCTGCAGGGGATGTCGGTGGGGCTGTTCCGGCTGCAGTCGGTGGACCCGGAGCAACTGATTGGCGAGCTGGAGGCGATCTTCGGCGATGCGGCGGAGGGACCGCTGGCCGGCGTGGTGCGCTTCCTGCCGATCGAGCGTCTCAATGCGCTGCTGGTGATCACGCCGCAACGTAAATACCTCAGCGATGCCAGCGCCTGGATCCGCCGTCTCGACCGCAGCGAGGGCGCCCAGGGGCTCGGCATGTATGTCTACTATGTGCAGAACGGCCGCGCCGACAGCCTGGCGGAGATGCTCAGCAACCTGTTCGAGGGGCAGCGTCGCAACCGCAGCGCCAACGACCAGCCGCGACAGGCCAGTGTGCCGCAAGCGGCGGCGGATGCGGCTGCGCCGGAGGGCGAGGCCGGGACCGCGTCGCGCGAGCAGGCGACCCAGTCGGGACCGGCCAACCTCGATGTCGGCAACGTGGATATCATCGCCGACAACGAGAACAACGCGCTGCTGATCATGGCTTCGCCGGCGGACTACGACAAGGTGTACCGGGCGATCCAGAAGCTCGACGTGCTGCCGCTGCAGGTGCTGGTGGAGGCTACCATCGTCGAGGTGGCGCTGGACGACGAGCTGCGTTACGGCCTGAACTGGTTCTTCAAGACCCGGTTCGGCAGCGGCAGCAAAGGGGTCGGCACGGTCGGCTCCAGCCCCACGCCGACCGCATCGGACCTGCTCAGCACCGCCAGTTTCGAGGTGTTCAAGGCGGGCCAGACCCGCGCGCTGTTGAATGTGCTGGCCACCGATTCGCGGATGAACGTGATCTCCTCGCCGTCACTGATGGTGCTGGATAACCACACCGCCGAGATCCGGGTCGGCGATCAGGTGCCGATCCGTACCTCCTCCACCACCAACACCAACAGCGACACGCTGAACACCACCAGCACCATCCAGTACCGCGATACCGGCGTGTTGCTGGAGGTGACGCCGCGGGTCAATGCCGGCGGCATGGTGGTGCTCGATATCACCCAGGAGGTCAACGACGTGGCGGATCAAACCACCAGCTCCAATATCGACTCTCCAACCATCGTGCAGCGCCGCATCAACACCAGCGTCGCGGTACAGAGCGGCGAGACCCTGGTGCTGGGCGGTTTGATCAAGGAGAACAAGAGCAACGGCAGCGAGGGGGTACCCTACCTGCGCCACCTGCCGGTGGTGGGCTGGGCCTTCGGCAGTCGCGGCAAGAGCGTTAGCCGTACCGAGCTGGTGGTGATGATCACGCCGACCGCGGTAACCGATACCGTCGATGCGCGGGAGGTAACGCGGGAGTACCAGAACAAACTGCGCGCGCTGGATCTGCCGACCACACCGCTGGATGGACGGCGCAACGGCAACTGATGCCATAGCGTAGCCTAACCGGATGCGGCGTCACCGTGGTAGTTGATGCATAAGTGAAGCGGCGGGCCCCTGGGGTCCGCCGCACCGTTAACTGGCTGATACATCCGGTTTGATTGATAAATTTGTTTATATTCAATGTCTTGCTTATATCCGCAGTACAGGGCTCGCATGCGGGCTTACACTTCCGATCCCTATCTGTTTTTAAAAATCATTTAATTTCAATACGTTATGTTCAGGCACGATCTTTGTATCGTGTCAGGCACCTAACGGCTTTGGCAAACGCATTGCGGTGCCGGATTTTGACGCCTAGCGCGCCAGGGGCCAGGGGGACAGAGAAGCCTCCGGTCGATCGAGCCTCGCAAGCGCTCCTCGCCATCCGTTTGTGTTGCGGACAGATGAGGTCGGCAGAGGATTCGCCGTCCCCCGGTTTTCTGATTTTGTCCCGTCCGGTGCTGCGCTGACAGGAGATCCTGGCCAAAGCCGCAGGCCCAGCCCCCCGGACCACAACGGTTGGCGTAATTCAGTGTGGCAGCCTTCTCGGAGTTGAGGGGGAGAGGCCAGGGGAGGTGGGCCATGAGGTCCAAATATCTAACGCACAGGGTCAACTGGCGAGCGCTGGCATTTTCGCTGGTGTCCGCCGTGCTCCTGTTGTTCACCGGCTACACGCCGGCGCAGGCGGCTTTGCCCGACCAAGTATCCTTTACATTGGAGGGGTGCCGACTGGAAAACGCGGGTGCCGTCTATGACGACATCAATTTCACCTGCAACGATGCCGGGTATACCACCGGTAACCTGGGCAAGGAGTGGAACGAACTGGATAACGTGCCCCACCGGGTAACGTTGAGAAACAACGGACCGGATCAGACCTACAGCTTCAAGGTTTCCGGTGACTATCAGTACAGCGCGGGCAGTGCATTCGGTTGGGACCGCATCTCGCAACTGGTCTTGAACACGTCCCTGTCTGCCGCGTCCTGTCCGAGCAATATCTCCGGCGGATTAAACGACTTTACTGTCACGCCATCCGGTGGCGGGGTTGGAGGGGCCGATACCACGATCTATCGGGACGTCACCCTGTACCAGCTGGCCGATACCACCTGTGTGTACGACTACTACCAGCGACTGGCAGTGGGGTCACACCTGTTTTCCGGATCGTCCCTGCAGTCCAACCTGTGGAACGAGAACTTCACCAACAAGAACATTGGGCAGAAGCGTATCTCGATTCCGGTCAACGAGATCTTGCCGCAGGAGCTGAGTAAAACCATGGCTGCGGTGCAGGACGCCGATTATGTCTGGTCGATCTCCAAGGCGGCCAATCCGGCCTACCTCTCCTTCGGTGACAGCTGCGAGCGCTATCCGGCTGAAAACCCGATGACCGAAACCACGGATATCACACTGACCTGGACCCGTGAGCTGGGTTCCAACGACAACAACCTGGTGGATATCACCACGGTGATTACCGGCCATAACCCGGCCCACCGCGATATCCACGTACTGGTTACCGATGATATCCGTAACGGTGTCGTAATACTGGATACGGCCGATAACGGCCTTGGGGTGACGGTACCCAAGCTCTCCTCCGCTGAAGTCCTGACCCATATGGCCTCTGTCAGCCCGGCTACCTCCGACGCACTGAACGATATCGCCACGGCGAGCTATTACGACGATGCGTCCGGCGAAATCGTACCGGGACAAACCACGGCCACCGCATCGGCCACGGTACAGAACAGCGGCAATGCCACCAACGATTCGGCGACAATCACCGAGGTCGAAGGTGCCATCACCGGCGCAGGGTTCAGCTTCTCCGTCGACGGTGTCAGCGGCGATGCAACCGGCTCGCTCAAGTACCTGGTGGGAGGTGCCGACTATGTGCTGGGTACGGTGACCGATCAGGCGCTGATCTGGGTGTCCGATCCGGTTTCGGCCGGCGGGCAGGTGATGTTTGCCAAGACCATCTACCTGGACCAGCCGCGCGATGGCCAGGGTACACTGCCCGATTATGTGAGCCTGCTGACCAACGGCGATGTCTCCTACGGTCCGTCCCAGGCCGAAGTCACCTTCGACGATAACCCGATGGTTACACTGACCATCAACAAGGAGATCGACAAGGACATCCTCGGTACCGGTGAGTCCGCCACCTTCTACTTTGACGTCTACAAGGGCGTTGAACTGGTGGAAGATAACGTAGCGATCACCATCAATGCCGGCGAAACGACCGGATCGGCGGTTATCGATGGACTGGAAGCGGGTGTCGAGTACAGCGTGCATGAGGTATCCGGCAGCGCAGGCTTCCTGCTCGACCCGGATATCAAGGTCAAAACCATCGTCCTGCCCGTCTGTGACGGGGCGGTAGACTTCCTCAACGAGGCCATACCGGCCAAGGCCAAGGTCATCAAGGTGACGGTGCCGGACAGCTATTCACCGGCCGGCTTTGAGTTTACGTTGACCGACTCCGGCGGCGCAGTGCTGGATACCCAGCTCAGCGACATCAATGGGGAGGTCTACTTCAATGCCGATCTGTTTGAAGGCGACTATACGGTAACGGAAACCGTACCGTCGGATTGGAACCTGACCAACATCATCGGCGACAGTGTCGATGTTGCGGCCGCTACCTGCAGCTTCACGGTGAACCTGCCGGAAGATGCGGATTACG
>QKGH01000281.1 GCA_003250495.1 Marinobacterium sp.
CAGTTCATCCGCGCGCTGCCCCGATGCGAGCCCTACACCGACCGGGTGCATACCAGCTGCACCATCTCGCGGGAGAACCTGATCAACTGGGGGATTCCCGAGGAGAAACTGGTGGTGATCCCGCTGGGTGTCGATCTGCAGCTGTTCCAACCGATCACCCCGGCCGAGCGCACGCAACGGCGCCAGAGTCTGGATATTCCCGAGGGCAAAGTGGTGATCGGTTCGTTCCAGAAGGATGGCGTCGGTTGGGCCGAAGGGCTGGAGCCGAAATTGATCAAGGGGCCGGACCTGTTCTGTGACACCTGCATCCAGGTCAACGAGCGCCATCCAGTGCACGCCCTGCTGACCGGGCCGGCACGCGGCTACGTGAAGCAACGGCTGGAGGCGGCGGGGATCAGCTATACCCACGTCAACCTGGAGGATTTCACCCAGGTGGCCTGGTACTACCCGCTGGTCGATATCTGCCTGATCTCGTCGCGGGCCGAGGGCGGACCCAAGGCGCTGCTGGAGGGGATGGCGTCCGGCGTGCCGGTGGTTTCGACCCGGGTCGGCATGTCGCATGACCTGATCCGCAACGGCGAGAACGGCATGATCTCCGAGATCGAGGATGTCGACAGCCTGGCGGCGCAGTGCATCGGTCTGGTCGAGGACGACGCCCTGCGCAGCGGAATCGTCGGCACGGCGCTGGCGGAGATCCAGGATTACACCTGGACCCGCATCGCCGAGCGCTACTACAACGAGATCTACTTGCCGCTGCAGCAGACACGATGAAGATCTATATCATCTACCAGACCCAGGACACCCCCTCCGGCGGTGGTAACCAGTTCCTGAAGGCGCTGTCGCAGAAGTGGGCGGCCAGGGGGCGGCTGGCAACTGATCCGGAGCAGGCCGATGCCTTCCTGTTCAACAGCCACCACTGCCTGGATGAGGTGCTGCGGCTCAAGCTGGCCTACCCGGACAAGCCGTTCTTCCACCGCATCGACGGGCCGATGAAGCTGTACAACAGCGCCGACGACCGCCGCGACGGGTTGACCTACTGGGCCAACGAGAAGGTGGCCGACGCCACCATCTTCCAGTCGCACTGGTCGCAGCGGATGAACGCGCAGTGGGGAATGCCGCCGGTTTCATACAGCACCACGATCCTCAACGCGCCGGACCCGGAGATCTTCCAGCGCCGGGCCGTGCAGCAGGCGCCGCAGGGGCGCCGGCCGCGCCTGGTGGCAACCTCCTGGTCCGACAACATGAACAAGGGGTTCGAGGTCTACCGCTTCCTGGATCGGCACTATGTCGGCAAGCTGTTCGACCTGACCTTCATCGGCCGCAGCCCGCTCCCGTTCGACAATATCGTCCACCTGCCGCCGGCCGGCAGCCGTGAGCTGGCGGCGGAACTGGTCGAGCATGACATCTTCCTGACCGCGTCGAAGGCCGATCCCTGCTCCAATTCGCTGATCGAAGCGCTGCACTGCGGCCTGCCGGCGATCGTGTACAACGATGGCGGGCATCCCGAGATCGTCGACGGGGCCGGCCTGACCTTCGACACGCCGGAGCAGATTCCGGCACTGGTGGAGCAGGTGGTGGCGCGGTATGCCGAGCTGCAGGCCGCGATCGCGCTGCCGGATATCGACGAGGTGGCGCAGCGCTATTTTGACTTTATCGCCGGTACCACAGAGCAGCTCGGTACCCGGATAAAAAATATAACGAACGCCGATTTGAAGAGTAGAAAAAGGCTCGGGCGCAAGAAAAGCCTTTGGCGTAAATTATTCCATTTGTAATATGGGGTATTCGGTGCATATGATTCTGAATATTCCATGGCTTGAATAGAAGAATAATATGAGCGCAAAAAAAGGATTTTCCCTCAGCTTTCGACGTTTTTATCTTGATCAGTGTTTAGCCGACACCGACTTCAGTGGCGATGTGCTGGATGTCGGGGGCAAGAAGGAGAACAAGCGGGGAACCTTCAGGCCGCCTCTGGAGCGGGTCCGTTCCTGGAAGTATCTGAACCTGGATCCGTCGACAGAGCCCGACTATCTGTGTTCGGCAGAGGCGATTCCAGTTCCTGCGCAGAGCTTCGATTGTGTTTTGATGTGCGAAGTGCTGGAGCATCTGAGAGAGCCCGAACGGGTACTCGACGAGGTGTCGAGGGTATTGAGAGGGGGTGGCAGGCTGATCCTGTCCATCCCCTTTTTATTTCCGTTTCACGCCGATCCGGAGGATTACCAGCGCTGGACCGGGGTCAAGATCCGTCTCGCGCTGGAGCAGGCCGGATATGACAATATTACGGTTCGTCCCATGGGGAGCGTATTCGCCGTGATATATGACCTGCTGCGTTATTCCGCGGGTCCTGCATCAAAGAATAAGAAGGGGTTTTTAAATAGATTCTTCCGTAAACGAGTCATGCCGATACTGAAGTTTGTGTTTATTCGGCTCGATAACCGCTATCAGTATAAAAATAAATATATAACGACGGGCTATTTTGTCGTGGCAGAAAAAAGCATGGCAGCCGGGATAGAGTCATAGCAACGTCGTTTGCGTTATCATTGCTCTAATGTAACGCCGCACTTCCCAACGAGTAGGGTAGCTTTTTGAAACAAGTCATCTGCATGAAATGGGGCACGCTGTATGGGCCCGAGTATGTGAACCGCCTGTACGCGATGGTGCGCCAGAACACCAGCGGCCCGCTGCGCTTCGTCTGCCTGACCGACGATGCCGCAGGACTCAGGTCCGAAATCGAATGCCACGACTGTCCCACCATCGACCTGCCGGCGCCTAAGAACCGCCTGGGCTGGCGCAAGCTGACCCTGTACCGGCGCAGCGAGCATCTGTTCGGCCTCGACGGTGACTGGCTCTACCTGGACCTGGATGTGGTGGTCTGCGGCGGGCTCGACCCCTTCTTCGAGTTCGAACCGGAGAAAACCTTCGTCGTGATGCAGAACTGGACCCAGCCCGGCAAGGGGATCGGCAACACCTCGGTCTACCGTTTCCGTGTCGGCGCCGACGAGTACCTGTTCGATAACCTGATCGAACGGCAGGCGCAGATCTTCGAACAGTTCCGTAACTCGCAGACCTACATCTCCCGCTCGGTGAAGGAGATCACTTTCTGGCCCGATGACTGGTGTGTGCTGTTCAAGACCCACTGCGTGCCCTCCTGGCCGGCGCGCTTCTGGCAGGAGCCGATGCTGCCGGCCAGTGCCCGGGTCGTGGCCTTCCCCGGTGATCCGAACCCGCATGATGCGGTGCGCGGCCACTGGCCGGTGAAAAAGGGCTACAAGAAACTGTACAAACATATCCGTCCGGCGCGCTGGATCCAGCGCATCTGGGATGCGGCGGAAGCGGCACTCGGACAGGGCTGAGATGCGTCTGCAGATCCTGCTGCTGGACGAGGGCTCGCCCGGCCATCGTACCCAGTCGGAGGGGATAGTCGATCTGCTGCAGCGCCAGGGTGTCGAGGTGGGGCTGGAGCAGATCCGCGTGCATAACCGGCTGCCCGGCCTGCTGCGTGCGCCGATGCGCCGTCTGCTCGGAGTGCGCTGGCGCTGGCTCAATGAGCGGCTGTTGCCGCTATGCGCGACGCTGGAACGCGAGCCCCAGCAAGTGCCCGATCTGATCATCTCCAGCGGCGGCAAGAGTGCCTTCGCCAGCCTGGTGCTGAAGCGCCGTTTCGGCTGCCGCAGCGTCTTCGTCGGCGTTCCCGACCCCTTTCCCGAGACCTGGTTCGACCTGCTGATCCCGCCGGTACAGCGGGCGTTCCGCGTGCCGGCCCTGGTCACCGGGTTGATTCCCAACCGGGTCACCCCCGCGGCTGTGGCGCAGGCTGGAGCTGAGTACTGGCGCGCCGGTCTGCCGCCGTCGCCCTGCTGGGCGCTGCTGATCGGCGGCAACAGCAAGAGCCACCACTTCAGCATGGCCGACTGGCAGGGGCTGGTCGACGGCATCAATACGTTGAGCCAGACGCTTGGCATCCGCTGGTTGATCACCACCTCGCGGCGCACGCCGGCGGCGGTGGAGCAGTTGCTCGAGCAGGCTGTACTGCCGTCGCATCGGGTCGAGCTGGTGCTGTACAACCGTGAACCGAAGCGGGTGATGCAGCCGTTTCTGGCCGCGGCCGAGCGGGTGCTGGTATCGCAGGACAGCCTGACCATGGCCAGTGAGGCACTGTGCAGCGGGCGACCGGTCACCCTGCTGGCACCGGAGCTGCTGAAGGTGGAGTCGGGCTCCTTTTTCGCCGAGATGATCGAGCGTTTTCCGGAGCTGCCGGGGGTGGAGCGCACGCCGATGGCGGCGCTTGCGGCCTACCGTCCGGCTGTTACAGCAGACCGTCAGCCCCCGGTGCAGGGGCTCGATGCGCTGGGTCCCGAGCTGGTGGCGACGCTGGAGCGCCTGCTGGCTAGCTGATCAGCGCGGCTCGACTACACTGGCGTCGGCGCTGTCCGCCGGCTGCCCGGCAATCACCTCTTCGAACATCTGCAGATACTGCGCCGTGATCGCCTCGCGGCTGTAGTGCTGGCTGAACTTCTCGTAGCCGCTCGCCGCCAACCGTTCAGCCAACGCCGGGTCGCCACAGAGCCGTGTAATCGCCGCGGCGAGCGCGGCGCTGTCATCCACCGGCACCAGCAGCGCGTCCTGTTCGGTATCGATCAGCCAGGCCGGTCCCGCCGATGCGGCGGCGATCAGCGGAATGCGCTGGGCCCAGGCTTCCACCACCACGTTGCCGAAGGGCTCGAAGCGGGAGGGGAATACGCACAGATCGGCGGCGCGGAACAGATAGCCGGTGTCGCGGCGCCAGCCCAGCAGGTGCACGCGGCCGGTCAGTTGCAGACGCTCTATCTGCTGCTCCAGCGCCGTTCGGAGATCGCCGTCGCCGGCGATCAGCAGGGTGGTGTTTGCCGTGCCGGCCAGCGCTTCGATCAGCGTGTCATGCGCCTTGGCCTTGTGCAGCCGCCCCAGTGCCAGCAGCACCTTGTGTTGCGGCGGGATGTTCAGCTCCCGGCGCAGTTGCGCGCGGGCTTGCTCCCGGCTCAGCTCGCACTGGGCGATTTCGCCGAAGTTGGCGATGCACTGGGTGTTCTGCGGCGGAATCCCCTCCTGCTGCAGGTAGCGCACGATATCCGGGGTGTTGCCGATCAGCCGGTCCGCCTTGCGGAAGCGGTCGAGGCGGTAGTAGCCGCCGAGGCGGGCGACGATCGGGCAGTGACCGGTCGGCGCGCGCTTGATCGCCCGGCTCATCCAGGCCATCAGCAGTTCGGGACGCCAGCGCCGGATCAGCAGCTGCAGCCGCAGGCGGCCGAACGGCTCATGGATGCCGCGAAAGCGTAGCGTATGCAGCTCCAGGTTGGGGTGGTCGGCAAACAGCGCCTCGCGGCGGGCGTCGGGTTCGATCACTACGCATTGGCGGACGCCGGCATCGGCCAGGGCGAGGACCAGCTTCTCGAAGAAGGTTTCCGCGCCACCGTTCTGGCTCGACAGCATCAACTGCATGATTCGCATAGCTTATCCTCGATCCGTCAGGCTGATGAGAGGGGCTTATTCGCGCCAGTGTTCGGCGATCCACGGCGCCGGCAGCAGGAAGCGTTTCAGGAAGTTGAAGCGTGAGCCCTTGCACTGGCCGAGCAGGAACGCCTTCAGGTGCTCGCCGCGGCTGCGCAGCGGCTCGCGGTCCGACCAGCGCCCCTGCAGCGCATCGGCGGGGTCCGGCTTGCCGGGGAAGATCACCACCCGGGTGCCGTTGGGCAGGCGTGGCGGGCGCAGGTAGCGCAGCGGCCAGGGCCCCAGGCAGTCGAGGCGGAAGTGGCGCACCCAACCGCGGGGCCAGAACTTGATGCCGCCCTCTACGCAGTTGGTGACGTAGCGCTGCTCGAACTGGTACTTGCCGGCGATCCCCTCGGGATCCTGCTGGAAGTTCTCCAGCATGTAGGCGTGGCGGCCGATCTCGAAGCGGAAGATCGAGGTCTGGCCCAGGCGCTCGAACGGCTTGATCCAGTTGCGCGCCAGGATCACATCCTCCGGCTTGCCGAAGCTGAAGAACGGGTCCAGGTTGCCGGTGATCACGACGTCGAGGTCGATGAACAGCACCACCCCTTCCAGATCGAACAGCGTCTTGCCCCAGAGTGCGGTCTTCGGCCACTTGCCCGGCGCGTTGGTGGGACGGGGGCAGCCCAGTTCCGGCAGGCCGCGACATACCACCTCGTCGCGGATGCCGTTGGCGTCGTCGGTCAGGCAGATGACGCGGAACGGCGGCGTGATGTTGCGCGCCACCATGGCGTAGATACGGTTCACGTACTCCGGTCCGTAGCGGGTGCCCCACTTGATGCAGATAACCTGTTTGATCGGCTCGCTCATGCTGTTGTCCTGTCGCCGGCTGCCCGGTCAGTGCTGCTGATAAAGATAGTTTTTGCCCTTCGGATGGGTCTTGAAGCGGCGGTGTACCCACATGTACTGCGCCGGATCCTTGCGGATCGCGCGCTCCAGTTCGGCGTTGATGCGGGCGGCGTCGGCCACCTCGTCGCCGGTCGGGAACGGCTCGATGACCGGGAACAGCTCCAGCTCGTAGCCCGAGTCGTCGGGCAGGCGCTGCTGCGCCAGCATCAGGATCGGCGAGCCGTTCAGTTTCACCATCCGGCTGGTGGCGGTGATGGTGGCGGCGGGGACGCCGAAGAAGGGGGCGTAGACCGACTGCTTCAGACCGAAATCCTGGTCCGGCGCGTACCAGACGATACGGTTGCGGCGCAGCGCGCGGATCACCGAGCGGATATCGGAGCGTTCGATCGCCTGGCCGAAATAGCGGCTGCGGCCGTTGCGGATCACCTTGTCCATCAGCGCGTTGTTGTGCGGACGGTACATCGCGTCCACCTCGTAATGCTCGGCGAACAGCAGGCCGCCCAGGTCGAGGGTGGAGAAGTGGGCGCCGAGCAGGATCACCCCCTTGCCCTGGGCCAGCGCGGCCTCCAGGTGTTCGCGTCCCTTCAGTTCGCGTTTGGCCGGCAGCTTCTGCAGCGGCAGCCACCAGGCCATCGCGGTTTCCAGGATACCGATGCCGTTGTGGTGGAACACGCGACGCACGAAGGCTTCGCGCTCGGCGTCGTTCAGTTCCGGGAAGCACAGTCTGGCATTGACACGCACCACGTGGCGGCGCTGCCGGGCCAGGTGGTAGAGCAGCTTGCCGATCAGGGCGCCGATACCGAGCTGCAGGCGATAGGGCAGCTGGCAGACGAGCCAGAGCAGGCTCAGCGAGACCCAGGTCAGCCAGTAGCGCGGATGCAGGAAACGGTAGCGGGAGTCGGCCTGATTCAAAGTGCAGTTATCTATTGTCGGGTTGGCGGTGCAGAGATTGTACGGTCCCGGCGGGAGGTCGGCAAACCGCGGCCGGCAATCTTGGGGCGGTGGCTGAAGCTATCTGGATAAAGGGCTGTATAATGCGGCTTCCACCCAAGGTGTAGTTGCATATGTCTGGAAAAACGCTTCCCGAGAAACCCGATTCCGCCTGGCTGATCTATCGCCGCATGCTGGTGTACGTGAAGCCGCTCTGGCTCTGGTTCCTGCTCAGCACCCTCGGCTATGCAGTCTATGGCGGCGGCCAGGCGCTGGCGGCGAAGTGGCTGCAGATGGTCGTCGATACGGTGCAGGAGGGGGCCTTCGACCAGCGCTGGTGGCTGTCGGTGTCGATCATCGGCATCTTCCTGCTACGCGGCATCGGCGCCTTCGTCGGTAACTACAGCATGAGCTATGTGGCGCGGGAGACGGTACACAACATGCGTACCGGGGTGTTCCAGCGCATGCTGCGCCTGCCCAGCCAGTACTACGACAACCACTCCAGCGGCGAACTGCTGGCCAAGCTGACCTACAACGTGGAACAGATTACCGGCGCGGTCACCAATGCGATCAAGGTGGTGATCCGCGAGGGGCTGACCGTGGTCGGCCTGCTCGGCTACATGTTCTACCTGAACTGGAAACTGACGCTGATCTTCTTCGCCGCCGGGCCGGTGATCGGCCTGGTCGTGACCATCGCGTCGAAGCGGATACGGCGTCTGAGCCGACGCCTGCAGGCATCGGTGGGGGATATTACGGCGGTCGCCTCGGAAGCGATCAAGGGCTATCGCGTGGTGCGGATCTTCGGCGGTAGCGAGGTGGAGAAGGCGCGTTTCGACCGCGCGAGCATGCAGAACAAGCGCCAGTTCCTGAAATTGATCGTGACCCAGTCGCTGAATACGCCGCTGGTGCAGCTGCTGATCGCGCTGGCGCTGTCGGTGCTGCTGTTCCTGGCGATGAGCCCCGAGGTGATCGGCGGCATGACCACCGGCGGTTTCGTCGCCTTCCTGACCACCGCCGGGATGCTGACCAAGCCGATCCGCCAGCTGACCGAGGTCAGCCCGATGATCCAGCGCGGGATCGCGGCGGCGGAGAGCCTGTTCGATATCCTCGATGAGCCGACCGAAGTCGACAGCGGCAGCCGCGAGCTGAGCAAGGTCAACGGCGAACTGGAATTGAAGAACCTGAGCTATCGCTACCCCGGCAGCGAGGAGCTGGTGCTCAACGGACTCAACCTGAGGCTGCCGGCGGGCAAGACCGTGGCGCTGGTCGGCAAGTCCGGCAGCGGTAAATCGACGCTGGCGAGCCTGCTGCCGCGTT
This sequence comes from Marinobacterium sp., assembly GCA_003250495.1. Lineage (GTDB taxonomy): Bacteria > Pseudomonadota > Gammaproteobacteria > Pseudomonadales > Balneatricaceae > Marinobacterium_D. The sequence goes on from QKGH01000281.1 coordinate 8,623, forward strand.
TCAACGACGGCTGGAGTGGCGAGTTGCTGCTCGATGGCATGCCGCTGCAGGAGTACAGGCTGGACAGCCTGCGCGCCCAGATCGCGCTGGTCAGCCAGCACGTGGTGCTGTTCAACGGCAGTATCGCCGAAAATATCGCCTACGGTGGCATGGCCGGCGCCACCGAGGAGCAGATCCTGGCGGCGGCGCGGGCGGCTCATGTCACCGAGTTCCTGGAGCGCTTGCCGGAGGGGATCAATACCCTGGTCGGCGAGAACGGCGTGCTGCTGTCCGGCGGCCAGCGCCAGCGTATCGCCATCGCCCGGGCGATCCTGAAGGATGCGCCGATCCTGAT
>QKGH01000327.1 GCA_003250495.1 Marinobacterium sp.
TCGGCCACAACCCGCTGGGCGGCTGGATGGTCCTGGCCCTGCTGTTGCTGTGCCTGCTGCAGGCAGGCAGCGGGTTGTTCGCCACCGACGATATCGTTACCGAGGGCCCGCTGATGTCGCTGGTCGGCTCCGACATCGCCGGCGCCATCACCGAATTCCACGAGATCAACTTCAACCTGCTGATGATCGCCGTCGCCCTGCACCTGGCAGGCGTCATCTACCACCAGCGTTTCAAGCGCGAACCGCTGGTACAGGCGATGCTGCACGGCCGCAAGCCGGTTGCCGAGCTCGATTACGCCGGGATGCCGGCGCCGCTGTGGAAAGGCGCTATCATCGTCCTGCTGGCGGTGGCGCTGTTCCTGACCCTGGCTAGCCTGTAATCCGAGCCGGTAACCGGGCGACGCCGGCCCCGAACGCAAAACGGGTACCCTGAGGTACCCGTTTTCATCTGTCGACGCGTGCCGAACCGCTATCGATCAGTCGCGGAAGTTGTCGTGGCAGCCCTTGCAGGTCTTGGCCACTTCGGCAAAGGCCGGCTTGATCTGCTCCATATCGCCGCTTTCAGAAGCCGCAACCAGCGCGTCGACCTTGCTCTGCATCATGTCGAAACCGCCGGAGAACTTGTCGAACTGCTGCCAGATCTCAGCCTTGGCATCGGTGTCGCCTTTGTCGGAGCCTTCGATGAAACCTTCGAGCGCCATCGGCGTCAACACGGACAGCATCTTGGCACGACGGGTGAATTCAGCGGCGTCATAGTCCGCCTTCCCTTTGACCATCGCCCCCAGCGGCGCGAAGTACCATTTGTACCCCTGGAAGATCCCCTGGCGGAATTCGATCGCGTCTTCGACGGCATCGGCCTGGGCGCTCAGGCTGCCTACCATCAGGGCGCCGGCGAGTGTTGCAATGACAAGCTTCTTCATCGTTCAGTATCCTTCTGAGCTGCTATGTAAAAATTCGAACTATATTAGAACACACTGATTTGACAAGTTCCCGGCATTTACCCGTCGCGGCGGCACCGCCGCTCAGGCATCGAACGCGGCCAGGACCTGCGGTATCCAGGCGTTGAGCCGCTCTTCGGTCAGCCCCGGCTGGCCATCCTCGTCGAGCGCCAGCCCGACAAAGTGGGTGCCCCCCTCCGCCAGCGCCTTGGAAGCTTCGAAGCTATAGCCGTCGACCGGCCAGTACCCCACCAGCTCGCCGCCATGGACGCACACCAGCTCGCCCAGACGCCCCATCGCATCGAGAAACCACTCGCCATAGCCCACCTGGTCGCCCAGCCCGAACAGTGCCACCCGCTTGCCGCTGAAATCCAGCTGTCCCAACGCGTCCCAGTTGGCGTCCCAATCCTCCTGCAACTCCCCGAAGTCCCAGGTCGGAATGCCGAGAATCAGCTGCTGGTAGCCGACCAGGGCCGCCACCCCCTCCTGCGCCACATCATGCAGCCGTACCCGATCGCCGATCAGCAGCGCGATCTGCTGGGCAACCGCTTCGGTGTTACCGGTGGTACTGGCAAAAAAGAGTCCTATCGTCTGTGTCATCTACTGTTTTTCCATCTCATTGCAGCCGGAGCGGCCGCTGCAAAACTGAATTGTCCTTTCCCGCGCCATGCCGGCGGACGCGGCGCCCCCCCTGCGCTAAACGCCCGCCCCAAACGGAAAAAGCAGCCAGATGGCTGCTTTTTCATGCGCCCGGCAGAGCGCCTGGTCAGCGCTGCTTATTTCTTACCGGTAAAGGCCTCGAAAGTGCCCTGGGTCAGCTTCTGCATCGCTTCGCGCGCCTCGGTCAGCGCTTTCAGATTCTGCTGGTTGGCCGCCTTCAGCGTCTCCTCCAGCTCTTTGGCGTAGGCCTGTTGCAACGTCAGCAGGTCGCCGGGGTTCTGACACTTCTGCAACTCCTTGGCCTGCTGCATGGTGGCATCGATACAGGCCTTGGTGCACTCCATCTGCTGCCGGGTCAGCTCCTCGAGCATTTTGGTCTGAATCTCGACCAGTGCCTTAAAAGGCTCCATCGACTGGTTCAGCATACTATTCATATCTTGAAACATGGGCCGCTCTCCCTTTTGTTGTTCTTAATTCCTGTAATTAAGCATTGTAAACTGTCGGGAGCAAGAGGGAGCGGTCGAAATCTAGCACCGACGATCCCCAAATTTCCTGTTTTCTCAGACTGCGTACGGCAAATGCCGTACCCACCGATCGAGGCTCCTATGCGTATCCTGCACACCATGCTCCGCGTGACCGACCTGGAACAATCGCTCGCGTTCTATACCGATGTCCTGGGGATGCGCCTGTTGCGGCGCAAGGACTATCCGGAGGGACGTTTCACGCTCGCCTTCGTCGGTTACGGCGAGGAAAGCGAGCAGACGGTGCTGGAGCTGACCCACAACTGGGACACCGACGCCTACGAGCTGGGCAACGCCTACGGCCATGTCGCCATCGAAGTGGACGATGTCTATGCCGCCTGCGAGGCGATCAAGGCCAAGGGGGGCGCCGTGGTCCGGGAAGCCGGGCCGATGAAGCACGGCAGCAGCATCCTCGCCTTCGTCAAAGACCCGGACGGCTACATGGTCGAGTTGCTCAGCCCACAGCGCAAAGATTGACTGGGGTGCGGCAATATTGACAGGAAACAGCGTTACGGGCTGCCTCTGCGGCTCAATTCCGGTACAATTTGCGCGCATATTAGAGAACACTGAAATGTCCTGAATGACCGATCAGCATCGTGCCAGTCCGGTCGACCAGGCCTCCTTTTCCCGGTAAACCCTGGCGGATCCCATAGGATCCATAAATGTTTTAGCTGAATCTGAAGGCTAGGATTAATGAAAAAATTCGCTCTCCTGACAACCGCCGGTCTGCTGCTCAGCCTGCAGATCGACATCGCCGGCGCCGCTTCACTGAGTGCCGGGCAACGCGCGTTCGAAGCCAAGGACTATGCTGCAGCGCTGACGGAACTGTCTCCCCTGGCGAAAGAGGGAGATGCCGATGCGATGAACCTGCTCGGTCAGATGTATGAAAACGGCTGGGGTGTGACCGCCGACAGCGATCTGGCCCGCAAATATTACGAGCGCGGCGCGCGCCAGGGCCACCTGGGCAGCGTCAACAGCCTGCGCGCACTGAAAAACAAAGCCTACCTGGCCGAATACGAAAAACTGCTGCCCGATGCCGAGGCCGGTAACGCCAGCGCCCAGAACAGGGTCGGCGAGATGTTCGAGTTCGGCCAGGGCGTCAAACGCGACGCCGACGCCGCCTTCGACTGGTTCAGCAAGGCCGCCGAGCAGGACAACCTGAGCGCCTGGCATAACATGGGACGCTGCTACAACTTCGGTACCGGCGTGGCGCAGGACTTCGCCGCTGCCGAACAGTGGTACCTGAAAGCCGCCAGCCGCGGCGACAGCGAATCGATGTTCTTCCTCGGCACCCTGTACGCCACCGCGCACGGCCAGGATAACGGTGCCGACCAGGATGTGGTCGCCTACGCCTGGATGAAAAACGCCGCCGAACTGGGCAACACCACCGCCGCCACCATCGGCGGACGCCTGAAGATGAAGCTCGACGCGACCCAGCAGCAGGCCGCCGACAGCCTGGCCGCCGAGTACAAGGCGAAATACGTCCAGCCGAACCAGAACTGATCCATCATGCCGTGGAGCGCCTCCGGGCGCTCCGCACCCCGCCCCAGCAGTGACAGGTGTCCCAGCCATGCCGCGCGCTCCTCGCAAACAACGTCGCAGTCGTGAACCACAGCCAGTCCAGCAGCAACCGACGCGGATCCAGCGCCCGTTTCGCGACGACCAATCCAACGTCAGTCCCGCCTCATTCGCCAAGCGCCTGGCGGCGATGGTCTATGACGGACTAATCGTGGTATCGATCTGGATCGGGGTCGGGATAGTGGCCACCCTGCTGAACCAGGGCGGTGTCGATACGCCGATGGGGCGTGCCGCGGTGCAGTCCGCCACCTTCTGCTGCGTGTTTCTGTTCTTTGGCTATTTCTGGACCAAGAGCGGACAGACCCTGGGGATGCAGGCCTGGCGTCTGCGCGTCCAGACCTTCGATGGCCAGCGCATCAGCTGGACCCAGGCGCTGATCCGCTACCTGACCGCCATCGTCTCCTGGATCCCGCTGGGACTGGGCTATTTGTGGATGCTGTTCGGCGACGAACACCTGACCTGGCATGACCGCTGGTCGGAGAGCTGTATCGTGTCCCTGCCCCGCGGCGATAACAAGAGCGACAAGCGGTAAACCCGGGCCGTCGTCAGCCGGCCCGTTTCAGCAACACCACCCCCGCCAGCAGGCAGATGATCACCGGCAGCAATACCGCCAGCAGCGGCGAGAAACCGAATACGCTGCTGGCAGGGCCGAGCATATCCTGGGCGAATTTGAACGCCAGACCGACGATGACGCCGGCCACCACGCGCTGTCCCACGGTCACATTACGCAGCGGTCCGAAGATGAAGGAGACCGCCACCAGCACCAGGGCGCCGATCGATAGCGGCTGCAGCAACTTGTTCCAGAACGCCAGCAGGTAGACATCGGGATTGATCCCCTGGTCGAGCAGGTAACTGGCGTAGGACCAGAGCCCGCTGATCGACAGGTCCTCCGGTTTGACGATGATCACCGCCAGCAACTCCGGGGTCAGCGCGGTCTGCCAGCGCTCCCGTTCCAGGCTGTTGGCCAGCGTACGCTCGCCATCGAGCTGGGTCTGCGCCACGTCGGTCAACAGCCAGCCGTCGGCACTGGCCTCACCGCGCCGGGCGTAGCTGGAGCGGACCAGGCGGTGCTGGTCGTCGAACTGGTAACGGGTCACGCCATGGATCACGCCATCGGGTTCTACCGCGGCGATATGCACGAATTCGTTACCGTCCCGGTGCCAGGCTCCCTCGCCGGCATGCAGCATGCCATCCTCGGCCATCGCCACCGCGCGCTTGCCCAGCGCATACTGCTCGGTCACCGGCGCGATATACTGCCCCAGCAGCAGGGCGAACAGCATCAGCAGCAATACCGGCTTGAACACCGCCAGTACGATACGCGCGGTAGAAAACCCCGCCGCCCGCATCACCGTCAGCTCCGACTGGCTGGCCAGCGTCCCCAGCCCCACCAGGCAACCGACCAGTGCGCTGAGCGGAATGAACTCATACAGCCGGCGCGGCACCGTCAACAGCAGGTAGGCCAGCATCGACAGGAAGTTATAGCGCTCGCTGAGCCGGTCCAGCTCATCGACCAACGCCGTCAGCAGATCCAGCCCCACCACGATCAGCAACACCACGGCGATCGCCGCCAGCACCTGGCCGGCGATATAGCGGTCCAGTTTACCCATCAGGCGCTCCCTCCGTTACGCTGCAACCGCGGCAATCCCGGCAGGCGATGCCATATCGCATCCCAGAACCGGTCGGCGAAGATCAGGTTGACCGCCAGCAGCAGGAACACCGCGTGGATCGCCCACAACACCCAGATCCCCAGGTCGCCATCCTCGGCCGCCGAGCGGGTGGCCATCAGCAGCGTCACATAGATCAGGTAGATGATGATCGACGGGATCAGTTTCGAGTAGCGCCCCTGGCGCGGGTTGGTGCGGCTCATCGGTACCGCGATCAGGGTCACGATAAACGCCAGCACCGGCAACGACAGGCGCCAGTGCAGGTGGGTACGCAGCTTGGTGTCGTCGCTGCGCCACAGCTCGGCGGTCGGCTTCGCATCGGCTTCGCGGATCTCCAGCGCCGCGGCCGGTTCCGGCAGGCGTACGCCATAACCGCCGAAGCGGGTTTCACTGTAGCTGGCTTCGCCCGGATTGCCGTCGTAGCGGTAGCCGTTTTCCAGCACCAGGAAACGTCCCTGCTGCGGCAGGATCTGGCGCTGCGCGCGTTCGGCATAGAGCAGCACCGGCTGGCCCGCGTCGTTGCGCTGGGCGATGAACACCCCCTGCAGCGAACCGTCCGTGGCATCCAGCCCCTGGGCATAGGTCACCTGCTCGCCACGGCTCTGGGACTGAAAGCGTCCCGGCGTCAGCAACTCCAGCTCACTGCGCGCCTGCTGCTGGGCGAAAATCTGCTTCGCCTGCGCCACCCCCCAGGGGGCGATGAACAGCGAGGTCGCGGCGACCAGCGCCGCCACCAGCAGCGCCGGCCCCAGCGCATAGAGCACCAGCCGCTTGTGGCTGACGCCGCAGGCGCGCATCACCACCATTTCGCTCTCCAGGTAGAGGCGACCGAAGGCGAGCAGGATGCCGAGGAACAGCCCCAGCGGCAGCAGCAGTTCGAGAAAACCGGGGATACGGAACGCCAGCACCTGCAGCACGAACTGCGCATCGAGCTTGCCGGTAGCGGCATCGGCGAGGTACTTGATCAGGCGGGCGCTGGTGATGATCAGCAGCAGTACGGCGGTCACGGCACCGGTGGAAACCAGTACCTCACGCGAGAGATAACGGAAAATGATCAAAGCGGAATCCCAGTCGCGAACATGGTTTCGAGTCGAAGAAATGGTTTATAGTGCGGCTTTCCGGATAGCACCGGCGCCCGTCATCCTTACCTGTCATAGCGGCGTCCCGCATTATCCCTCAATCATTATGCAAAGTCTTGTATGGAGTCGTCATGGATTTCGAGATCGTCAATGGCCAGGTCGAAGCCCTGGAAACCGATTGTGTCGTCGTCGGCGTCGAGGCGGAGGGCAAGCTGAGCCCGTCGGCCAGCGCCATCGATAGTGCCGCATCGGGTTACCTCAGCGAGCTGATCGCCAGTGGCGACATCACCGGCAAGGCCGGCGAGCAACTGCTGCTGCCCAAGGTACCGGGCATCAAGGCACGCCGCGTGCTGGTGGTCGGCCTCGGCAAGACCGACGAACGCAAGGACCGCCACTACGCCAAACTGGTGAGTGCAATCACCGCGACCCTGCGCAAATCCGGCATCGGCAGCGTGCTGTTCGCACTGGACGGCCTGGCCAGCGCCAGCGACGACACCTACCGCCAGGTGCGTCAGCTGGTGGAGTGGAGCTCCGCCGAGCTGTACCAGTACGACACCACCAAGAGCAAAAAAGCCGATCCGATCAAACTCGAGCACATCAACATCCTGCTCGGCGAAGCGGATACCGAACTCGGTGAAGGCGCCCTGCTCGACGGCGTCGCCATCGCCAACGGCGTCAGCAGCGCCCGCGAGGTCGCCAACCTGCCCGGCAACATCTGCACCCCGAGCCACCTGGCCGAACGCGCCATCGCCCTGGCCGAGGAGTTCGACAGCATCGAGGTGGAGATCCTCGACGAGGCGGCGATGGAAGCGCTCGGCATGGGCGCCCTGCTCTCCGTCGGTCGCGGCAGCGAGCAGCCGTCACGGCTGATCGTGATGCAGTACAAGGGCGCGGAACAGGGTGAACAGCCGCATGTACTGGTCGGCAAGGGGATCACCTTCGACACCGGCGGTATCAGCCTGAAACCGGGCGCCGAGATGGACGAGATGAAGTTCGACATGGGCGGCGCCGCCAGCGTGCTGGGCACCCTGGAAGCGGTCGCCGAGATGCAGCTGCCGCTGAACGTGGTCGGCATCATCGCCGCCGCCGAGAACATGCCGAGCGGCAAGGCGACCAAGCCGGGCGATATCATCACCACCCTGTCCGGGCAGACCGTTGAAGTCCTCAACACCGACGCCGAAGGCCGCCTGGTGCTGTGCGACGCGCTGACCTACGCCGCCCGTTTCAAACCCGCCACCATCGTCGATATCGCCACCCTGACCGGCGCCTGCATCATCGCCCTCGGTCACCAGGCCAGCGGCCTGCTCAGTAACGACGACGAACTGGCCGCCGCCCTGCTCGACGCCGGCGAATACGCCGCCGACCGCGCCTGGCAGCTGCCGCTGTGGGACGAGTTCCAGGAGCAGCTGGACTCCAACTTCGCCGATATCGCCAACATCGGCGGCCGGCCGGCCGGCACCATCACCGCCGCCTGCTTCCTGTCCCGCTTTACCAAGGAGTACCGCTGGGCGCACCTGGATATCGCCGGCGTGGCGTGGAAAAGCGGCAAGCAGAAGGGTGCCACCGGCCGCTGCGTACCGCTGCTGACCCAGTACCTGCTCGACCTGGCCGAGCAGCAGGGGGGCGATGAGGACGAGCACGGGCACGAGCACACGCACTGAGGATGAGTCGCGCCGACTACTACATCCTGCCCGACGCCGACCCTGACAGCCGCGAGCTGTTCCTGTGCCGGCTGTGCGAAAAGATCCTGGGGCAGGGCCTCAGGATCTATATCCAGGTGGACACTACCGAGGAGGCGCAGCGCCTCGACGCCCGGCTCTGGTCGTTCCGCGCCGACGCCTTCGTGCCCCATGCCTTGCAGGGTAGCGAACCCGGCGCGCCGATCGAGATCGGACTGGATCCGCAGCGCAGCGTTCACCGCGAGGTCTACGCCAACCTGGCGCTGGAGCTGCCGGAGTCCGCGTTCGAATTCGGGCGCATCGTCGAGATCATCGTCCAGGAGGAAGCGATCCTGGACGCCACCCGCCGCAACTACCTGGCCTGCCGTAACCGCGGGCTGGAGCTCAACCGACACGATATGCGCACCCCCTCCTGATCCCGGCCCCTGCCCCGGCGGCACGCCGGCGCGGGATCGGCCGGCGGCTTCGTGCTCCCTCCAAGCCAGCGTTATACTGGCATACGAGGCGCTGCAAAGGACGCCTGACCGATGCTGCTGGAGATACCTATGAAGCGCGCCCTGATACTGCTGGTGATCCTGCTGCTGATCGGCGCAGCGGGTTGGCTATGGTCCCGCCCCGCCCCTATCGCCGTCGACCTGATCGCGGTGGGTCTCGGCCCGGTGGAGCAGATCGCCGCCAACAGCCGGGCCGGTACCATCCGCGCCTGCCGCCGCTCCGGCCTGTCGATGCCCTCCGGCGGACGGGTCGAGCAGTTGCTGGTACACGAGGGCGACCGGGTCGCGGCCGGGCAACTGCTGCTGCAGCTGCATGACCGCGAACAGCAGGCGCTG